>NZ_CP102589.1:730866-1041732 GCF_032818155.1 Niallia taxi
TCATACAGAGGAAATGGGGACAATTTGCTGTATAGGTGGGGCCTCCCACCCAAGAGGAGCTGCAGCTGCGGCGATTAAGGATATGCTGAATTTGTATCGTGGATAGTGCTTACATCAAAACCGGCCTCCTATTAGGAGGCCGGTTTTGGTATTATTATCGAGATAACGTAAAAGCTACAAGGAGGCATATGATTACTTTCCGCTAACATTGCAGGCGAATGCATGCCGGAAAAGTGTCAATCAGATACGTGATGCTATATATTTTCGGCATTGCAAACTTACAGGGCGGATTTTTGGGCAGCCATTCTCTGATATCTGACAATGTAAGTATCAAGCTGTTCACTGATCCGAAGTGTACCAGGATCATTAAGACCTCTATCACTTCCTGCTTTAATCAGTTCTAGCTTTAAAGATTCAATATCTTGCAGCAGCTCGCTCATACTCTCCTTATTATCTTTTTTCGCTATCATAATGATTACTCCTAGGTATCAATCTTTGTACTTATTCTAACAAAATAATTTGGAAAAATTAAGTGTTTTTATAAGGAAATTTACATAAATTGAAAAACATTTATTAAATATGGGAGAAAAATGGGCTTTGATTTTAGGGAGGCACAATCATTTCCGTTAGGCAAAGGAAAAACATTATGTGTTCATGTAAGCGCTTTTACATTAAGATAAGGACATAAGGTAATACAGCAACAAACGGAATGCAAAAAGCATATACGACAAGAAGAACAAAACATAAATGAATTAATATAGTGTATGCGTTAGCATTCTAAAAACTCTTTTTATCATACAATTCAATTTCTAGGAGGAATTATATTATGAATATCTTATTATGCTGTGCTGCAGGAATGTCTACAAGTCTATTAGTAACAAAAATGGAAGCTGCTGCAAAGGAACAAGGAATTGAATGCAAAATCTGGGCTGAAAGCGCAGATGCAGTAAAAAGCCATATCGATAACGCAGATGTCCTTTTGCTTGGACCACAAGTTCGCTATTTGCTTCCACAAATGAAAAAACTTGGAGCAGAAAAAGGAATTCCAGTAGATTCTATCAACATGATGCATTACGGAACTTGCAATGGCGCAGAAGTATTGAAATCAGCTATCAACCTAGTTAACAACTAAAATAGGATAAGGTGATAAATATGAATAAGTTCTTAGCCTTCTTAGAAGAAAAATTTATGCCTTTTGCAGCCAAATTGGCTGCTCAAAGGCACTTAGGTGCATTAAAAGACGGTATCATCTTGGCAATGCCAATGATTATCATCGGTTCAGTGTTCTTGATTCTAGGTTATCTACCAATTCCAGGTTATGCAGACTTTATGGCAAGAGTATTCGGAGATGCTTGGCTAACAAAAATCTCTTATCCAGTTGATGCTACATTCAATATGATGGGTCTGATTGCAGCATTCGGTATTGCTTACAGACTAGCTGAAAGATATTCACTAGATGCTATTACAGCAGGGGTTATCTCACTATGTGCTTTCCTTTTAGCAACACCATTTAATGTTCCTTTCTTAGCAGAAGGTGCAACAGAATCAGTAGCAGTAACAGGCGCTATCCCAGTAGCAATGATGGGAAGCAAAGGATTGTTCGTAGCAATCTTAATCGCATTGTTCTCAACAGAGGTTTACCGCTTTATTATTAACAAAAACATGGTAATTAAAATGCCTGACGGAGTTCCACCAGCAGTAAGTAAATCATTTGTTGCTTTAATTCCGGGCTTTATTGTAATCGCTATCATTTGGGTAATTCGTTTAGTTGTAGAATATTTCGGTATCAACAGTATACATGATATTGTAACACTAGTACTTGGCAAACCGCTTGGCTTATTAGGTGGATCACTTATCGGTTCTATTATCGCATATGGATTGGTAATGTTGTTATGGTCTGCAGGTCTACACGGTACAAACATCGTTGGTGGGGTAATGAACCCAATCTGGCTGTCTAACACAGATGCTAACAAAGCTGCTTTCCAAGCAGGAAAAGAGCTTCCAGAGATTTTCACAGCACAATTCTTTGAAGTATTCATCAATATCGGTGGATCTGGAGCAACATTCGCATTCGTTCTTATGATGGTATTGTTTGCACGAAGCAGACAAATGAAGGATTTAGGCCGATTATCAATCGGACCGGGAGCATTTATGATTAACGAACCAGTTATTTTCGGTACACCAGTCGTAATGAACCCATTATTGATCATCCCGTTCTTCTTAACACCAATTATTACAATCACAGTGACATACTATGCAATGAAACTTGGCTTTGTGGCAAAACCAGCAGGAATTGCAATCCCTTGGACTACACCGCCGCTAATCGGTGGATACTTGGCAACAGGCGGAAAGCTTTCCGGTGCAATAATGCAGCTTGTTAACATCGGTATTGCGTTTGTACTTTACTTCCCATTCTTCAGAACTTGGGATAAACAAAAATTAGCAGAAGAAAAAGGTACAGAATTCACAAAAGTAAGCTAATTATTAGTTGCTAATTAATGTGCGAGTATTTTTGGAAACGCTTCAAAAATACTTGCGCACATACTTAACAATTTTTACATTCTAAAATAGAAGGGTTGATTATAAAATGGCTAATATGGAAGAAACAGTATTCCAAATTATCCTCCACGGAGGAAACGGAAAAAGCTGCGCAATGGAAGCAATTGCAGCTGCTAAAGAAGGAAACTTCGAGCTTGCTAAGCAGAAGATGGAGGAAGCTGCAGAAGCACTAAATGATGCCCACCATATCCAAACATCCCTTATTCAAAATGAAGTAAGAGGAAACAAAATTGAGGTATCCCTGTTGATGGTACATGCACAGGATCACTTAATGAATGCAATCACGCTTAAGGATTTAGCTCAAGAAATTATTGATTTATATGAACTTGTTAAAACTCCTGGAGGTGTCCAAAAATGACAAACGGAATTAAAATTGCCACAATTGGCGGAGGATCAAGCTATACACCAGAATTAGTAGAAGGCTTTATTAAACGCTACGAAGAATTACCAATCAGAGAACTATGGCTTGTTGATATTGAAGCAGGTAAGGAAAAGCTTGAAATCGTTGGTAACCTGGCAAAGCGTATGATCGAAAAAGCAGGCTTGCCAATTGAGGTGCATTTGACACTTGACCGCAGAGAAGCACTTAAGGATGCAGACTTTGTTACAACACAATTCCGTGTCGGCCTACTTGATGCTCGTGCGAAAGATGAAAGAATTCCGTTGAAATATGGCGTGCTTGGCCAAGAAACAAACGGTCCTGGCGGATTGTTCAAAGGCTTGCGTACAATTCCTGTTATTTTAGATATTTGTAAGGATATCGAGGAGCTTTGCCCGAACGCTTGGCTTATCAACTTCACAAATCCAGCTGGTATGGTTACAGAAGCAGTGCTGCGCTATTCAAACATCAAAAAAGTAGTCGGCTTATGCAATGTTCCAATCGGTATGGAAATGGGTATTGCGAAGCTTCTAGATGTTGATCATTCTAGAGTTCGCATTGACTTCGCTGGATTAAACCATATGGTATACGGACTAGATGTGTATATCGATGGAGAAAGCGTGAAGGATAAAGTAATCAACCTTCTAACAGACCCAAATAACAGTTCATTTGTTAAAAATATCGAAGGTCTTGGCTGGGAGCCAGAATTCATTAAAGCATTAAATGTGCTCACATGTCCTTACCATATGTACTACTACAAAACGAGCGAAATGATCGCTAAAGATCAAAAGAACTCGAAAAGTGAAGGAACTCGTGCTGAAGTCGTGCAAGCACTTGAAAAAGAATTGTTCGAGCTTTACAAAGATCCAAATCTGGCTATTAAGCCACCACAATTGGAAAAACGCGGAGGAGCATACTACTCTGATGCAGCAGTACGTTTGATCAATTCTATTTACAACGACAAACGCGACATTCAGCCTGTTAACACAATCAACAACGGAGCTATCGCTGGCATTCCGAATGACTCTGCAGTCGAGGTTTCCAGCATCATTACAAAGGATGGTCCAAAACCAATCGTAATGGGTGAGCTGCCAGTAGCAGTAAGAGGACTAG
This sequence comes from Niallia taxi, assembly GCF_032818155.1. Classification (NCBI taxonomy): domain Bacteria; kingdom Bacillati; phylum Bacillota; class Bacilli; order Caryophanales; family Bacillaceae; genus Niallia; species Niallia taxi. Next base: position 734,918 of record NZ_CP102589.1, read on the forward strand.
TGCAACAAATTAAATCCTTTGAAAGAGTTGCAGCAGAAGCAGCAGTAACAGGTGACTATGACAAAGCAATCCTGGCTCTTACAATCAACCCACTATCTCCATCAGATACGGTTGCGAAGGAAATTGTAGACGAAATGCTTGAAGCACATAAAGAGCATTTACCACAGTTCTTCAACAAGGTTGAAGCATAATATGAAAGGAAGGACGGGAAACCGTCCTTTTTTTAGTTGAGCAGATTAAGATATTAATAGAGCTTTTCGTCAGCTTAGAAACCAACAAAAAAGCAAGGGAGATTCCCTTGCTTCTGCATAGAAAATATATAATAGCAATTAAACAGCAGCTTCCTCTGTATTGTCTTTTTGTGTAAATAAGTAGGCTAAGTAGGAGTGAAGCTCAAACCTTTCATCAATGATAAAATCCTTTACATCTAATTTTGTCATTTTATTCATCTCAATTCCTCCTTTGTAATACCATTCTTTCCAAACTAGCAAACTGTTATACATATAAATAGAAAGAAGTTTACTAGATGATAAAAATAGAAAGGTCGAGTATGCTCCGCTCCATTTCACTAAGTTTTTAATTATTGTATTTAGATCAATAACATAAAAAAGTGGCGGGATAAAACAAAAGATAACCTTTCTAAATACGAATAATAAAATTACATCTGAATTGGAAAAATGAAGCACGTGACTAAATAGAATATATGGGTTTAAAATTAGTTCGTTTCATTGCGCGCTCGTCCTCGCGCTTTCCGCGGGGAGGAAGCTGAGCCTCCTCGCCTTCGCCTGCGGGGTCTAAAGCGTCCTCTATTTCCCTTAGTAGTCGAGTGTCCTCCGCTCCACTCCACTAAGATTTCTAATCATTTGTATTAAAACTAAAGAAACCAAAAAACCGAACGATTTAATCATCAGTTGATTAAATCGTTCAGTTTTTACATAGATTCACATACTTATGTCCCAGCCTCTTGAATTAGAGAAACATATTTGTGTTGACCTCGTAAGCATCAGTTGTTATTGAAGCAAACGCAGGAACTGCTCTTCGTTAACAACCTCAATATCCTGACCCTTTTCTTTTAGCTCATAAGCCTTCTTTTCCTTTGTGCTGATGCCTGTGGCACCGACAAGCTGCTTGTCTTGAACACCAACGACAAGATAGTTCGTTTTCCCGCTAACAGCGCTTTTAACAAGCCCACCTGCGTCCACTACTTTTTGCATCGCTGCTTTTCTGTCCAATGTTGCTAAATCTCCTGTGAAAACAACATTTTTACCAAACAATGCATTTGACTCATCAAAGGTTTCGGTAGTTGCTGCAATTTCAGAAATAGACACAGAATGGAACTTTTTCGTTGTTTTTGGTGCTGGTCTTCTTTTGCTGAAGGAGATTTGCGGCTTTAATTCTGTAAATGACTTAACTGCGATACGCCTATTTGTCTTAAAATAATCAGCAAGACAAGATTCGTCCATCGCCTTAATACTTGCGATAACTAATTCAGCACAAGCTATCGCATCAGCTCCCGCATTGTGGTGATCCTCCAGTTTGACACCAAATCTAGCTGTGCGAGCCTTTAAGGATTGCCGTATCCCTTCCCCTCTGCATGCTGCCGTGCTTATCGAAATGCTGTCAGCATAACGAAGCGTTGGTATTGGAAGACCGTATTTCATCAAACAGCTATGCAAGACACTCATATCAAATTGGGCATTATGTGCAATCAGGAGCTGATTTTCCAGCTTGTCCTTCAGCTTTTCCCAAACTTGATCAAAGGTTGGTTCCTCCTGTACATCAGCTGCTGTTATCCCGTGAACAGCGACAAATCTTTCGTTAAATCTTAACACAGGCGGCTTAATAAGATAATAATCTGTCTTTACCACCTGATTGTTTTCAACATAAGCAAGTCCGATCGAGCAGGCACTGTCCATTTCTTCATTCGCAATCTCAAAATCTATCGCAATAAAATCCATCGTATCACTCCTCACAAAAACTTCTCTTTATAATAATATACCACGTATGTTTGATAGATTGATATTCCTGAACTGGTGCAAATAATTCCAACATGCAATATATCTTCATAAAAGAGAACTACTTATATGAATTTCCAATTTACAATCATATACTATTATTCAAGAATAATAATATATGATTGTATGGTGGCGCTTCCAGGTGGAGTTATTACTTTTTCTGTACATTCAGTCATATAATGGATATGCTTTGTACAACCCCTTAATTTAAAGGGTGAAATTTACCTCTAAAAGGAGAATCAAGGATGACAATTTTAATAAATAGGAAAAGGTTATTTCAACTGGATTTTACTGTTACCTAGTGATGGATGCAGCGGTGGTATATGGATTATTTGGAGGAGAGAGGCAGGATGAAGCATTTACAGAATAATGGTTTGGAGCTAAAGTTCGACCGGCTTGCCAACTTTCGGGATGTTGGAGGGAGGAGCGGTTATGACGGTGAAAGGATGGGGCTTGGACTCGTTTTCCGGTCTGAGGAACTATCTAAGCTGTCGAAGGAAGATATAAACAAAATAAGCGTTTAGGAATAAAAACAATCTGTGATTTTAGAACGGATGCAGAGCGAAAGTCGAAGGTAAGCAGGCTTAATGAAAAGCATGGAATAAATGTGATCACACTTTCCATGAACGACAAAAGCAGGGAGTTTACCCGCAAAGAGTTTTTTAGATTTCTCGTTATGGGAACAAAGGGAATTAACTTTGAGGATATTATGCATGACATGTATAAATATATGGCCTTTCAATGTAATCAGGAGCTCAAGCAAATGATTGAGCTGTTAGCACATCGTGAAAACTATCCGATATTAATTCATTGCACTGGCGGAAAGGACCGTACTGGCTTTATGTCAGCAATGCTGCAGCTGGCAATTGGCATAAATTATGAAGAGGTAATGGCTGATTATCTCCATTCCAATAACCTGATTGGTCCAAAGATGAAAAAACTGGAGAATGTATTACGGTGGATCAGCCTTTTTAGAGTGTCATCTGCACGCCTCAGACCAGTTCTTGAGGTGCGGCGTGAATATTTACAGCCTGTATATGAAGCAATTATTCAAGAATATGGGACAATAGAAAATTATCTGCAGACAGCATGCGGCATCTCCACGCAAACGCTTAAAAGCATGAGAGCGCTGCTGTTAGTGAGTGATGATAAGATAATCAAGGAGGAGCCTTATGCAAGAATTGTTCTTCGTTAAAGATTATAAACAGAATGACAGTTTGCGGAAAAGCTTTTCAGAACTTGCGGTTAATATTTTTGGAATAAGCTTTGAAGACTGGTATGTAAAAGGCTTTTGGAATGAACGTTATATTCCCTATTCCTTTTGCGATAATGGAAAGGTCGTTGCGAATGTATCAGTTAATCTCGTTGATTTAATTGTGGCAGGACAGCTAAAAAAGGCTGTGCAAATCGGTACGGTCATGACACATCCAGACTATAGAGACAGAGGGCTTTCACGCTTTCTTTTGGAAAAGGTACTTGCTGAATTCGAGAACGAAGTAGACCTGTTTTATCTTTTTGCCAATCATGAGGTGTTGGAGTTTTATCCTAAGTTTGGATTCAATAGAGTAGAGGAGGCAGAGTACTTTATTGAAATTGATAATGCAGGCGCGTTGCCTGTCGAGATGCGAAAGCTGGATGGCAAAGGCTTGGAAGATCTACAATTTATTCAGGATTTTGCAATAAAGCGTAAATCCTTGTCACAAGTCTTTTCAACAGAGCAAACGAGTGGGATTTTGCTTTTTTATTGTTTAAATGTATTTCATGACCAGATATACCTTTTAGAAGAGGAGAAAGTGATTATCATCTGTGAGAAGGATGGGAACAAGCTTCATCTGTATGATGTAATTGCAAGCTATGCTGTGGATATGGAAGAGCTCCTTGTGAAAATAACTGCTTTGGGAACGACAGAGGTTATCCTTCATTTTACTCCAGAGAATTTAAGTGGCTTATTAAGCAGGAAGGCTGTTGAAACGGAGGATGTACTTTTTGTGAAAGTGACTGGGGAAGGTATCTACCCAGAAGGTGTTAAGCATCCTGTTATGGCGAAAGCATAAATCTATTTTAATATAATGAAATGTTAAAGATGTCTGGAAGATATAATGATAGAGGTGGTGCTGTAGTGGCAAAGGAAGGACTATCCTTAGAGAGAATTATCTTTATCGGCAGAACTTTTAAAGAATACATGGATATGTTCTCATTAAAGCTAGACGATTTGAAGGGTAAAAAAATTTTAGATTGTCCTGCAGGTGCTTGTTCCTTTACAGCAGAAGGGGCAGTGCATGGTCTTAATATCATGGCGGCAGACATTGCCTACTATCATCAGAATCAAGACCTGTATGAAAAAGGACTTGAAGACATAAAGCATACTGTTGATTCCCTTGAAAAGGTCAAGGACCACTATGTTTGGAACTACTTTCAAGATATGTGCGGCTTGAAAGCAAGTCGAAAAGAGGCGCTGACTGCTTGTTATAAGGACAGAGCAAATAATCCTGCAAGATATTTAGCGTGTACCTTGCCCTCACTACCATTTGCAGCAGAGGAATTTGATATTGTGCTGTCAGCTCACTTTTTATTTACCTATGCAGACAGGCTCGACAAGGATTTTCATTTTGCTGTAATTGACGAACTCCTCAGAGTCGCTAAAACAGAAATTCGCATCTTCCCGACAGTTGATTTAGATGGAAACAGATATGCATATTTAGATGAAGTGATTAGTCGCTTAGCAGCAAAGGGTCATAAAGCAGAAGAGCGGAAGGTTGGGTATGAATTTCAGAGAAATGCTGATACGATGCTGAGAATTGTGAAGGTATGAGGCTTTTAAATAAGCGATTTAGAAGGGAATCCAGAAATAAGATGAAAGCTACTAAAATGACAAAAGCATGGGCGGAGGAAATTCTCGACTGGAATTACGAGCCACCGTATGACTTTTACAACGATAATAATAAAGAAGAATCAATGAAGGAGCTGCTTGAAGCACCTTATTTTGCCGTTTTAAATGATAGTGGAAACTTGGCCGGCTTCTATTGCATTGGTTATGCTGCACAAGTTCCTTTAGGCTATCTTTTCGGCGCCTATCAGGAGGACTGCTTAGACATTGGTTTAGGCATGAAGCCTGAGCTGACTGGTAAAGGAAATGGTGGAAGCTTTATTCGGTTTGTTTTGGAGCAGGTTAAAGGGAGTAAGTCTATCCGATTAACGGTTGCTGATTTTAATGAGCGGGCTATTACTCTTTATGAAAGGGCTGGCTTCAAGAAGACATATATGTTTGCTGGCGAAGAGATGAGTTTTTTTGTTATGGAAAAAAGGTCACTCTAGCTCATTACTGCGTTAAAGGAAACCGATTATAACAGCCGAATCCAATAAAACTGCGTATCTATTTTTGTTTTTTGCTTTCTTCTATTCTTAATGAAGCTAATAAAACCTTATAGTAATTATCCATATAAACCCAATAACAAACTAGTAAAATAGAAAAAATTGGAACAAACGCCTGCTCTTCTGATAAAATACAGGTATTGTAGCAGAGGAGGATCATGATGGAAACCGTTCAAGGTAAACGAAGAAGGGCTTTCTTGCTTAGTGATATTGCTGGTGCCGGTTTTTTAGTTGTTGTTTATATGGGGATAATCCTATTTTTGGACAGAAACATGTATGCGTTTACTACTAATTTAGCCTATTGGGTTGTTTTTTGGTGCTGTGGGGTACTCTGTTCCTTGTTGGTTGGTCAGATTATTTCCAGCCGTCCGAGCTGGAAGCTGCCTGTATATATAGTTGTTTTCGGTGTGTTTTTTCTGCTTCTTCAGCAAACACATTCCATTGCTCTTGCAGGGTTGTATGGTGCGATTTGTACCCTGCTCCTTTATTTTGGGAAATACCTGGCTAAAAACATCAAGATTTTTAAAGTAAGCTTTTGTGTTATTCCGCTGCTTTTTCTGCTTTTTCTATTCCTTCTTCCAGACACAACAGTAAAAAAAGAATGGAATGAAGTTGTTGGCCAAAATTCCTATTCTGCTTACTTTTTATATTTTAATGGGGAAAAGGAAATACCAGTTGAAGCAAAGGCAGGGGAGGAATTGCTTGTGAAAGTACAGGTGCAAAATGAAAATGGCGGTGGATACAGCTATTATATTGTTGATGGTCAAAACAGAACCCTTTCACAATTAAAGGAAGAAAGTAGGGAGCTGAAGCTTCATATCAAGAAGACTGGAACATACACAATTGTATTGAAAGGAAACGGCTTGCGTGGCGGTTTTGATGTAGAATGGCAGCAGCGCCAGCAAGAAACATAATGAAAAAAAAGATACTGTTAATCATAACTCTTTTTCTTCTTTGCGCCGTTGTTTTTTCCTATTTTCAAAATAACCGGCTTTCCATAAGCAGATTTACTATTACATCACAAGAAATAACTGGTGATGGCTTAAAAATTATTCAATTATCTGATTTGCATAGTAAGGAATTCGGTGAAAATCAGCATCGTCTAGTTTCTAAAGTGCAAGCATTACGTCCTGATATCATTGCCTTTACAGGTGATATTATTGATAAGGATAAATATGATGAAAAGACAGTACTTTCCTTGCTGAAGCAGCTTAAGGAAATAGCACCAACCTATTATGTCACAGGTAATCATGAATATTGGTCAGGGAAATATGACCAATTGGAGAAGGTTATCAAGTCAACTGATGTTACCATTTTGCATAATCAGAGGGAGAAGCTCCACTTGAATGGAACAACGTTTCTCCTCGCAGGTATTGATGACCCAGCAATTAGCAGTGAAGCAAGTGCAGTAACTGTTGAGACAGAGCTGGGAAAAACCTTAGAGGGTGTGAACGATCAAGAATTTGTCGTGCTGCTGTCACACCGGCCTGAGCTTTTTTCCATCTATGCTAAACATAATATTGATCTCGTTCTTTCAGGACATGCTCATGGCGGCCAGGTCAGAATCCCATTTGTAGGCGGATTGGTTGCACCTGACCAAGGCTTTTTACCAAAGTATACAGCAGGTAAATATGAACAAGACGGTACAGCAATGATTGTCAATCGCGGACTTGGGAACAGTATTATTCCACAAAGGGTGTTCAATACTCCAGAAATTGTTGAGATTACTATCAAAGGCAAAAAATAGACAGAAGGATGCGGACAGCCGCATTCTTTTTTTTATGACGTTGACATTTTAATAACAATTACATAAAATAAAAACAAACAAATTTAATTTTTGTTTATAAAAATACAAACTTTTAATCGGAGTGTTTGTTATGAATGATGATATTTTTAGTAATGCATCACTTGAGGAATTGAAAAAAGGCTATAAAGAGGATACGGATGCCTTTGTGTGCCTTTTATGTGGTGAAGTAATTGAAAAGGGGATTATTTATCCTTATCAAGAGATGTTATACGAGGCAGAAAGATATATGAAGCTTCATATTGAAAGAAGTCATCAATCTGTTTTTGACTATTTAATCGGTCTTGATAAGAAAATTACAGGATTAACCGAGCATCAAAGCAATTTGTTGGGTTTGTTTTATCAAGGGAAAAGCGATGCGGAGGTACAGAAGGAGCTGGAAATTGGCAGTGCCTCGACGATTCGTCATCATCGGTTTGTGTTGAAGGAAAAGGAAAGACAGGCAAAAACCTTTCTTGCTTTAATGGAGCTGTTAAAGGAAAAGGATAATCATGCACCAAGCTTCATACCAGTCCACAAGACGGCAAAAATGGTAGATGACCGTTATAACATTACAGAGGAAGAGCAGCAAAAAACAGTCGGCAAGTATTTTGAGGACCTGCAGGAAGCAAAGCTGAAAAAATTTCCGCTAAAGGAAAAGCAACGCCTTATTATTTTGAGAGAAATCATTAAGCATATAGACAATGACAAGACTTACAGCGAAAAAGCATTAAATGACATATTGATACCAATTTATGAAGATTATGTTCTAATTCGCAGATTATTAATTGAGTACGGTTTTATCGACAGAAAAGATGACGGAAGCGAGTATTGGGTTAAAAAATAAACAAGTAGGTGAAATAAATGGACAGAAAAAAAGAATTAAAGCAGCTTTATAAGGAAACGCCGATCGAGGCAGGTATTTACCTTATTAAAAATAATGACAATGACAAGCTGTTTGTCGGAAGCACACGAAATCTCAAAACATTAAACGGTGTGAAATTCAGCTTGGAAAACGGTGGGCATATGAACAAAAAGCTCGTTGCAGAGTGGAAGCAGTTCGGAAAGGATACATTTACTTTTGAGGTATTGGAAGTCTTAAAGAAAAAGGACGATCCGTATTTTAATGAAAAAGAGGAATTAGGCAAGCTTGAGGAAAAGTGGCTCGAGAAGCTGCAGCCATTTGGTGAACGAGGCTATAATTAAGAAGTGGCTGGGACAAAACAAAAGATAACCTTTCTAAACAAGAATAATAAAATTACATCTAAATTTGAAAAATGAAGCACGACTAAATTGAATATGGGTTTAAAATCAGTTCGTTTCATTGCGCTACAGCCACTCGCTTTCCGCGGCGAGGAAGCTGAGCCTCCTCGTCTACGCCTGCGGGGTCTCAGCCTTTCCTCTATTTCCCGCAGGAGTCGAGTGTCCTCCGCTCCATTCCACTAAGATTTCTAATCATTGTGTCAAAACTAAAAAACACGAAAATCTGAACTATTTAATCATTTGTTGACTAAGTAGTTCGCATTTTAAGTAGATTCGCATACTTTTGTCCAAGCCTCTTTTTTATTTTGTGAAAGTATATAGGGTGTCACTTTAGGAGTTATTTTTCATTTAGTTTAGGTGTTGATTTGCACTAAAAACGCTTTAATATTGCTATGTCTTGTTTAACTAACACTTCCTTTAACGCAATAAGAAAAATGACCGCCGAAGCAATCATTTCTTTAACTCATGCATCCATTACTTTAATATGCACATTGCACTTTTTTAAAACTTTCATTTTTCTACTCAGAGAAAGCTTAAAAAAATTCATATAAGAAGCATGCCTATACTGTATTGTATTTCCCTTTTAACAAATTATAGGGATTATGCAGCAGCCCCTCAGTCCTTTATTTTAACTATGTTGGCTTAATATTTCGGGTAATATATTAGTCTTTTAGTAAAAAATCTTTCTTGATTTTTTCAATATTCCTACTGGTTATTTCTGCAATATATTTCAATAGGCCATCATAATTTTCAACATTATTGAGTTTTTTGAATTTCTCTACATGTCCCTCAAAACTTCTAAAATATTCACTTTGATAATTTGGGTTGTTATAAATTTTAATAAATTCAAGATAATCTTTTGTAGACATCTTATTTTTAATTTGAATAAGAATATCATTCCAATTATTAATTCTTTTTTTATGTATAGGCTTTTTTACGCCAATTCCCCTTTTTTCCTCATTTTTTATCTGTTGGATAAATTGTTCAATTTCATCTATATATTGAAAAAGTTCATTCCTATTTTGATTATCCAATTCCGTTAGTATTTTAGTTTTATAATGTAAATAACTATTATGCCTTGGATGCAATTTGTCGTCTGTTTTGGATTCTTTTTTCCACTTTTTTGCTGCTCCTCCAATACTACCTACAACACCTATAATTGCCCCAATCTCTTTTTTGTTGTCTTTAACGAATTTCCCTGTTTTTTTAACACCTTCAATAACTGGTCCAATTGGTATCTTAGACATAATTGTCCCCCTTAAGTTAGTTAACAAAAGCATTGCGAAATAATAGGTTTTTTGATGACATATTCATCAACTATTATGGGTATCTACTCATGGATATTCGACGGTAGAAAGAGCATTTCCTTCTAAAAATAACCTGCCATGTTAGTTCCAAAAGAACTTAATAAACTTTTTCCTTTAATTACTTTAGTTATTACAGGGATTTTGCCAACTTAATGGTTTTTTTATATCCACTCAGTAAATAAGACTAGGATAACCTATTCTTGGTAATAGTTGTGTAACGTGCTCTTAGAAATAAACAAGAATGATTAAGAAGTTTTCACAGAACAAAATGAAAAAAGGCATTTAAATGGTATTTTTCATTTTGCTAGTTTTTATTATTTTTCAAGTATTAGCTAGAAAGTAAAACTGGACTGTACAGCTTAAAATATGGTGTGAAAAATATAAAATCAGCTTACCAGTTTTATATATTGTATGTATTGGCATCTATATTGTAATTAGTGTCTTTATTTAGATTCCTGTAAGGAAGGGAAAAGCGGAAAAAGGCAGAATCAAATAAGAGAGATAAAAAAAGGAGTGACAGGAATGAAACCAGCAATTACCGAATATCCAGAGCACTATCGAAATTACGTTAACTTAGTGCCAGAAGGAGACATTATTCAAATTATAGAAAGTCAGCTTGAGGATACAAAGAGTCTGCTCGCAGGCATAACAAAGGAGCAGGCTGACTTTAGATATGCGGAAGGGAAATGGAGTGTTTTAGAGGTTGTCGGTCATGTGATGGATACGGAAAGAATTATGAATTACCGCATTTTACGAATGGCAAGAGGCGACCAAACACCCCTTTCCGGGTATGATGATGAAAGGTATGTGGAAGCGTCCTTCTTTTCAAGCAGAACAATTGCAGATCTTTTGGCAGAATGGACGATTGTGAGAGCAGCTACTGTTGCCTTGCTGAAAGGTTTGCCAAAGGATGCTTGGGAAAGAACAGGATTTGCTAATAATGGTGAGTTTACCGTCAACTCTATCGCCTATATTATTGCAGGTCATGAGCGCCATCATGCTGGGCTGTTGAAGTCGAGATATTTGCTTGAAGCTTAATAAAGGTTTATTGCAACAGCAAAGGGACTGGAGTCAATTCAGTCCCTTTTTTAAACCTAAATCGAAACTCCCGATGATTACCATAGATATATTCCGCTTTTGTGAAGGATGTGGACATAATAAAATAAAGGGAGCAAGAAAAGGAGGTTTTTAATATGAAGGCATTATGCTTTATGGAATTTGGCCCGAAGGAAGTGTTAAAGCTGATGGAGGTGCCAGATCCAATCATCCATGAGCAGGAGGTAATCGTTCGAACAAAAGCAATTGGCGTAAATTATGCAGATATATACAGAAGGAAGGGCAATTATCATCTTGAAGGAGAGCCGCCTTACATTCTTGGTTATGAAGGGGCAGGAATTGTAGAAGCAATTGGTGCTGGTGTGAAGGATATTAACATCGGTGACCGCATTGCTTTTGCAGATGTTCCTTACGCAAATGCTGAATTAGTGGCAGTCCCTATCGATAAAGCGATTCCTGTTCCTAATGATATTACTTTTGAACAAGCGGCAGCAGTTTTACTCCAAGGGTTAACAGCCGGGTATTTGACTGCAGACAGCTTTAATGTGAAACAGGGAGACTTCGTGGTTGTTCATTCAGCCGCTGGCGGTGTTGGGCAGCTGCTTGTGCAAATGGCGAAGCTGAAAGGCGCGGTAGTTATTGCGATTGCTTCGACATCAGAGAAGGTGGCGGCAGCAAAAAAAGCAGGAGCAGACCATACACTTACATATGATGGAGACTGGGTTGCTTCAGTTAAGAAGCTGACAGACAATAAAGGTGCAGATGTTGTTTATGATGCTGTTGGGGCAACGTTAATGCAGAGCTTTGAAGCAACAAAAACTGGCGGGACGGTCGTATTTTATGGGATGGCTGGAGGAGATCCGCCATTGATTGATCCGCGTATGCTCATGGATACAAGCAAAACGCTAACAGGAGGAGATTTATGGAATGTCCTCCAAACTAGAGCAGATAGAATCAGCCGTTCTGGCGAGCTGTTTCAGCTAATGGCAGCAAATCGGCTCCTGCTCCCGCCGATAACCACTTTTCCGTTAAGCGAAGGACAAGCTGCTCATGGTTTATTGGAAAGCAGAAAAAACATCGGAAAAATAATCCTCCTGCCTTAATGGCTGGAGGATTATTAGTAGTTATCAATCCAAATAAAGCACGCCACCTGATGACACAGTAAACCCAGTTGTTTTGTAAAAGTTAGCATTATGCTCATCAAATGAAACAGTCAAAATGCCTAATCCAAAGCTTTTTGCCTCTTCAATTAAAGCCTTCACAAGCTTCACGCCAATGCCTTGCTTCTGCTTGCTTGGGTGAACGATAATATCCTCGACATATCCATGCTCAAGTCCCATCCCGCAAACATAGCCGAAAGCGATTAGCTTGCCAGTTTCATCCCGTGCACCTGCCCAGAAATTACATCTTTCAAATAAGGCAGGATAATCCTTATCTCGTCTGCCCCAGCCGACAGCCTCCCGCAAATCTGGGACTTCATTATCCTGAATCGGAAGATTGACCATTATTTGCACCTGCATTCGCATCTACACCCTTCCTAAAAAACCCTGCTATAAAGCTATTATAAAGGAATAAATATAGGTCACCGACTATTTTTTTGCAAAAATAGAATCTTTATGAAGATCCATTCGTATAGTTACATCATGAGAGTGGGGTGATTAGCATGGGAAAAACAAAAACAGTCATGACAGGCATTTTATCAACGGCTGTCCTTATTGGTATTACAGGCTGCAGCAGCAGTGGAACAGCGACAGGTAATTCAAACAGCAATAGTGACATCCCGCCAGTTCCAGATGATACGAACTGTACAAATTGGGAATGGGATGATGATGATGGCGTTTGGGAATGTGAGGACAGCAATTCCCGCTACTATGGCCATTATTTTTATGGTGGAAAATATTATAATTCCAAGTCGTCCTTGTTGAAAAATACAAGCTACAAGAAGCAACAGCAATCAAGCAGCTCCAGTTCGAGTGTGAGCGGCGGCAGTGACTCAACAAACAAAAGCAGTGGCTTCGGAAGCGGGAAGAAGAGCTACGGAGGCTAATTAATGTTAGAAAGGAAGTGTAAATGTGAACTTATATCTTAATTTCGGTTCTTATTTAGGAGTAGCAATCTTGCTGCTTGTCATCGGTATTCTGTTATTTATGTTAAGTACACCAAAAATAAATGAAATGAGGCTTATCGCTGAAAAAAACGTCAGTGCAGCACTGTTGCTTGGCGGTAAGGTGATTGGACTTGCGATTGTATTAGGAGCGGCAGCTGAATATTCTGTTTCACTTATAGATATGGCAATCTGGGGGGCAATCGGAATTGTTTCGCAAATTATCGTATTTGTGCTGGCAGAGGTTGTGACAATCCGCTTTAGCATCAGCAATGCTATTAAAGAAGATAATCGGGCAGTCGGTGTTATGCTGTTTTCATTGTCGCTTGCAATTGGCTGGATTGTGGCAAAATGTCTGTCCTATTAATGAGGGAGATGCAAAATGAAGAAACTGACGTATTTTATTGATAAAGGAAACGGTCAATACGACCCGTTTTATGAATATGATGTTCGGGATGTCGGTGTTGATGAGCTGTATGCAAGGCAATTATGCACATACCTCATCTTAAGAGGACAGCAATATGAGCTTGTTTCCAATGAGATGGGTGGCGATGAAGAGATACTCGTTATCGAAGATAGAGGCAGAAATGTATCGGTTCTCGATGAAAAGAGCTACAGAGGCCAAGGTATTCATATAGAGTTCAGGAACCATCTGGAAGCAGATAACTACAAGCTATTATCTCATATCCCGATTGCAAGCCATTTTGAGGTAATCCGCTATTTACTGAAGGATATCATTGATGTACCTAATGTTGGTCAAATGGAGGTAACATCAACAGAAATCGATGAGGACAGAGGCGTTTATGTCTTGTACGTAAAGGATTTGGAGGAGGAGTAAGGATGGATCGCCATATAATGGACAGAAGGCGCTTCTATTCACAAATAGACAGCTTTTGGGCAGACCTTTATGGGGAGGAGTATGCCCTTTATGATGTGCACTTGTTAGAAAGAAAAGAGGTCGAAAAGATCCGTCTTATCAGTGAAAGAGTTGGTCATATTTTCTTCAAGGCATGGAGGCTTTTAAAGGAGGTACCAGACAGGACATTCAGAGAAATGGGCTTCCCGGAAGAAGTGTTTTCCTTCCTGCGCCTTGAAACGCTGCAACAGGCCAGCGTCATTTCAAGGCTAGATTTAATTCCTTATAACAACAGCTATAAATGCATTGAAATCAACGCAGATACGCCAACCTTTATTAAGGAGCTGTTTTCCACAAATGCCAAAGTTTGTGCTGAGTTCCATGTGGAAAATCCAAACGCCGACATGGAGGAGGCACTAAGAAAAGCTGTTCGCACCGCGATACAAGCTGCAGCGAAAACAAGTGGAAAGGCCAGCCCAACTGTTGCCTTCACTGCCCATGATGACAACATCGAAGATAAGGAAACAATTCTATATTTACTGGAAATATCAGAGACGATTGGAACATACATACCGCTGCATATGCTGCAAATTGAAAGAGGCAAAGGGTTGTTTGATGTGGCTGGAAATCAGATTGATATTTTGTACAGACAAACCTTTCCGATTGAAAACCTTATCCTTGATGAGGATGAGGAGGAAAATAAAATCGGTATTTGGCTGTTAGAGTTAGTCGAGCAAGGAAAGCTGTCCATTATCAATCCTCCGTCCGCATTCCTTCTGCAAAACAAGGCAGTTCAAGCAGTGATCTGGAGCCTTCATGAGGAACAGCACGCCTTCTTTACAGAAGAAGAGCATCAGTGGATAGAAAATTACTTTTTGCCAACCTATTTAGAGCCAGATCCATTTATAGAACGAAACACAGCATATGTGAAAAAGCCGGCATTTGGCAGAGAAGGAGACACTGTTGAAATCTACAAAGGAAGCGGCAAACTATCAACCGCAGACCCACAGCAGTCATATACCGACTTCCTGCCAGTCTATCAACAATATGTCGAGCATCCAAAAGCACCAATCAAAACAGAAAAAGGCAAGCAAGAAGCAAACCTCCTCGTCGGCAGCTTCCTTCTCAACGGAAAGCCATCAGCCATCGGATTTCGAGCCGGAGGAACCATAACGAATAACTTGTCTTATTATCTTCCAGTTGGCATTCGTTGATATAGGGTGAGTTAAGATAACTAGAGAGCTAGGATAAAATTTTTTAAGTCTACGTTAGAACTGAACTTTTTAATCGATCATTACCGATTATTAGTTCAGTTTTTTGTGTTATCGGATTAAAAATCTTAGTGGAATGGAGCGGAGAACACTCGACTCCAGCGGGAAATAGAGGAAAGGATGAGACCCCGCAGGCGAAGACGAGGAGGCTCAGCTTCCTCCCCGCGGAAAGCGCGAGGACGAGCGCGCAATGAAACGAACTAATTTTGAAACCATATTCTATTTAGTCGCAAGCTTCATTGTTTCAAAGTTAGCTGTAATTATTATTTATTATTCGGATTTATAAAAACTATCATTTGTTTTGTCCCATTGTCATTACTAATGTTATTTTAAATAAAAAATAATATTATCCTTACCTTGTTGGCTAAGATCAGAAACAGATGTATCTATATAGGACAGCCATTCCTCCTCCAGCTCTGTCAAAGACTTATTCAACACAGAAGAAACAGAAGCTTCCAAATTCTCCGTATTATAAATTTTGAACAGCTCTTCAAAAGAGTATTGATTAACGATGAATTGTATAAAGGAACCTGCTTCTACATAACTAATCCAAGTTTTATAACTCGTTTGAGTGTTACCTTCAATACTGAAATAATTCATGGCCGTTTCGGGATTACCCAGTTTACTTAGACTAATGACCTCTTGTTTCCCCTTAAGATATTTGACAATCTTATCAGGATTAACAGAGTTATTGGGAAAAACACTTTTATCTGGTTCTAAATAAAACTGCAAAAAAACAGCCAAACCTTCTTGTGTAAGAAAACCATAATTACCATAAAACTCATTGTTATCGCTGTTTCCAAACCCAAACAACGTATGTGAAAGCTCATGTACTAATAAATAATTATCACTATACATGTTGTATAATACAACTTTGTTCTTTTGAGCATAGCTAATTAAATTACTTTTATTAAGCTCAATCATTATTTTCTTTGGTGGAGTATAAGTAGGAGAGTCATTTAACTCCACCATTTTTTTATAGACTATTTTTAATTCATCTGTAAGTTTATTGATTTTATTAGAGCTTAATCCACTGTTAATGATTACAAACTTCCTGTTTTCATCATTCACGCTTATGTTCAGCTCTCTTTGTTCAATAAGCCCATCTTCATTATATGTATCGCTTACAGCTTCCGTTTGTCTATTAACAAGCAGTAAGGCAGTCATTATTAATGAAATAAGTAATATAATGACTAAACTTCTTTTAAATATGCTGTTCTTCATCTTCAACAATTTAATCCTTACCTCTTATGTTTATTTTGATATATATAATCATTTGATTTTGCAGAATAATAGTTAGTTATTCCTCCAATAATTAATATGGCAAAAGACCCTATTCCAAAACCAATTTGATATTTACCAACAATAATAAATCCAACCGTACTAATGATTAATAATGTAATCAAAATAATGAAAAAAACCTTAAGTTTATTCAAGCCGAATTCCCTCTCAACAAGTTATTTTGACAATCAATATATATATAATATTAACATAAATGTCAAAAAATTAGAAATTAACGAAAAATAACTTTAGTTGATAATGATTGGAATATTAATATCGTGAAATAGTACACGAGTGTTGTGTAATAAATAGAATGCTTTATTTTGTTTTTGATACTACTATTGAAAATTTAAGTACAATGGAGCTACTTGTTTAGTACAGTGTAAACAGATGCTTCAAAATGTTTGGCGCTAGTTACGTTAGCAATAGGCTGCGGCAGTACAATATGCTCCCATGTAAATGACAATGCATTTTGGATTGTAAAGGAATATTCTGGCATGACATTAAAAGAAACATTCGGAACATATACCGTTCTTTCGACGATTTCTTCTGTCATTGGTCTGGTTTGCACACTGATATTAGACTTATTTGTATAACATATTATTGGAGGGATTACGATGAAAATAGCAATTGGATGTGACCATGGCGGAGATAATTTAAGACCAAGCATTGCGGAATATTTACAGGAATTAGGGCATGATGTAATAGAGTATTTACCTAAGTCAGGGGAAAGTACAGACTATCCTCAATATGGAAAAATGGTAGCAGAAGATGTTGTTGCAAACAAAGTAGACGCAGGTATCTTAATTTGTGGAACTGGTGTCGGCATATCAATCGCTGCTAATAAGGTTAAAGGAATCCGAGCAGTTGTCTGCAGTGAGCCTGCAACAGCAAGACTATCGAAACAGCATAATAATACGAATATTTTAGCCTTTGGCGGCAGAATAGTCGGCAGTGTATTAGCAAAGGAAATCGTAAAGGCATGGTTAGATGCTGAGTTCGAGGGAGGCAGGCATGCAAGAAGAATTAGCATGATTGCAGATATGGAAGAAGAATCTCTATGCTAACAAGGATCGGAGGAATAGAGAATGAAGAAGCTCGCAGTCATTACGAGCGGTGGTGACGCACCGGGAATGAATGCTGCCCTTTTTGGAGTCGTGAAGGCAGCAGCCAGACATGATATGGAGGTTTACGGTTGTGTAAATGGCTATATTGGCATTATTAAAGAAGAATTTATGCTGTTAACAGAAGCAGAGCTATTTAAGGTCATTGATGTTGGCGGAACCATTCTCGGCACCCAACGATTTCCCGAATTTGCAGAAAAGGAAATCCAGATAAAAGCAGTAGATATCTTAAAGAAGCATGAAATAGAGGGCTTAGCTGTAATCGGCGGGGACGGCAGTTATCACGGAGCAAGAGCTTTATCGCAATTAGGCTTTCCTGTTGCCGCCATTCCTGGCACGATAGATAATGATATCGCCTTGACTGATATCACACTCGGCTTTCACACAGCCGTAGAAAATGCAGTGGATGCCATTGATAAAATAAAAACATCAGCAGCAAGCCATAAACATATTTTCGGGATAGAAGTGATGGGGCGGCAAGCCTCTGATATTGCGATCTGGGCAGGACTGGCAACAGCCGCTGACGGCATTATCGGAACGAACAACGACTGGAATTTAGAGAAAGTGCTAGAGGGAATAAAAATGTCTGCTGGAAAAAGCCAAATATATATATTAGCAGAGGGAGCCATTAGCGCGGAGCAATTTAAAGCCGAAATTGAAAGTCACTCTGAATATAAAGTCCACCCATTAGTACTTGGTCATATTCAACGAGGCGGCAAACCATCTGTTACAGACCGGATTATGGGCATAAAATTTGGAGAGCAAAGTGTAAAAACTCTGCTTGAGGGCAGGACGGGTGTTTGCCTTGCTGTTCAAAACAATCAGATTGTGGAGTTAGAATTGGATAAGGTGCTTAAAACTTCTAATAACGAACCGTTTCTTCCTTATTAAGTGAACAGAGATAATAGTATCTGAGGGAAAGCTGCTGATGGCAGCTTTTTTTATTTACGCACATTTTGGCAATCAACCCTTCCTTTCTTTATACTTTCTTTATACTTTTCTAGATAAATTATTTAAACCTGTCATTTATTCTAAGTTCATCATAACGGAAAGGGCGAATAACGATGGCAGAAACAATTCTTAAAGCCACGAATATTACAAAATTATATGGCAAGCATAAAGCGCTTGATAAGGTTTCGATTGAAATTAAACGAGGAATGATTTACGGGTTGATTGGGGAGAACGGTGCCGGCAAATCAACCTTTATGCGGATTATTATGGGGCTAATTACAATTAATGAGGGCGACATGGAGCTGTTTGGTGAAACTGGGATGAAGGGCTTGCAGCTTGCGAGGCGGAAAATGGGACAATCCATTGAAACGCCTGCACTTTACCCAGAATTAACGGCTCGTGATAATTTGAAGGTACAAGCGGCAAATGGTGGTGTCAGTGAACGGGAGGTCGAGGACTTATTAAGACTAATGAACCTAAGTCATACTGGCAAAAAGAAGGCGAAGAATTTTTCGTTAGGAATGCGGCAGCGGTTAGCTATTGCGTCTACACTTATAACAAATCCAGAATTTCTTATTTTAGATGAGCCAACAAACGGACTTGATCCGTCGGGTATAGTGGAAATGCGTGAAATTATTCAGCGTTTAGTGACAGAACGGGGCATTACTGTGTTACTTTCAAGTCACTTGCTTGATGAACTCTCCCAAATCGCAACACATTATGGTATTTTGCATGACGGCAAGCTCATCAGTGAGTTTTCCCGTGAGGAGCTAGCAGCGAAAACCCGCCAATACATTGAGCTAGAAACAACAGAGGTTCAAAAGGCAGTTGTCGTATTAGATGAATTAGGAATAAATGATTATGCAGTCATTAATGGAACAGAAATTAGCATTTATGAACAATTAGAGGCTGTTGCGCGCATTAACCGGTCATTAGTATTAGCGGATATTAATGTTTTGCGCATTGGTGTGACTAGACAAAAACTCGAAGATTATTTCTTGCAATTAACAGGAGGTGCCACGAATGCTTAATCTTTTAACAGCGGAAAGAATCAAGCTGCTTCACAGTAAAAAGTTATGGGTGGTTTTAGCTATTTTCACGGCACTTCCAATCCTGCAAGTTATAAATACGAATTGGAATGTTAGTAATGGGGCGAAGCTTGTTCAAGCTATTGATACAGTCGTTAATGGAGCAACAAGCATTTTGATGATGGAGAAAAATGCCTTGACGATTTTACTCATCATCAGCGCCTTTATTAGCTTTTTTATTGGCGAAGAATTCCAAAATGGAACGGTTCGCAACGCCTTATCATTAGGCCGCAGCCGCATACATTATTATCTGTCAAAATTGATTATTGCCGCAGTTCTTTCACTTATTGGTGTGATCACCATGACAGGGCTCGGTATGGCAGGCTTCTCTACTGTTTTTGGCTTTGGGGAAATTGCGCATATCAGTGATTACACTTCGTTTGCGATTAAATCATTTAGTACATTATATCTGCTCATATTGGCGAACGTTTCTATCTATATTTTAATTACCTTTTTAACAAAAAGTACTGGAATTTCTCTTATTTGGAGCTTTCTTTATACGATGGGAACAGGCTTTGGCGCAGGCATTTTTCAGCAAACCGAGCATTTTAAGGAGCTTACCTTTTGGTTCACAGAATCATTCTTGTTTTATTCTGATTTTGCCGCACCAATCGATATCTTAAAATATCCTAATATGGTATTAGTAAGTGTAATTACAATCGTGGTATCATCAACGGTAGGAATCCTTCTGTTTAAACGAACAGACATAAAGTAGGGTAAAAGATGGCAGCGATTTTAATTATCGAAGACGATATGGCAATTCATTCACTTATAAAAGAAGCATTAGCTTTGCATAAGCTTGAAACACTCAGTGCCTATTCTGGTACAGAGGGGAAATTACTTTTTGAACAAAAGAAAATAGATCTAGTACTGCTTGACTTAATGCTTCCAGGGATGAACGGACAAGAATTTCTGCAAGAAATCCGCCAAAGCTCAATGGTTCCTGTCATTGTCATCTCGGCTATAAATGAGCAGCATACAAAATTAGATTTATTAACAAGCGGGGCAGATGATTATATTACAAAGCCTTTTGACATAAAGGAGCTGCTTGCGCGAATTCATATTCAGTTGCGACATGTGGCAAAGGATTCTGTCAGCACTAGGAAGGACATTTATTACGGGGATATCACCATGAATTTGGACAATCGTGAAGTGATGATAAAGGAGCAAGCCATTCATCTCACAGGGCGGGAATATGCAATCCTGCTGCTGTTTTTAGAAAATCCGCAGAAAGTATTCAGCCGTGCCAATATATACGAAAGTGTGTGGAATGAACCGTTTTTTGACAGTGATAAAACGATTAATATGCATATCAGCAACTTGCGCAATAAGCTAAATAGAGATGGTACAAATTATATTAAGACAGTATGGGGCATTGGCTTCAAATTTGATTAACAGAAGGGCTTGTTGGAGTGATGTGGGAATGGATATTAGTATTCCTTGTGTTAGCACTTATCCTCTATCTTTATTTCTTGAAGCGAGAGCTGCGAAAACTGAAAAGTAGTGTTAAAGGACTTTCTACTCGCGCTAAGTTTGGCAGCAGATTATTTCTTGATTTTCGTGACAAAACATTGCTGAATTTAGTGGATGAGTTAAATCAGATGATTACGGAGTTTGAGGGGAATAATCACCAAGCAAAACAAATGGAAGAGAATGTGAAGCTGACAATTGCCGGACTATCTCATGATTTGCGAACACCGCTCACATCCATTCATGGCTATGTCCAACTCTTAAACACAACAGAGGATGAAGCGAAGCGGGCCCATTATTTAACTGTTATTGAGCAATCTGTCAGAAGCCTGATGGAAATGACCGATAATTTCTATGATTTAGCTCGTGTGGAAACAAATCAGAAGAAAGTAAACTTAGCTTCGATTTCCCTTAGTAGCCTGGTGGAAGAAGTTTTCCTGTCCTTTTACGAGCAATTCGAGGAAAACAAAATTGACCTGCAATTTCCTGAACAAATAATAGACAGCCAAATTATTGCAGATCGCCTGCTGCTTATCCGTGTATTCCAGAATATCGTTCAAAATATTCTTCGCTATGCAAACAGCAATGCGCTTATCAGCTATGAGGATGACAGCAGCTATGTTATTTTTACGGTGAAAAATGATATTAAACACGAAAGTAAAGTGGCAATAGAAAAGGTTTTTACCCTTTTTTATACAGAAATCACCAGCAGAACGAACACAGAAACAAGCGGATTAGGATTATATCTTTCCAAAAAGCTAGTAGAAAAGATGAACGGGAAAATGCAGGCAGAGCTTGAGGGAAATTGGTTTGTCCTAAAAATTTATCTCCCTAAAATACAGTTGCAGTAACTTTAAGGTCTTAAATAAACAAAGAGGTAGAAGAAATTGTACGAATTTCAACATGAAGCCAGAAGAAAAACCAAAATTCACAATATATATATAGTGCTATTTATCATTGCTTCGATTGTAAACAGCACCTGGACTTTAATAGAAGGCCAGATTATGCGCGGCTTATTTAGTATTTTATTATTTCTAATTCTTCTGTATTTCGGCAAAAGGAAGAAAAGATGGGCTCTGTTCATTATTAAATACATGGTATGGCTGCATATCATATTGCTTATAGTTTTTGCGATTACTATTTTTATTTAGAATGGGAGTCAAGCTGCTAATTGCAGCTTTTTTTATTTGTGTTATGTGAGTCGATATAACCACTCTTTAACATAATACCTTGCATTATAAGGTATTATGTTTTACTATTATTCACAGAGGTGAAAAAAATGGAAATTAATAAAGAAGTTCTTAAAGGCCATATAGATACATTAATCCTCTCACTACTTAATAATCGAGATATGTATGGATATGAAATAGCAAAGATCGTAAGAGAAACAAGTAAGGAACAATTTGAACTAAAGGAAGGGACTCTTTACCTTTCTTTAAAAAGATTAGCAAAACAGGAATGGATCACTTCTTATTGGGGTGATGAGCAAGGGCCTGGGGGTAGACGGAAATATTATAAGATTACTCCTTTAGGCGAGGAAGGCTATGCAGAAAAACGATTAGAGTGGCAGCTTGTTAAAAGAATCATGGATGCATTTTTGGAAGGAGAAGAAATATGAAACAAATTGAAGCTTTCGTTAATGAAGCCTATCACAGTGTTGGTGGGAATAAACAAGAGATAGCAGAAATAAAGGCAGAAATGAAAAATCACTTACTAGAGGCTGTTTATGAATTGAAAGAGGAAGGCAAAAGTGAGGAGGAAGCAATCGAGATAGCTATTACCCGTTTTGGCGGCGAAAAGGAAATGCGTTCCATTGTGAGACAGCTATTTCAGGCACAAAAAACATTTGCAAAATGGGTGCTTTGGCTAGCCGTAATTGTCCTTTTTACTAGTTTAGCTTTATTTGAAGCTAGCAAGCTTTATCAACAAAAAAACGATATCCAAAATACTAATGCAGCCACAAATATGTATACGATTTTACAAAAGGATCAAAACATCTCTGAAGCTACAAAACAGAAAATCGTCGCACTTGTTCAAAGCACAGACCATATTGCACAAGTGAAAATCTATAATGTTCATGATTTAGAAGCGGAATCTGGTTCCCCATCCATATGGG
The DNA here is from genome assembly GCF_032818155.1 of Niallia taxi. Classification (NCBI taxonomy): domain Bacteria; kingdom Bacillati; phylum Bacillota; class Bacilli; order Caryophanales; family Bacillaceae; genus Niallia; species Niallia taxi. The sequence continues at coordinate 757,975 of NZ_CP102589.1, forward strand.
CAAATGGAAAAGAAGCTGATCCAAACTATAAAATAGAAAGACATGTTTGGGCTCCCCAATGGTTAATGAATGACAATTATATGTATGTGACGTCAGATTGGTACATAAAAATGGAAACGATCCATATGGAAGGCTTTATTCATATTGCGTTATTTGCTGGATTAGCAGTTTATATTGTTCTATTCACCATCTGGGCAATTGTTAATGCATATCATCATAGAAGACTACATATCGGTTGGGTAATAGCATTTGCTTTATTTAATGTTATTGGTTATTTAGCATATGTCTTAGCAAGTAAAGCATATCACCAAAAATTAGCAGAAAACTCTCCGACATAAAAAAGGAAGGAAGAACCTATGTGTCTTCCTTCCTTTTTTATGTTGGATTCTTCCTCATTAGCGCCACAAGATTCATACAAATAAATACTGCTGCAATCAAGACCCCCGCCATACTAAACGCTTGATGGTCGATGAGTTTGTACATAATTGCTGCTAAGAATAGTAGTAGGGAAATAACATTTAACCATTTTATATTCATTATTCGCTCCTCATTTATCGTAAAACATAAGGTTTACATTTTTATCCATAAATGTATATTAACATAAATGAGTATTTATGTATGTTAATATATGTAAGTTTTTCTTGTGAATGGAGGATTTTATCACCTCTTCCGAAATCAATATGCTGACGATAAAGGAAATGGGTACCACGGTAATAAGTTAATGGAAGAATTTTTTTGGAATGTGTTTTGAGTTGTACAATATATGGCTATAAACATATACGGGCAAAAAAAAAATTAAGTTAAAGATAGAGGAGAAAGTTTGCATTAAAGACCCCTTGTGTAAAGTAAAAAGCAGCCGCTTAGGGCTGGCTCGAGTTGTTATTATACGCTTGTTTTTGGGTGCTTTAGCTTGTAAACGATGGATGCCATTATATTAGCAAGGAAAAAAAACGCACTTCCTTGGATATTGTTGTGCAGCGCTTGTTCTCCTGCATTCATTTCGTCATACATATCTCCCTGTGTTTTGCCTTTTGCTTTGAATTTGGCTTCTTCTTGCTTCAATGCAACTAAAAAGCGGTATTGCAATGGAAGGATTACAATAGAAAGCAATATATAAAGGCTAATCACCGTTATGAAAATGGTAGAATACATTCTATTCACCTCCTTTGATTAAAAGTATGAGTATTCTGTAATTTTATGATAATTATACCACTTATTGTAAGTGATTTCCTCATGTAAGCTGATTATTCATTTCATATTAGTTTGTTGTGCTAACATAAAAGTGACATACATGACAAAAACTATGCCAAATTTCATTTTTAAGGGAGAATGCCATGGATTTACTGATCACGATTATTTTGCTGTTATTATCCTTGTTAATATCAAATATTATTAGTCATTACATACCCTCCATTCCAACGGCATTGACGCAAATTGCCTTTGGGATGCTGTTAGCCTTCGTTTTTGAAGACATCTCCTTTGAGATTGATACAGAATGGTTCCTTCTATTATTCGTAGCACCGCTTTTGTATAATGACGGACGCTACTTTCCACGAGAGGAGCTATGGAAGATGAGGGCGCCGATATTCGGAAACGCAATTGTTCTCGTTATTTTGACGGCAATTGGCGGCGGTTATTTCATCAACTGGATGATTCCAGCTGTGCCGCTGGCAGCGGCTTTCGCGCTGGCTGCGATTCTGTCACCGACAGATCCTGTTGCTGTTAACGGGATTGCAAAACGCATCCATATTCCTGCAGGTGTGCTTCATCTTGTCAGAGGGGAGTCACTCATCAATGATGCTTCTGGCTTAGTTGCTTTTAACTATGCTGTTGCTGCAGTAGTGACAGGATATTTTTCATTATCTGAGGCATCTCTTGATTTTGTGTACAAGTTTATATTGGGAGCATTGCTTGGTGCGGTATTGGCATTGCTGATAACTTGGGCGAGGTTTATTCTTCGCAAACAAGGTATCAATGATGTTACGTTCCACACCTTACTACATATTATTACTCCCTTCATTATTTTCATTGTGACAGAGGACCTGCTTCATGCTTCAGGGGTAATCGCTGTTGTTGTGGGCGGAATTGTTCATTCACTAGTTAGAGAAAGACGAGAATTTGCAAGTGCAGAGGAACAGGTGCTGACAGAAAATATTTGGTCCCTTATTCTTTTTATATTAAATGGGGTTGTGTTCCTACTGTTAGGGTTGAACATCCCATCATCAATGAGAGATACAGTCTCAGATCCGAGCATCGGTAACTGGCTTGTGATTGGTTATGTGCTTGCAATTGGTGTTATTATCCTCGGAATCCGCTTCGTGTGGTCCTATGTGTTTGCTCATTTCGAATATCGGTATTTGCCTGGCGGAGCTAAACCAAATTTAAAAAATGCCTTGTTTGTGTCGTTAACAGGTGTGCGCGGTGCTGTGACAATGGCGGGGATATTATCTATCCCTTACTTTTTAGACAGTGGCGACGCATTTCCGGCTAGGTCGCTGCTCCTGTTTTTAGCAGCAGGTGTCATTTTGTTCACCTTAATTGTGGCAACCGTTTTTCTGCCGATGTTAAGCAAGGGTGAGGAAGCGGAGAATGCAGAGGGAGACAGAGATTTGGCTCCATTTAAGCAGAGGCTGCTATATAAGGCGGTTGATCAAATCAGGCAGCAAATGCAGGATGAAAATAAAACAGCTGCCTACGAGCTTATTGGAGAATATCGACGCAGAATTCACGATCTAGGCAAAGCAAAGAACGGAAAGATGAAGGCACTCGATGTGGAAATGGATGTGAGAACAGAAATCCGCATAAAAGCAGTAAAGGCTGAAAGGCGCTATATACAAGGCTTAATGGATGAAAATAAAATAGACGACAAACTGTTTCATACATTTGAGCAATCTCTAGAATACAGGGAAGAAGCATTAGCAGGCAGCCTCCAGTCAGGAACGCTTTATCTTGTCGGCAAAATGTTCAGAAGGTGGAGAAAGCTGCGGAAGTTTTCCCGCAAGGAAAAGGAATTGGTTATTGCCAAAATAGGCAAAGGCAAGGATGTACAAATCCAGGCAATGAAGGCAGCAATTGAATTCCTTGAGAACTATGCTATTGAAGTGGAGGAGCTTCGAGGTCCAATTCAAGCGGTTATCCTCGATTACAAGATGATAATAGAAAGGCTGAGTACCTCTGCCGTTAAGTACGACGAGAAACAAGAGGAACAGAAAGAAGAGCTTCGTATAAAGGTGCTTGATGTGGAAAGATCAGAAATTCAGAGTATGTATGAAAGCGGCGAAATTAACAGAGAAGAGGTAAAAGAGCTCAGAAGATTTATCAATTACGTGGAAAGTGCGGCACTGTATGAATATACAGAATAAATAAGATAAGAGCAGCAGTCCAATTTTAATGGCTGCTGTTATTTTTTTGTCAAAATAAGAAAGCGGTTTCTGCTATAATAGGAGAAAACAGAAGAGAGGGGAGGATTGGCATGCTGTCTGGTCGACAAAGGGAGATTCTACTGCTGCTGAGCAAGCATACAGAACCGTTGACTGCTGAATGGATTGCAAAGGAGCTGAGCGTGAGCGACAGGACGATTCGGAAGGAATTAAAAACCATCCAGGAGGACTGTGAGAACCTGGGAATCTGTATCAACCCAATGAAGGGGAAGGGATATTGCCTTCAAGTGCTGGATGCTAACGTTTTTCAGCAGGAAATCGATCCAGTTCAGAAGGCTTCCCCTCAAGTCGGATATGATTTTTCTGAGCAAAAGGGAAGAGTCTACTTTTTGTTAAAGCGGCTTTTATTACAGGAGGGGTATGTTAAGCTTGAGCAGTTTGAGGGAGAAATGTATGTTTCTAAATCAACCATTCAAAAGGACCTTCGTTTTGTCAGGGAAATGCTCGGGAAATATAAGCTGTCACTTGTCGTCAAGCCCCATTATGGTGTATATGTGGCAGGCAGTGAATACAGAAAGCGATTATGCTTTTCCAACTATCGGCTTTTAGAGGAGGAGCTCCCTCCTCAAATGACGAGTTCATGGCAGCCAGACGATAATTTTGCAGAACAAATTAAAAAAATTATTATCAGCAAAGTGAATGTCCACAATATCGAAATCTCTGATGTAGCCTTAGGGAATCTGACAAACCATATTGTCATTGCCTGCAGACGAATGGAAAAAGGGTTTGCCATGGAAAATCTCGAGCACCCGATTGGCGAGGAGCATCCATTTGAAAAAAAGGTAGCAGGCGAAATAATCGCAGAGGTGGAAGCATTGGCAGGATTTTCGTTTCCTAGTGCAGAGCTGGATTATATTATTATTCATTTGATGGGGACAAAGCTTTTACATGAAAATGCACTGACAGAATACAGGGAATTCGATGAGACGAGGGAAATAATTGTCTGTATGCTCGCAAGATTAAAGGCGGAGCTTGCTTGGGATTTTACGGACGATAAGGAGTTTTCTCATGCCCTTGCTCTTCATATCAGGCCAGCGCTTAACCGCTTGCGCTATGAAATGAATATTCGCAACCCATTGGTGAACGAAATCAAGCTGAAATACCCAAGTGCCTTTGAAGGGGCAATTATTGCAAGCAAATGTCTGGAAGAGCGGCTGTCTATCAAGATTGAGGAGGATGAAATCGGCTATATTGCTCTTCATATCGGTGTGGCTTTAGAGCGGATGAAGCGAAAGGCAAGAAGACGGAAACGGATCATCCTTGTATGCGCATCAGGAGTTGGCAGTGCAAAGCTATTATCCTACAGATTGCAAGAGCTATTTAACAGGGAGCTGGAAATTGTCGAATGCATTAATTACTATAGGCTGGCAGACTATGATTTGTCATCTATAGATTTAGTAATCAGCACAATTCCAATTGCGGAAAGAATAATCGCACCTGTTCAGGTTGTCAGCAATTTCCTTGAAGCAGAGGATATTAAAGGAATTAAGAAACAGCTTATCTTAGCTGACAAAGAGAATAAAGACAGCTATCTTGCCGAATCCCATGTATTTATCCACAAAAGGCTCGACACAAAATCGGCTGTTATTGAGTTTTTGAGTGAAATGCTATATGAACAGGGACTCGTCTCAAAGGAGTATGCAAATTTAGTGCTAGAGCGGGAAGCGATTGCTGCGACAAGCTTCGGTAATCTCGTCGCAATTCCCCACCCGACTTCACCAGATACAACAGAAACGTTTTGGACGGTATGCACATTAGCCAAACCGATTAACTGGAATGAAAATCAAATGGTTCAAGTCGTCTGCTTATTGAATATAAGTAAAGACGCAAAGGGAGATTTAGAGGATATGTATGAACAGCTCATCTCCATCATTGAGGATAAAAAGGTCATCCAGCAAGTAATTAAGGCGAAGTCGAAACAGGAAGTAATCCGCTTGTTTCAATATGATAAAGTACGAAGCTAATTGTTAACAGCAATTAGCCTTTTTATATTTCATGTAAAGATTTCCGCTCCTAAGCGGAAAATGCAGATATGATAAATTAAGCGCTTTCATTATACAATGGAAATGTAGAGAAATCCTAACAATTAGGAGGGACTTAAAGTGAAAACAGTCATGCTCGTTTGTGCAGCGGGAATGAGCACGAGCTTGCTTGTGACAAAAATGCGCAGAGCAGCCCTGGCAAAAGGCTTGGACATTAACATATTTGCAGTATCCGCAACAGAGATTGACGATGTTCTTGAGACAAGAAAGGTTGATTGCATGCTGCTCGGCCCGCAAGTGAAGTTCAGAAGGGAAGAGATAGCAGAAAGACTTAAGGGGGAGAATATTCTTCTTGATGAAATCCATATCCAGCATTACGGGATGATGGACGGAGAAAAGGTGCTAGATCAAGCACTAGGTCTTGTAGGAAGCTGATAGATCAATAACAGAGAAACGAGGGGAGATCATGCAGAAATTTATTGAAAGCCTTGAAAGCAAGATGGGTCCAATAGCAATGAAGCTTGATGGCAACAGATATATTACAGCAATCAAGGACGGGTTTTTTGGTGTAATGTCCTTATTGATTATCGGTTCAATCTTTTTACTTCTTGGCAATATCCCGATTGGTGGCTATGCCGAGTTCATGAGCTCCTTATTAGGAAGTGACTGGGCGACCTATTTTACTGTTCCTTATGATGTAACAATGAACGTCATGACAGTGTATGTTATCATTGCAATGGCGCGCAGCCTTTCCCGCACATATAAGCTTGATGGCATTGCCTGTATCAGCATTGTTGTGGTCGCATTCCTTATTCTTACTCCGATGCTTGAGCTTAAAGATGGCGGTTTAGGAATTCCAGTCACAAATCTTGGGGCAAGCGGATTATTCCTTGGGATGATTGTAGCGATAGCCGCAGTTGAAATTGTCCGTTATATTGATAAAAAAGGCTGGAAGATAAAAATGCCTGACTCTGTGCCGGAAAATGTAGCAAGATCTTTCTCTGCTCTTATTCCAGCATTATTCGTTATCATCGTCTTTAATCTTGTTCGCATCCTCTTTACACTAACACCATTTGGGACAGTTCAAGCTTTCATCTATCATTATCTTCAAGTCCCATTGCTATATTTAGGAGACACATTACCAGCAACATTAATCGTTACCATATTTGAAGGCGTACTTTGGAGCTTTGGTATCCACGGCTCAAATGTTGTCAGCGGTATTATGAAGCCAATCTGGCTTGCACTGACAGCAGATAATGCAGCAGCATTCAGTGCAGGAGAAGCAATCCCGCATATCATCAACTTCCAATTTTACGCAAACTTCATGAAGGTCGGCGGCTTTGGAGGAACATTAGGACTTGCTATTATCCTGGTATTCTTTGCAAAGTCTAAGCAATATAAAACATTAGGCAAGCTTGCGATCGGCCCTGGAATCTTCGGAATAAATGAACCGCTTATTTTCGGAATTCCAATCGTGCTAAATCCAATTATGATGATTCCGTTTATTTTAAACCCGCTGATTTTGGCGACTGTTGCCTATTTTGCGATGTCATCAGGGCTTGTACCGTTAACAAATGGAACGAATATTCCATGGACGACACCACCAATTATCGCCGGCTTTCTAGTCAGTGGCTGGAAAGGCGCTTTGTTGAACGTTGTACAAATTGGAATTTCCATTCTCCTCTATTATCCGTTCTTCAAGTCTGTTGACAAAATTGCAGTGAAGAACGAAAAGGAGCAAGAGCAAGCAGAAATCTCCAATGGTGGCGTTAACTTTAATTCTTGATAAGGGCGTGATATAGAAATGGCAGAGAATGCAATGGAGATGACAGGCTTTACAATCATCAGCAATGCTGGAATGGCAAAAAGCCTTGTCATGGAGGCACTCTATGCAGCGAAAAAGGGAGAATACGAGCTGGCAGAACAAAAACTGAAAGAATCGCAAAACTTTTTCCTTATCAGCCACAAGACACATAGCACATTAATTCAAAGGGAAGCAAACGGTGAAAGCCTGCCGTTTTCCCTCCTCTTTATGCATGCAGAAGACCAGCTGATGAGTGCTGAGACAACCTATGAGCTTGTGAAGGAAATGATTACGATGTATAAGCGAATTGATATAATGGAAAAAGGCAGTGTCAGCAGATGACATTGCCTTTTTTTATGATTAAAATTCTCCTATTAATGCAGCAAGTGCAATAAGCCCCTTTTCCAGCTCCTCATAGGAAGCATAAGAATAGGACAAGCGAATATGACGGTGATAGTTTCCGTAAAGAGAGCCGGGATTAATAAGGATGCCCTGCTGAAGTGCTCTTTTAAACAATAGCTGCAGCGGAATTTCCTTGTTTAGTGTTAGCCAAATATAAAAACCGCCTGCCGGCTTTTCCCAAACAGCAAGATCAGCAAAATACTGGGAGAGAAGTGTTAACACAAAATCTCGTCTTTTCCGCAGTTCAAGTCGCATCTTTTCAATATGCACCTCGTACTGACCATTTGCCAGCAGCTTAGCGACAGCGAACTGGGAGAGTGTGCTTGAGCCGTAATCTGTCTGCATTTTTATATCTGCGAGCCTATCAATGACAGGCTCTGGTGCGGCAATATAGCCGATGCGGAGGCCAGGGCCTAACACCTTGGACATGCTGCCCACATACAAGACATTTCCGTGTTTATCGAGCGCCTTAAGTGGAGGCGGAGGTGGTTCATCAAGCCATAAATCTCCATATACATCGTCTTCCAGAATTGGAATTCTTTCCTTTGAGCATGCCTCAAGCAGCTCCTTCCGTTTTGCTTCTGAAAGCACAGAGCCTGTTGGATTATGAAAGGTTGGAATTGTATACAGCAAGGACGTGCTATACTGCCTTTTCGCCCTGCTGATTGCCGGGTATGAAAGCCCGCCATTGTTTATAGGAATCGGGATCATTTGAATGCCGGCCGATTGAAAAACCATGATGGAATTTAAATATGATGGTGATTCATTTAATATGGCAGAATTTTGATCGAGAAGGCCGATGGAAATAAGCTGTAATGCTTGAATAGCACCAGAAACAATCATAATCGAATTCGGGGATGCAGCAATCCCTTTTTTTTGCAAATAATGGCTGATAGCCTTTCTTAATTCAAAGCTTCCCTTTCCTTCTGGATAGCTTAATGACAATGTGGCGGTTTCCTGGAAGGCTTGCTGGATTATATGTGTTGGCAGGAGACCTGGCGACAGCTCCCCTGTACCGAGTCTAATCACCTTAGCAGAGAATTCAGCCTTGTTTATCTCCTGAATCATTTGGATATTCGGAAGATGTGTCCCTGATTGGACATAGCTTTTCCAATCAGCCGGCTTGTTTGCCGCAAGGGAATTCCATGTGCTTTTGCCTACAACTGTTCCACGCCCAATAGTGGATTCAATCCATCCATCTGCCTTAAGTTCTTCTAGCGCATACACAACAGTACTTCGGTTAACGGCAAGTGTTTCTGCTAATTCACGTTGGGAGGGAAGCTTGTAGCCGACAGGCCAAGTGCCTGAAATAATCTGTTCTCGAATATATTCATAAATTTGCTGATAAAGAGGTACCGCAATGTGCTTGCTTGGCTGCCAATGATTTTCTGAAGTCATATCCGTCCGTCTCCTGTTTTTTCTTCATTATATAAAATGGTTGGGTAGATTACCATCCAATTGGTTGGAGACAAAGGGAGAGAGTTGCCGTAAACTGATGTTTATTAAGAGATTAAAGGAGCAGAAATACAGATGATTGAAGCAATAATTCATGGTTTTTTATTAGCACTTGGGCTTATTTTGCCTTTAGGTGTGCAGAATATATTTATTTTTAATCAAGGTGCAGGGCATGCGAAGTTTCGCAACAGCTTGCCTGCCGTTGTGACAGCAAGTATATGTGATACATTGCTGATACTCCTTTCAGTATTAGGAGTATCCTTGTTTTTATTTCATGTTGTGTGGCTAAAAACCCTGCTTCTTATCGCAGGTGCTTGTTTTCTTGTATATATGGGCTATGTGACATGGAAAAGCAAGCTAAATCCAGAGGGCGGCGAAACGCTCACCACAGGGAAACAAATCGGCTTTGCCATGTCTGTTTCCCTGTTGAATCCCCATGCCATTATGGACACTGTTGGAGTAATCGGCACAAGCTCTCTTCTGTACAGTGGGACAGAAAAGCAGCTTTTTGCCCTCGCTTGTATCATTGTATCGTGGCTTTGGTTTATTGGTCTTGCGATAACAGGAAGAATGCTTGGCAAAGTAGATAAAACGGGAAATTTGCTTGTACTGCTTAACAAAGCCTCAGCTCTTGTGATGTGGGTAATGGCAATAGTGATGGCAAAACAACTACTGTAACAAAGCTTCATGTTTAAAAAGCCACCATTAGTGATAACAATATTACTAATACATAAAGGAGGACATATACATATGAAGTGGAAGCTGCTTAGTTTACCTATATTATCAGCTGCCCTAATAATGGGTGGCTGCTCTTCAACTGATGATAAAGAAACAGAGGATTCGGCTAGTGAGAGTCACATGCATACAGGAACAAGCGAAATTCCTGAGGATCTAGAGCTTGCTGCTAATCCGAAATACATCGAGGGCAGTCAGGTCACCATTCTTGCAGACCATATGGAAGGCATGGATGGAGCAGAAGGAACTGTGCTGAGTGCCTATGATACGACTGCATATGAGGTTTCCTATACGCCTGTTGATGGAGGCGAAAAGGTGAATAATCATAAATGGGTTGTTCAGGAGGAAATCAAGAACGCAGGCGATGAGAAGCTTGCCCCAGGAACGGAAGTAACATTAGAAGCAGATCATATGGAAGGCATGAAAGGTGCAGAAGCAGTAATCGATGCGGCAAAGGAAACAACAGTTTACATAGTCGACTATACACCGACAAATGGCGGAAAAAAAGTAACAGATCATAAGTGGCTGACAGAGGATGAGTTGGAAGCTAGAGAGTGAAGAAAGGAAGCTTGCATTAGGCAAGCTTCTTTTTTGTGTTTTGTTATGTATAAAGCAAATCTAGTAAATTTTTCAATATTAAATATGCCATCTCTAGCAACAGCTAAAGTAGTGTGCCCTCCTCCTAATCCAGTATTTTTTAGTTAACAAGTTTCTTAAAGCCGAATCTATAACTTGGCAAAAAGAACATTAGGATAGTACTTTTAGTCTTTGTTAACTAACTGTTTACTTTTCGGAGTTTTTTCCATAAAATGTGCAAATAATCCAGAATAACTCCGCAAAATTAACATTTTCTCCAATGCTTTTCAAAAACAACTTATATATTATTAACACATATTAATTGATGTTAGGTTTTTTAACATTAATCGTTACTACACCTAACAATTAAAATGATTTCTTGATAGAAAATGATTTGTTAAATAAATAGGAGGAGAATTGGTCAACTGCAATAGCTGGCAAGCTGTATCTTAAATTTTCTTAATACTCTTAATTTTCAGCTTTAATATTTGATAAAAAGGAGTTGGATGTCCATGTCTACAAACTTAGCAAGTCAATCATTAGCAGAGGTAAAGGTCCCAAATGGGGGCGAAGTCGATGAATCATTAATGCCGAAATCAAGTGGAGCGAGGACAGTTGGTTCGCTTTCCTATATGTTTATGTGGATTGGTGATGGCGTCAATTTAGGGAATATGACCTTAGGAGCAAGCTTGATTGTTGCAGGAGCAGCAACATTAAACCTTGTGCAAACATTCGTGGCTGCGATTATTGCGATTGGCATCATTTCTTTATTTTTCACTTTGAATGATCGACTCGGCTATAAGACGGGCATACCTTACGTAATGCAGCTTAGAATGTCATTTGGAATAAAGGGAAGCTTTATTACTGCCTTATTACGAGGCATTCCAGCAATTATTTGGTTTGGTTTTCAAAGCTGGATTGGCGGCACTGCCTTAAATGAGATTGCCAAGATAGTAACAGGCGGTTCCTTCGATAATACGGTGATTTGTTTTGTGGTGATTCAGCTAGTGCAAATCATCCTTTCTCTGTACGGCTTCCATGCCATTAAATGGGTCGAAATTCTAGCTTCGGTTGTAATTATGCTTGGTTTAGTTTATGTATTCTATGTGCTTATGGCTTCACACAGAGAAATCATCGCAGAGAGATGGGTTCATTCTGAGGGTACATGGGGGCTGCCGTTCTTCGCCTTTATTATGGTATTCCTTGGAAACTATGCAGCCATCTTTTTAAGTGCAGCTGATTATTCTCGTGAGCTGAAGGCAGGCATCAGCACTAAAAAACGGGGAATCTTATATTTCTCGCCGATTTTTATCGCGTATGGCTTTGTTCTTACGATTGGCGCAATGCTTGCATCTGCAACAGGCATTTCTAACCCTGTTAAGGCGTTTGCGATTGTTGTTGACAATCCGTACATTACGGCAGCAGTTTCGGCATTCATCGTTATTGGTGCAGTCGCAGTTAACATGGTTGCAAATATCATTCCACCGACATATGTAATCACAATGCTGACAAAGTTGAAGTATAAGGTTGCTGTTGTCATAACAGGTCTGCTGGCATTTTGCTCATTTCCTTGGGTGCTTGTTCAAGATGATTCTGCTGCTGGCTTGAATACATTTGTGTTAATCTACTCTGCCTTTTTAGGTCCGATTGTAGCTATCCTGCTCGTAGAATACTATCTTTTGAGAAAACAAACTGTGAATGTTGATGATATATATAACGAAAATGGCCCATTTGCCGGCTTTAATCCATGTGCCCTCATTGCGATGCTGCTTGGTGCAGGCGCTGCCTTCATTGAAGTAGACTTAGGCTGGATTGTCGGAGTTATTGTTGGCGGAGCTTCCTATTTCTTACTGATGAAATATACGTTTAAAGACTCTGTGTTCAAAAAAGGGACCATTTTTGAAAGATAAATGATTAATTCAATATGTTGAAAAAAAGGAGAGAGACTTATGTTTGATATGCTTATAAAAAATGGAACGGTTGTTTTTCCAGATAAAGTCCAGATAACAAATATCGGCGTAAAGAATGGGAAAATTACTGCAATTGGAGATGAGTTTGTTTCAGGAGCAAATTGTATTATCGATGCATCTGGTCAGTATGTGTTTCCAGGCATGATAGATGTACATGTTCACTTTAGTGACCCAGGCCGTGATTACTGGGAAGGCTTCCGCACAGGCTCACAAATGATGGCAGCAGGCGGTGTGACGACATTTTTTGATATGCCGCTGAATGGCATTCCGTCGACGATCAATAAAGAAGCACTTTACCTGAAAAGTGACAGGGGGCAGGCTGAATCCTATACAGACTTTGCGCTGTGGGGCGGCTTGGTTCCAGGGAATGAAGCGGATTTAGCTGAACTTGCTGAAGAGGGAGTTATTGGCTTTAAAGCATTTCTGTCCACAACAGGCAATAAAGAATTTGAAAATGTCGATGACGTGACATTACTTAATGGCATGAAAATCATCGCTGGCTTAAACAAGGTGCTCGCCCTGCATTCGGAAAGCGGTCCGATAACGGATTGGCTCGCAGCTCGCAAAATAGAAGCAGGGCAAGTGTCGGCAGATGACTATTTGGAAACACGCCCAATTGCCGCAGAAGCAGAGGCAGTGCAGCGTGCCTTATATTATGCAGAGGTAACTGGCTGTCCGCTGCATTTTGTTCATATCAGTTCATATGAGGCAATCGAGAAGATTGAAGCAGCAAAGAAAAAAGGCATGAATGTCACAGTAGAAACATGCCCGCACTACTTGTTATTTAACCATGACGCATTGCGTGAGTTTGGACCTGTCGCAAAATGTGCTCCGCCTTTGCGTAAACAAGAGGAACAGGAAAGGCTTATTAAATTACTGATTGAGCAAAAGTTTGATATGATTTCCTCTGATCATTCACCATGTACAAGTGATTTGAAGGACTCTGCTGTATACAATATTTTTCAAGCATGGGGTGGTATTAGCGGCGGACAGTTTTCCTTCCTGTCCATGATGGAATTGGCGCTAAAATACGAGATTCCATTTGAACAAATCGCAAAAATAACTGCCTTAAATCCAGCAGAACGATTTGGACTGAAAGCAAAAGGCAGAATTGCGGAAGGCTATGATGCAGACTTTGTCCTTGTTTCTACAGATGATTCATATACTGTCAGTGAGGAAAACTTCTTTGCCAAAAATAAAATCAGCTTATATATTGGCCATACTTTTCCTTGCAAAATAAACAGTACAATTAATCGCGGCAAGCTCATTTTTAACGATGGAACAATTCAGGCAGACGGACCTGAAGGAGAATGGATAAAACCAATTCAACAAATAGAAATCAAATCCTAAACCAAAGCGGTTTAGGATTTTTTATATGGAAGAATGGTATAATTTACCTTAACAACTTCTATAAAAGGAGGCAAAAGGCATGGATGCGAGATTACAAGAATTAGTGAACTATACGCAGGAGAAGCTTGGTTTGGAAAACTATTATCTTCATTCCTATGATTTAGACAGAAGCGTATCGAATCAGAATAAAACACTGTACACACTGGAAATGGAATGGCTGCCAGAGCATATTAAAGCATATGATGAGGAAGACGAGGTTCCAGAAGGAGTAGCTTCTATCAGTATTTACATTGATTCAAGGAAGTTTAACAGTATCATATTTGTTGGCGGTAAATCTTATTTAAACAAGCCTATTTTGCAGGTGAAGGATAAAGCGGGGATCATCAGATGGATAGAGACGGAAACAGGCTTAACTTATGAAGAGGATTTTGTATTTTGGAAGGAAGAGGAGACTAGGCTTTCATTTAAAAGAATAATCAATGGCGTGGAAATATCACCAATAGAGTGGATAGATATCGAGTTTGATGAAGAGGGCAACCTTGTGTTTTTCAGTATGTACGGAGACTTTATGAACAAACTCCCTGTAAAAGAGGAGCTATATACACTTGACCTTCACAAAGCAGAACAAATTACGAAGCAACAATTTCAGCAATGGGATTTTCCTGTAGATGAGCAAAAGCGGATAGTTCACGCGTACGCCATTGAGGAGGTGTATGTTCGCAATGACCTTAGCGGAACATTCTCTTTTGAGCCAACACTCAATACAAAGCAAGTCGATTATGTGATGGAATGGGATGTGCCTACACCTAAAAGATTTAAACGGAAGCAAGTTGAACTTACGAGGAAAATAACTCCAGAGCAGGCCTTTGCATGCGAACCACATCCAGAAACCTTCCCGCTTACAGATGAAGACATCCAAATATGCGTGAAAGAGGTGAGATGTTTTCTGCAGAAAGTGTATCCAAATGATTCAGGCAAATCGAGAATGACTAGTATTCATCGTCATTATGACTTTATTGACGTAAAGCTTGTGCAAACAGAAAAATCTAAAAATATCTATAAAAGAAAACTACTAGTTATGCTGGACGGCAGCAGCTTCAAAGCATTTAATTATATGGATAATGAACTTATGCTTGAAAGATTTTCAGCGTATAAAATGCCAGAGGAAATGAAAATTTCAAAAGAGGCAGCATACGAAGCAGTAAAGAGTCATTTCATTCTAAAGCCACGCTATGTTTACGATAAAGAAACAAAAGAATACACTTTATGCGGCTACCTTGACTGCCACCACTATCTAGATGCCGAAACAGGCAAAGTCGGACTCTTAAACGACCTTTGACAACATAAAAAAAAGGGCTGCAATGCAGCCCTTGTAATATTAGAATGATGCAGCAGCAGTTGCAGCTTTAGTAACACCAGCAGCAATGATTTCTGCAGCTTGGTCTGGGTTTTGGTTGTGTCCTTCAATGATGATTGTTTCAGGATTTTGTACGCCCCAGAATCCAAGGATTGTTTTTACGTAACGAACTGCTAATTCAACAGAAGCAGCAGGTCCTTCAGAGTAAACGCCGCCAGCAGCGTTCAATAGCATAACTTTTTTGTCGCCAACAAGTCCTTCTGGACCTTCAGCAGTATAACGGAAAGTTTTGCCTGCTTGGCTCAAGTAGTCAAGGTATGTGTGCAATACTGCAGGCACAGTGAAGTTCCACAATGGGAAACCGAATACTACTTTATCAGCAGCAAGGAATTGATCCAAGTATTTAGTTACAAGGTCAGTTGCAGCTTTTTCGCCTTCTGTTAATTCCATACCTCTAGCAAGCTTGAACATACCGTTGATTTTGTCGTTGTCCAAGTAAGGTAGGTTTGCTTCAAAAAGATCCAATTCAGTGATTGTATCTTCTTTGTGAGTTTCTTTGTAGCTTTGCAAGAAAGCATCATACAATTGAACGCTCACTGCTTGATCAGCAGGACGAGAGTTTGCTTTTACGAATAATACGTTTGCCATTCTTAAAACACCCCTATTTTAAATTTTATATATTTCTAGCAGTTTTTGTTAAACTCATATTGGTTAAACAACATGTGTTGCTTACTTTATGATAGAATATAATTATACTAGTAGCAATCGTCATTATTATTGATATGTAGCCTAAACAACAAATGTCGATAAATGTCGTTTAGTTCAATATATAGAACCATTATTTACATATGGAGGTGGATAAATGGAAACGACCGTAGCAAAAAGCGACCCACGAGTACTTAGGACGAGACAGCTTATATTGGATGCTTTTACTATTTTGATCCAGGAGAAGGATTTCAAAGACATAACAGTCAAGGATATCACGGAAAAAGCAACCATCAATAGGGCAACCTTTTATGCGCATTTCCTTGATAAATATGAGCTGTTGGATCTGACATTACTGGATGGTTTTAGAGAAACGCTGCACCAGCGTCTATCTTGTCACGCCGTGTTCAACGAAAATTCACTGAGCAGTTTATTTTACGTTATGTGCCAATACCATCAAGAATTAAGCGGCCAATGTGCCAAAAACTATGAATCTCTCGGCGATCACTTCCAGAACAAAATGATTGAAGCAGTTCATGATGTGATTCTCCATTTGTTGGAGCATGAAGCAAATCCGAAGGAGGAGCATATTGCGATTGCTACAACATTGAGCTGGGGAATATACGGAGCAAGCTATTCCTGGAACAAGGAAGGCAGAAAAATATCGGCAGAAGAGCTTGTCGCAAAGATGGTGCCAATATGGGTCAGCGGATTGGACCATTATTTTAAAGGATAATAAAATGCCCTTCCCAAGCAGTTGGGAAGGCTTTTTATGTGGAAAGGAAGGCGGTACTTCCGAGCTTAAACAGGCGCAAATATCTCTCGTTTTTGCTCCTTCACCATCTTCACATATTGTTCGTTTCCGAGCAGCTCGAAGATGAACATGGACCTTCTGTATGAGTCGATTGCCTTCATTATATCTCCTGATAATACTTCAAGGCATTCTCCGCGCTGGAAGTAAAGCTGGCCTGTCATTGATATGTCTTCCTTCTGTTTGCCGAGGGCGATACCGAGATCAGCATGCTCTAATGACAGCGTATATTCTTTCTGTAGAAAGAATAATTTCGATATATTATAATGAAGCTTGATTTGGAATTTATGCTGTTGTTTTAAGAATTCCTTATAGGTAAGAATTTTTTTGTATTGCCGTAAGCTTTTCTGGAACAGATTGTTTTCAGCAAAGATGATCGCAATGCTGTTTTGAATGCGGAAATCGATAAAGTCTTGTCCGAAGAGGGGATGGTCATCATCGAGAAGATTTTCGAGCTCCTTGATAGCAGTGTGATAATCGTATTTTTCCAGATAATAGCCAGAAACGATATGTACCCATGCAATGAGCTGCTCGAATTTATAGCCGAGCTGCCTGCTGCCTTGCTTTCGTTCACTTTGACATATTTCGAATGCTTCTTGATAATTTTTTTGTTTCATTAAGTTTTCCAAAAGCTCTTCTGTTTCCTTTATATAATCCTCGGCATCATTTAAAAGAATCTTATATAAGTATTCTAGTGATACCTTCAGGCGAATAGAAATAATATATAGAATATCCACCCCTGGATAGCCCCTGCCAGCTTCAATTCCGCTGATTGTCGCCTGTGTGCAGATTCCGTCTGCCAGCTGTGCCTGAGAAATCTTATTCATTTTCCGCAGTCTTTTAATTTCTGCCCCAAGTGCTTTAGCGTTCAACTCTACCATCATTCTCACCATTTTATAAAAAATTTTATATTTTTTGAGGGAAATCTAGCTTTTCTGCCTTTAATTATAGCATATAGATTAATAAGTGCTCTCATCGGAAACGCAAGTGTATTTAGAGTGACGTATACTGTGAAAAAAGCGAAAGATGAGGGTGATCTTATGAAAAAACTATTTGCAGCCATTTTGTTGTTTGGTCTATTGATCTCACCACTTGGAAACGTATCTCAATCCTTAGGCACTCCAATCGTCAAGGCAGCAGGACTGCCGTTTGAGCATTGATAAGTTTGTAGAATTTTCATGATTCGCTAGTCTCATTTTAAGTAGGAGGTTTACCATATGCTGTTGGGAAAAAAGGTCAAATATAAAGGGAGAAAATACCGAATCATACATATATATAACTCCGGTTTCCTGGAAATAAAGGATCTTCAGCAGTACAGCTATACGGTAGAGCTTGTCAGACGCTCGGAGATTGAACTGCTGGGTGGAACAGAATAGTAGAAGGTAGAAGGCTTGAGCTGCTCGTGGCAGCTCTTTTTTTATGGAAAATATTGTTTGATTTTCAGCTATACTAAAAATATAATAAATTACATAGTTATTCTATGTAAAAGAAAACTTCTAAAAAGGAAGTCATTTTATGAAAAAATTAATGTTAGTAGTAAGCAGCTTAATGATGATTGGTCTAATGATTGGGATGTATTTTTATGAAAAGCAAAGAAGCAGCAAGCCTGTGACACAAAAGGAAAAGCTTGAAGCACAGGTGAAGGAAATGGAACAGACAGGGCCGGAAGTATTGCAGCCAATGGTTGCAGATGAAGAAATTAGCTACACTTTGCAAAATGACGAGTTAAGTATAACGTACAATAATGGGGAGACTTGGACAAAGGTTCCAATAAATAAGGAGCTTTTATTTCAAGGAGAGTATAACGGGAACGAGCAAGAATTAATAGAGCACAGCTATATAATAAATAACAAAATCGCAGCCTTCTTATATGCAAACACCACAGAAGGGTACCAAAACAAGCTGCTGTTAAAGTACTCTTTTGATAAAGGGAAGACGTGGGAAGAGACAGTGATCACAGACAAAATAATAGGTTTGCGCTTTCGAAAGGTTGATTTCTTAAATGAAAGCTTTGGTTATGTCATTATCTCAGGGGAAAGAACCATGTCATTTGAAGCCTCGACCGTTTTTTTAACACATGATGGCGGAAGTTCATGGCAGGAAACGGCTAATTCAGGCGTAACAAGGTTAATTTCAGATGGCGGCTTTATTGATGAAAGCACTGGCTTTTTATCCTTTGGCACGATTAACCCAGAGGAACCTGATGTTTATGTCACAGAGGATGGCGGAGAAACATGGACAAATGCTGTCTTTCAAATTCCTGATGAGTACAAACGAATCTTTGTCACTGCAGAAGTGCCTATTAAGGAAGGAAATCATTTAGCTGTATTGGTGAATCAAGGAGCAAATGGTGACTATAAAGGCGGAAAGGTTAAGGGTAAATTCCTATCCGACGATAACGGGAAAACATGGGAGTTTCAACAGGAGGTAGAGCCAAATGAATAAGGAGAGAACGGTTCGACTGTTTGGATGGCTGCTGTTTGTGCTTGCCATCTGCTTGTTTTTATTGCAAATGGGTTATTTTATCCTCCAAAGCCAGATTCAAGTAGAGTACATAGATAACAGGCTGTTTTATATCATTAATATCGCCTTCTCTGTCTTTTTATTGTCAGCACTGACCATTTTGATACCATTTTCGAAAGCAGGCCAAGTAATTGCGACGGGCATCATCATTATTTTCATTGCCGCCAATTCCTATCTTCTTGGTTCAAGCAATTATAAAGTCAAAAACATAAGCAGTATATCGCCTGATTGGAAGCATGTCCTGTCGATTAAGGAAAATCAAGGCAGGGCTGTTTATAACCGAACATATTATGGTATTTTCAGCCGTCCAAAAGATGCCTTCCCAAACGCCATAACAGGCGATCTCAAAATAAAGTGGCTGACAAATGATGCTTCTGCTGTTACATACAAAGGAACAGATAATAAAATCCATCAATTCATCGCAACATACGGCGATCGCGGCAACGGTGGCTATTATCATGTTGGAGCTGAAATTCACGGCAGCTGGCAAGGCGAAAATGTTCAGGTTATCAGTAACACAGAAGGGATATCCGTAACAGAAAACGGGATAACAGACCAGTTTGAATGGGGAAATATTGTTCAATTTGGCACACTTGCCGTTGTGCTGACAAAGGATGATCAAGCAGTCTGGACAATCGCTTTAGCGGAAAACTTTAAGAGGAATTCAAATGCATCGCTACCAGTTGAGGGGGATATTGTCCTTTATAAGGCAGAAATGGCAGAAAATCAGCCGATAACATTGAAAATAGAGAAATAGAATGGGGTGCACTTTAGTGATAGAGTGCACCTTTTAGCTTCATTTCTCCCTCCCCATATGCTTCTTCCGATAATTCAACGGCGAAATGCCATAAGTCTTTTTAAAAGCACTGGAGAAATAAGGGCCAAAGCTGAAGCCGCATTGTTCTGCGACAGTTTGAATC
Organism: Niallia taxi; assembly: GCF_032818155.1. NCBI lineage: Bacteria > Bacillati > Bacillota > Bacilli > Caryophanales > Bacillaceae > Niallia > Niallia taxi. The sequence goes on from NZ_CP102589.1 coordinate 778,005, forward strand.
GGGTTATCTGTTTTTAATAATAGAATACGGGCTTGCTCTAACCGGTACGTGTTTAAATATTCTAGTGCTGTTACCTTGTAGAATTTTTTCATATACTTAGCGATTGTGTTTTCATGAACGTTGAATTCTCTCGCTAGTATCGTGCTTGTTATTGGCTGGTAATAATGATCTCTTATATATTGGGCAACCTTTTCAGAAATGATATAGCCGCTGTCCTTAGCCATGCCTTGCGATTCTAAAAGATTAATAAGAGAAAAGAAGCTTATCTGGATGTCCCAAAAGGATAAATCTTTATTTTCCTTCGTCGTTGCCGCTAACAGCTGGTCTATTTTTTTATAAATTTCATCATAATCAACGAGTCTGCACTGCTTTTGTAGGTGCAGTGTATAGCTGTGATTATGAAAATGCAATGCTGGAATAGGAATTGTCGATTCTAGCTTCCGCGGTTGACTCTCCTCTGTATAATAGCTGTTCGTATAGAAATGCAGCCAATAAAACTCTGTGTCTTCCTCTGTCGGGATTGTGGAAAAATGATGTTTGAAGGGCAGCAGGATAAACATTTCATTTTTATTGATAATAAACTCCTTATTGTCCTCTGTTAAGCAAAGACAGCCTTTCCGCACAAGAATAATATCGAAGTACTCTAAATCGCTTCGATTTGGATGGCTTATTCCTTTCTCATATGTAGTGATATTGCCTTCGATAAAAATTGGAAAAGGAGGCACTGCTATTGAAACGATTTCCACCATTATCACCTCAGTAATTCAATTAATTCCCATATAAAAGGGAGTGAAATATCTTAAAAATTGATTAGAATCCTTTATGTTCATCTTAAAATTATTTTGTTATATTTTAAGAGCACTAACAAAAGCAAGCGTTTACAATTAATTATACCTTCAAAATCTTCATTTTGCTTCAGTTAAATTATTAAAAAAGGAGGTATTTCCTTGGAGAATAAAAGATTCACCTTACAAGTTTCACCGAGTGGAAATTTAACAAATTTAATCTTAAAAGAAGATACACATAAAATGAACTGGGTTATTGATGCTAGCTATCTCAAGCAAAGCGGATATAAAGAACAAGATAAGCTATTTGGAAATTTTTCTGTTATCGTTGATGGAAAAAGACTAACTAATGCTGATACAACACCAGTGGTAAGGAAAGACGAGGCCATTATTACAGTCACATACACCTTTGAAAAAGTAGAAGTCATTATGACATACGATTTAAAGCAGGCTGAGGATAATCTGACTTGGAATATAACGATGAAAAACCGTCAAGAGAAGGAAGTGACTATCACAGACTTTGCAATCTGGTCGTCCTTTTCCTATGTTATGTACAAGATGAATGATCTGGATATGCAAACAAATCATTCTGCTGCTGTTTATCCCTCTATTTCGAATGATTATACGAAGCTGGCATGTGTGCGCAGAAGCAACGAGGCACCGCATTTAGGGATGTACCAAACGAAAGGGCAAACATTATCTGTCGGAACGTATTGTGCTTATCATAATCTCTTTTTTGAAAGCGTTTCCCCATCCTTGGATGGTCTTTTATTCCACCAGCTGATTTTAGCAGGCGGCTATCCAGATGGCTTTGAAAATGCGGATTGGTTATACAACAAAACTGGCTTTACGCTTGCAGGCTTTGGTGAGAAGGAATGGGAATACAAGCTGGAGCCATTTAAAGATCAGCACGACTTCTACCATATTGGCAAAACAAAATACGATCATCCTGTCTTTGAATTCCAGCCCCTTGCCATAGCAGGCAAGTATTACGATTTTGCGGTGCAGCTACCAGCAACTAAATATTTAACAGATGCGTTTGTTGAGTATTTGGATAAATACGGAAACAGAAAAAAGATCAATATTGTCGGCAAAATGAAAAAAACGAAACAGGGGTACAATGCTAAGCTTCTTTTCCGTGAAGCCGGTGAACATAAAATTACGATTGAAGTAGATGATCAGTATTTGGACAGCATCATCTTAAATGTAATGGAGCCAATCAAAACAATCATCGAAAATCGTTCCCGCTATATTAGTGACAAGTTATTTAATGGTGCTGACAGTGAAAATCCATACAGCTACTCGCCCATTTCTAATCAAGGTGAGTCTTTAGGAAAATTGAGCTTAGTGCTGAAGAATAACCTGCTCGGCAGTCTGAATGTCAAGGAAGTACAGCAGGTGGAGGAAAGCTGTGTCTATTATATTCGCCAAAAATGGTTTGAAAATGGCGACTTCACAAGGCCGGTTAATTTGTATGGCGACTTCTACCGCTGTATGGATTTTGAGTATATTGCGCATGTGTTTTATCTTCTATCTCAATTCGATGAGGATATATTGCAACTGCATAAGCCAGATACCTATTTAGCCTGGGCCGCAGATGTATTCTCATTACGAGTTAACCCAGATCTGCACGATACACCAAGAGGAAAAGAAGAAGCCCAAATGCTAGGCGTGTTTTTCTTATATATCGACGAATTATTGGAACAGCTTAAAAGTCGCGGTTTAACTGCGAAATACGAAGAAATTCATTCCCTTTGGTCTAAAATCGCCCAAACGGTAGCGCAGGATAGTTCCACCTATAAAGCGGCAGTAACAGAGCATTTTTACGATAATGCTGGCTTTGGTCCGGCAACAGGAGCTTTAGCAAGCACACACCATCAGGATGCTGCCAACAGATACGGAGAATTAGTTCTTGCCAACATAGGCTTTTCTAATGATTTCCGCGCTCAAAGTCCTGATCGCTGGTGGGAAGCATTATCTTATATGATTCATTCCCTTTGGGGCGGGGTAACAGCGGCTGCTTGCCTAAAGGCTTACGAAGAGCTGCATGATACGAGATACTTAAAGGCTGCATATCGGGCGACAATTGGAATTTTGTATTGCTATGACACAAATGCAAAGGCAACAGATACGAAGCTGAATAGTGGGGAAGCAGCTTCCACTTACAGCATTGCTGGTCCTCATATAAACAGACCAGATTTATCGCGCAACCGCTTTGGTCAATCAACCTTCTTTCGAGATGGCGGTATCTTTACCCGTCTATTCACAAAGGAAGAGGAAACAGCAGATTGGGATATGGGCGAGGAGCTTGTTGCTTATTTAGATGGTTTTGGAAAAAAGACGTTCTTATATGAGGAAAATGGCAAAATCGCTGTTGTGAATGGCTCAATCGAAGAAACAGAAGCAGGGCTGTTAATTACAAGCTATGCTCCCATTCCAACAGAATATCATTTTTATGATAAAGATATACACTTCATTTCAGAAAACGGGCAACTAGTTCCACAGGTTTTGTTTACAAATGGCCAGTTTAGGCCGAAAGAACAATTACTGACTAGGGAGTGAGAGAAATGGTAGAAAGCAGCACTGCTAAACAGCTACAAGACAACAAGGTAGAGGATAATAACTCAAAAATGCCTTTAAAACGAGTTTTGGCATATGCAAGTACAGATACTGCCGGAAATTTGCTATATTGTACACTAACTAGCTTTATCATGTACTTTTATACAGATGTTTTTGGAATTTCAATTGCTGCAACGGGAACTATTTTGCTTGTTGCTCGGATTTTTGATGCCCTTGATGCACCGATTTGGGGATTAATCATTGACCATACAAATACAAAATGGGGTAAAAATCGTCCATATTGGCTCTGGCTGGCAATCCCGTTTGGCGTAATATTCTTTTTAACCTTTTTAGCTCCAGACCTATCAGCAAGTGCAAAAGTCATTTATGCGTTAGTCACGTACATTTTAATGGGGATTGTTTACACAGGAATTGCCACACCCATTACGGCAATCCTGCCGAATTTAACGAATAACTCTAATGAACGTGTCCGTTTAAATTCATGGCGCAGCAATGGTGGAATGATTGGCTATTTAATCACAGCAACCTTCACACTGCCACTTGTTGCATTTTTTGGGAACGGCAATGATAAATTAGGGTTCCAAGTAACGGTTGCCATCTATGCCGTTATTGCTATCGCACTTATGCTGTTTGCCTTCTCTGGTACGAGAGAAATCAATACGAAAAGCATTAAATCAATCCCGATTCGCCAAAGCTTCCGAGCAGTTAAAGGGAATTGGCCATGGATTACTTTAGTTCTTGCCTTTATCTTTTATTGGTTGGGCAATACATCAAGAACATCAACATTAATCTATTATTCGCAATATAATTTAGATCATAAAAACCTGGCATCCATCTTAAACGGCCTTGTTGTGTTCCAGATGATTTCTATCACGATTATTCCATTTATCGTAAAGAAATTTTTGAAAACGCACACACAAATACTAGGCTTTGCCATTGCTGCAATTGGCCAAATTATCATTGCTTTTGCAGGGGCAAGCACGTCGATGATTATCTTCGGGTGGGTAATTGCCTCACTTGGAACAGGAATTGCCGTGACATTACCATTTGCAATGCTGTCAGACACTGTTGACTATGGCGAGTGGAAAACAGGCATCCGCGCCAGCGGCTTCCTCACAGCGATCGGCAGCTCCTTCTGTATCAAAATCGGAGCAGGCCTTGGCAGCTTCATCCCATCCATCATTATGGATAAAGCAGGCTATGTCGCAAATGCAACACAAACAGCAAGCTCACTCGCAGCAATCAAATTCTGCTTCACGTGGCTGCCAGCAATCTTCTTTATTGTCGGCGCAATTATTATGATGAATTATAAGAAGTATGAAAAGAATGAAGAGAGAGTTCGAGATGAGCTGTTGTTGAAGAGATAAATAATAAATAAGTAAGAGCTTAGGTGAACTTGCCTAAGCTCTTTTTTATATACAAAGTCAGTCTTTTTATAATAAATGCTGAAATAACCCAGTTATATAGGATAGTCCCTTCACACCATATGTTTTAATCCAGCTTACCTTGCCTGGTTTTAAGTCAGGGTTCTCCTCGTACGATTGATCCCGTGCTACCTTCAAGCTATGCTTGAAATAGTGGTTCATTTCTGTTTTGAGTTTTTCGGTAAACACTGGACTGTCAATGATGACCATGGACTCAGTATTTAAAAATGTCGACCGTGAATCCATATTAAAGGCACCAATCGCACTCACTTGATCGTCAAAGATAAATGTTTTGGCATGAATAGAGTCAGCCCCTTGGTATTCATACACATTCACATTCTTTGTTACCATTGCGTTAATATGTTTAATATGCCCTGAATAGGCCATAACATTGGCTGTTGATGCTAACGAGTTTGTTAACACTGTTATCTTGTCTGCAGGTATCTGTAAGTTATTGAGATAAGGAAGCATCGGTTTTGTCGGAATAACATATGGGCTTTGAATGACTAACGAATTTTTCGTCTTTTTCATGAGGTTTGTTAAATCATACCAAACCCAAGGCTCCTTATTAAATCTTTGGATCGGATTATGAATAAAGGTGATTTTCTTTGTAGGCAAAGACATACTCACCCAATCATAATAGTTATTGAATATTTTTTTATCTGTATTACGCAAATCATCGAGCTTCTGTTTTAATTGCTTGTTAGCTTCCTTTGCTTTCGTTTGTTGACGTGATGACAGCTTGTTATAAGGAGGCATTACAATTGGATTATTCCAAACCTCATCAAAATAAGATTCCATTTGCTTCAAAACACTGCCTTCGGCTGTTTCTGGCTTCGTATTAATTATCAGCACATCCCGGTCATTCGTCGGGTTTTTCTCACCCTCCTGAACAAAATAACGATTGCCAATATTTCTGCCGCCAATAACCGCATACTTATGATCAATAATAAGTAATTTATCATGAAACCGATTATTCCAAGTCCACGGCTTTAAAACATTTAATGGTTCGTAAAATTTCAGCTCCACATTTGGATGATTGATAAGGGCATATTGATCATCCTTTAAACTAAAGCGAAGACCATGAGAAAACCCATCCAAAAGAATTCTAACCTTAACCCCGCGGTCTGCTGCATCCAAAATCATCCCTAATATTAAATCGGTAATATAGCCTTTATGGATCGCATAATAAGCAACATCAATAGATTCCTGAGCATTTTCCATTAAGTTGACACGGGCATAACCAGCAAAGGTTTTTTCTTCTAATAAAATTGCCCGATCCTGTGACTCTTCCTTGCCATAAAATCTTTCTACTTTATGCTGTTCCTTATAGTCGTTACTAACCTGTGGGTGATTAAATTTAAAAATAACAATACCGAATATAACGCTATACAATAAATAAAAAATAACAATTATCATAACCCATCTACTCACCTTTTTTATCGGAATTCTCTCCCTTCGTACCTGGAAAGCAATAATAATTGTTAATAGTTTGTACAATACTGTTAAGAATATGAAAAAAGATGTGGCTTTGTTTTGGTTAATCAAATAAGAATAGCAGCCACTTTATTTTGAAGGAAATTCGCATAGCATGTTATAATTGGGAATATAAGGATTTTGGGATAGGGAGGACTGGTGAAAATGGAGGCCAAAGGAACTCGTAATATTTCATTTGTTTTAGCTATAATCATTTTACTAAATGATGTAATCGCACTTGTGGCAAAGCTTGAAATTAATAAAGTAACATTAATCATGTCAATCGCATTAGGATTATTGCTTTTCATTAATGGAATGCTGTATAGAAAAAAAGGCATAAATAAAAACGATGACAGATTTTAACAGGCTATTTTCATTTCCTCACCAGTATATTTTTGACATTACAAAAAGGGATGATTTAAGCAACCACCCCTAAAAATTCACACTTCTTAACGTAAGCTTCCTTTATTCGTTTATCACTTTCATCTGATCAAAAGGATAAAACCGAAGTGCTGCTTTACCGACAACATCCTCTTTTGAAATAAAGCCGAACCTGCGGCTGTCATTGCTTTTAAGGCGGTTATCTCCCATTACATACAAGTATCCTTCCGGAACAGTTTCTTTTAAATCGGCTGTTAAATTGCCCTTTGCGAGATTCTCTTTATTTGCCTGCAAATACGGCTCATCATATTTTTTCCCGTTTACATATAAGGAATCGTCTTTCACTTCCATTTTGTCTCCTGAGATACCAATGACTCTTTTAATATAGTAATCACTAGAAACAGGAGAATGAAAAACGATCACATCAAAACGGTCGATGCTGGTTATTTTGTTAACGAGAATACGGTTATTGTTTTCTAATGTCGGCATCATTGATTTCCCGTCCACGATGATTGGGGTAAATACAAACTGGCGACAGATGAATACTAGTAAAAAGCAAAATACGATTGTTTTGGCCCATGCGTAAATCTCTTTTTTTGTTTGTTCGCTCATGTTTCCCTCCTTAATCGAATTTATATATGGATATTACCATATTAATACAATAAATAGGTGGGACGATTTCAAGAGTGAAACAAGCTTTTCCAAATTTGAGACTGCTAGGATGAGCATATAAGTAAAAGCCCAACTCACAAGGGCGGGGCTGATACAGTTTAAGTAGTTTTATCATGACAGCAATAGTTATCGTTCGTTTCTATATCTTGAGTGACAGCGTAACTGTTTCCCCAGTCGCACATCGTATTTAGGACAGGTACAAAGGTAAGCCCTAACTTGGTTAAACTATATTCTACTTTTGGCGGGATTTCTTTATATACTTCTCTTTTCACAAGACCTGCTTCTTCTAACTGCTTTAACTGCTCTGTTAGTACCTTTTGTGTAATGGTTGGCATTAGTGTATAAAAATCCTTTGTTCTTCTTGGCTGCAGACTAAGAAAATAGAGAATTAAACATTTCCATTTTCCACCGACAACACTCATGAATATATTTATTCCTGTATTAAGCTTGCTCATCTCTACTCCTCCCTGATAGGTACAAAAAGGTGGCTATCCCACTTTTTTGTGCGTTATTTTCAATCTTCATTATCGCTTTTATAATTCAGGTAATAAATAAACAATTTGGAGGAATTGCAATGAGTGTCAGAAAGTTGATAGACGCAAGAAGTTCTGTAAGACATTATGATCCAGCCTACAAAATAGATGAAAATATATTGGAGGGCTTAATTGAAGGGGCAAGTAAGTCACCTAATGGTAATAATATTCAAGCAACACGATATTTAGTCATTGATGACCCGGAGGTAAAGGAAACTTTATTGCCGATTGCTTATAATCAGCAACAGGTAGTAGAGGCTTCAGCTGTCATTGTTGTGCTTGGAGATTATGCTGCTTTTGAAAAGGAAAATATCATCAATATACAGGAGCAGGGCTTCCAAAAAGGGTATTTTAATACCGATATTAGAGAATTTCTGGCAAGTGCTGCTATTGATTACTATTCAAACAAGACAGAGGAAGACTTGAAACTTGAATTGATAAGAGACGCGAGCCTTGCGTCAATGTCGTTATTGTTATTAGCGAATGAGACTGGCTTAGATACGATTACTATGTCTGGATACGATTCAGACAAATTAAGGAAGGTATTGAAAATTCCAGACAGGTATTTAGATGTTATGCTTATCGCGATTGGGAAAGGAGTAAAGCAGGGCCATCAAACGGTAAGACATGCTGTGAATAAAATCATCTTTAAAAATAGCATAAATAGATGACTCCCCACGCTAGCAAATCCTGCTGCTTTCATAGAAGCAGGATTTGCAGGTTTTTCTCCCACTAAAAACTACTAATTTTACAATTCCAACTCTAACTTTTCCTCTCCCTACTATTAACAACGGAAAAAATAAACAGGCATATTCCAAACCACTGGCACATAGCAATAATATTGGGCTTTCGTCGGGGAGATAAGCTCCATTTTTAAAGCTTAGAATGTAAGCGCATTCTGTTTTCAGCAGTCTTTAAAAAAGACAAGTATGGCACCAAAACGAAAGGTCCAAGAAATAGACAAATGGGAAGGGGTTCAAGAATGAAGAAGCTTTTGTCTGCAATTTTAGCTGCTGTTTTATTATTTGCGTTGGCTGCCTGTTCGGGAGGCGGCGGTAGTGATGAGGATGAGAAGGGCTTTGTTGGTGTCAGCATGCCTACGAAATCGTCTGAGCGCTGGATTAGTGACGGTAAGTATATGAAGGAAGAGTTTGAGAAAAAGGGCTATAAAGTAGACCTTCAATATGCAGAGGATGTTGTGGAAAACCAGGTTTCCCAAATCGAGAACATGATCACAAAAGGTGTTAACGTCCTTGTTATCGCCGCAATTGATGGTGAGGCACTGACAAATGTACTCGAAAAGGCTCATAAGCAGGAAATTGAGGTAATCGCCTATGACCGTCTTATTAAAAAGAGTGAGTATGTCGATTATTATGCAACATTTGATAACTTCCAGGTTGGAGTGCTGCAAGGCAGCTATATTGAACAGAAGCTTGGCTTAAAGGATGGCAAGGGGCCGTTTAATGTCGAGCTGTTCGGCGGATCACCGGACGATAATAATGCTTATTTCTTCTTTGATGGAGCGATGTCGGTCCTTCAGCCTTATATTGATTCAGGCAAATTAGTTGTACAAAGCGGACAGACGAAGTTTGAGCAAGGCGCAACATTAAGATGGGATGGAGCGACAGCTCAGGCCCGCATGGATAACTTGTTGAGTGCTCATTATACGAAGGAAAATGTTGATGCGGTTCTGTCTCCATATGATGGAATTAGTATTGGGATTATCGCTTCCTTGAAAGGTGTTGGCTATGGAACAACAGATAAGCCGCTGCCAGTCGTAACAGGACAGGACGCAGAATTAGCATCTGTTAAGTCCATTATTGCCGGCGAGCAGACGCAAACTGTTTTCAAGGATACAAGGGAGCTTGCCAAGAAAGCTGTTGATATGTCCGAGGCTGTTTTGAATGGGGAAGAAGCAGAGGTTAATGATACAGAAACATATGACAACGGTGTGAAGGTTGTTCCTGCGTATCTATTAGAGCCAGTTTCTGTTGATAAGGAAAACTATCAGGAAATTGTCATCGACAGCGGCTATTATGATGAGTCTGAACTAGACAAATAAACATAAAACGGCAGTTTCTCTTTAACTAAGAGAAACTGCTTTAGATAAGAAAGGGGGCTGACAGCGTGGGAAATATTCTGGAAATGAAGAATATCACAAAGGAATTTCCAGGTGTCAAGGCACTCGATGATGTGAACTTAAAAGTTGCAGCAGGCGAAATTCACGCATTATGCGGGGAAAATGGTGCGGGAAAGTCAACGCTGATGAAGGTGCTGAGCGGTGTATATCCACATGGTACCTATTCAGGGGACATTCTTTTTCAAGATGAGGTCTGCATGTTCAAGGATATAAAGGGCAGTGAAAGCTTAGGAATTGTTATTATCCATCAGGAGCTTGCGCTTATACCAGAGCTGTCGATTGCAGAAAACATCTTCCTTGGCAATGAACAGGCTAAAGCTGGTGTCATTAATTGGAATGAAACGGTTGTTAAGGCAAGAGAGCTTTTGAAAAAGGTCGGCTTATCTGAAAATCCGAATACACTCATATCCAAAATCAGTGTCGGCAAGCAGCAGCTTGTGGAAATCGCCAAAGCACTTTCTAAGGATGTGAAGCTGCTGATTTTGGACGAACCTACTGCGGCTTTAAATGAAGAAGAAAGTGAAAACCTGTTACAGCTCCTTCTTTCATTCAAAAAAGAAGGAATGACAAGCATCATGATTTCCCATAAATTAAACGAAGTCTCAAAAGTCGCTGACAGTATTACGATTATCCGTGATGGCAGAACAATCGAAACACTGAAATGGGAGGAAGTATCAGAGGATAGAATCATTAAGGGCATGGTCGGCAGGGAGCTGACAAACCGTTATCCAGACAGAACCCCGCAAATCGGTGAGACGATTTTGGAAGTCAAGGACTGGGAAGTGCTGCAAGGGGACAGAAAAGTAATCGACAATATCAGCATGCATATTAAAAGAGGCGAAATCGTCGGGATTGCAGGAGTAATGGGCTCAGGAAGGACAGAATTTGCGATGAGCGTGTTCGGACGGTCCTATGGTACGAAAATCTCTGGTCAGCTTTATAAGGATGGCAAGGAAATCTCGGTGAAAAATGTGCCGGAAGCAATTGAAAATGGACTTGCTTACGTAACAGAGGATCGGAAAAACTATGGGCTTATTTTAATTGAGGACATTAAACGAAATATTTCCTTGCCGAACTTAGGCAAGCTTTCCAAGTTTAGTGTACTCAATGAAAATGTCGAGGTGAAGGAGGCGGAAAACTATCGTCAGAAGATGAACATCAAAACACCGTCCATCCTTCAGAAGACCGGAAACTTGAGCGGCGGCAACCAGCAAAAGGTTGTGTTGAGCAAGTGGATTTACGCTGAACCGGATATTCTGATGCTTGATGAGCCGACAAGAGGAATTGATGTTGGCGCTAAGTATGAGATATACACCATTATCAATCAGCTCGCAGACGAAGGAAAAGGAATCCTCCTTATTTCCTCTGAGATGCCAGAGCTGTTAGGAATGTGTGACAGAATTTATGTTATGAACGAAGGCAGCATCAAGGGAGAGTTAGCTGCGGCAGAGGCGACACAGGAAAGCATCATGAAATATATTACAAGCTAAAGCCGTCGGTCAGGAAAGGAAGGGGGAGTTAAGGTGAATACACCGTTGGAGGATTACCGCAATAAAGGCTCTATATTGGCATTAATTCAGAGCAATTTACGCCAATATGGAATGTTTACCGCATTAGTGCTGATTATGATACTATTTCAAGTGTTAACAGAGGGCATTCTTTTACGCCCGCTCAATATCACCAATTTGATTTTGCAGAACAGCTATATTCTCGTCCTTGCAATCGGCATGGTGCTCGTGATCATCACAGGTCATATCGATTTGTCTGTCGGCTCTGTAGCTGCATTTGTCGGCGCCATTTCCGGTATTTTAATCATTAACCATGATATGCCCGTCTTTTTGGCTGTTATTCTTTCCTTATTAGTTGGCGCTGTAATTGGGGCATGGCAAGGATTTTGGGTCGCATACGTCAAGATTCCCGCCTTTATCGTCACACTTGCCGGGATGCTTTTGTTCAGAGGCTTGACGATGCTTGTCTTAAAAGGCAAATCTGTTGCGCCGTATCCACAGTCCTTTCAGGATATTAGCTCAGGCTTTATCCCTGATATCTTTGGCGGCAGCACATTGCATATGCTGACGATTGTTGCAGGAATTGTATTTTCCATCATTTACTTGCTGATTGAAGCCCGCAATCGTAAAACCCAGCTTCGCTATGATTTTGAAGTGTCTTCAAAAGGACTATTTATTACAAAGATAGCGGCCATTATCGTGCTGATTAATGTGTTCACATATGTTTTAGCAACATATGAAGGCATTCCAACCATTCTGCTTATCCTTATTGGGTTAATTATTATCTACAGCTTTGTCATGAAGAAAACTGTAATGGGCAGACATGTTTATGCGATCGGCGGCAATGAAAAGGCCGCAAGCCTTTCTGGTATCAAAACAAAAAAAGCAACCTTCTGGGTGTTTGTGAACATGGGTGTGCTTGCAGCTTTATCTGGTTTGATTTTCGCCGCAAGACTTAATGCCGCAACACCAAAAGCAGGAAATCTGTTCGAGCTTGATGCGATTGCAGCCTGCTTTATCGGCGGCGCATCTGCTTATGGCGGCATCGGTACAGTCGGCGGGGCGATTGTCGGTGGTCTCGTTATGGGTGTCATGAACAACGGTATGTCCATCATCGGCCTTGGCATTGACTGGCAGCAGGCTATAAAAGGACTTGTGCTACTGATAGCGGTTGCGTTTGATATTTATAATAAGAATAAATTAGCTTCATAAATCGTAAAAAACCAAGCTCGAGTGGGCTTGGTTTTTTAGTTTGTTAGTCTTCAAATCAATTAATCTTCACTGTAACTAAAAAAGAGGGAAGATACCATCCCCCCTCACTCCGGCAGCACTTCCTCATAAAGAATCCGAGCCGTAATATCCTGCTCATAATTGCCAAAGCTGCGCCCGTAAAGGGTCAAACCACCGATTGTGCCTTCATCTGTTACTGCAAACTTCAGCTTAATGTCAGGATGATCCTGCAGACCAACATCCTCAATCGTTACATCCGATATCCGGCAGCCATCAATGAATGTGCCGTCCTTATTGATGCGCAGCAGCTTCAGCAAGCCGTACTGGTTCAAGTGGGGCGGCCACCAGCTTGGATTGCAGGCTCCTTTTGTGCCGCCGAAGTCTCCCGGTGAATTCCAAAGGCCAAGCTCGACATTGTTTAAGTAAAAGAAAATGTCAGAGGGCCAGTCATTATTGTAGAAGGGAGCCTCTGAGCTGATTTCGAATATAAATTGAAGTTCTTTAAAGCGTTGATTTTTCTTTAAGTAATTAGGAATTCTGTATTCGAGAAAGCCTTTTTTCAGCCAAACGATGTCTGCGTGAATATGGTCAGGATCGGCAAAGTAGCGAGGGTTGTCAAACTCACCAATAATGCTGTCCTTTGTCGCAAGACCACATGTCGGATCTGCCGCATAATCGAAATAATGGCCGACCTTTATCTCATACTCATAAAAATTCTCCACACCCTTATCCTGTAGCTCAATCGTCAGAACATCCTCATTTAAATAGCAGATTTTTTGAATGCCATGCTTTCCTCCAGCTGTTGATATATCAATAAGACCACTTTCCTCCAGCTTTTTAATATGCATAGTGACAGCACCGTTAGAGAGCTGCAGCTTTTGGGCGATATCATTTAAGTTGAGGCTGTTATTTCGTTGCAGCAGTGTCAATATTTCAAGGCGGATTTCTGAGCTAAGTGCTTTATATATATTTAAGCCAGAGCGGAGATCTTTTATATGTATCATGTAAACTACCTTCTTTCTTGACTTGAGAGTTTATGTCAGTTGCTTAGTTCGTTTTTGTTCATATCGAGAAAATGCCCTTAAGCTGGTCCACATCATGTAAAAGGCAGGCAAACTTGCGCCAAATAGAATAATGCTTCCTGGAAAGGTAATCAGCACATAAACAATGATTATTAGTCCGCCAACCATTTTAGCGCAGGCAAGGGGCATTGCCAGTGTAAACAGCAGGGCGTTTTTAATGATATGAAGCCCTTTTAGCTCATAGTGAACATACATCGTAAAAAAGGTAAGAACACTGCAGGCGTAAAGCAAGGCGATAAAAAGAACAGGAAAGTAGAGATATTGTAAGAAGGTAATCGTTGTATGCTGAAGTGCCAGCAAATCTGCATACAGGACAGCCCCGCCAAAAATGAGGAGCAGGCCGAGAAGATTGCTTTTCACAAATTCCTTTTTATAGACAGATAGAAAGGTTGAAAAAATCGGAAAGCTTGTTTCACCAAGCAGCCATTTACGCATAACCGCAAACAGACTGACAGTTGCAGGGAAGAAACCGGCAACAGCGAGTCCTACAATCGAAAATAGCATCCATAATAGATGAACGTATAAAAACCGCAAAATCCAATTAGAAATAGAATAAATAGAATCGACGAGTACAGCCTTCATAGGTGGTCCTCCTTTTGTTTTCTTTTAGCAAAACCTAAAATAATAGATGCTTTCTTTTAATGTGTATGTAAGGAGCGTGTTAATAATATAAAAAATCGGAAAAATCCTCCTTTTCTCCTTTGCAATTAGGTAGAAACCGTCTTTTTTGCTTGACCTAAAGGGAAACTCACAAAATAAGTACAAAAAGATAATGACTTTTTACGCTTTAGAAAAACGTTTTCCTAGACGATTTACTTATTTATGAAAACGCATACATTTTTAAGAAGACAGGTTAATACTATTAACATGTGTAAAACATTTTAAGCTTTTTTAAAATAAAGTGTTTTTTCAACAAGCCATGAGGAGGAAAAGGGATGAAAAAGGGTCTTTTAGGAATGCTGGCTATCATTCTAGTAAGCTCCATGTTTTTAGCAGGCTGTAATAAGGGCAGTTCGGATAAAGGCTATTCGAACGGCGGTAAAGGAACAAAGATTGAATTATGGACGTTTAATGAGCTCCATGAACAATATTATGAGCATATGGCAGAGAAGTGGAATGAGGAGAATCCTGATGACCAAATCAGCCTTAAAGCCACTACATATCCTTATGAGGATTTGCATAACAAGCTGCTTGTTGCACTGCAGTCAGGCAAGGGAGCTCCTGATATTTCTGATGTGGAAATATCCAAATTCGGCAACTTCTTAAAAGGAGAGCCGCAGATTCTTCCATTAGATGATGTGATTGATCCTGAAAAGGAAAATATCGTGCAATCACGTCTTGATATTTATGCGAAGGATGGCAAGACATATGGAATTGACTTTCACGTAGGTGCTGCAGTTATTTATTACAATAAAGAAATTATGGATAAAGCCGGCGTCAATCCAGATGACATTAAAACATGGGCTGACTACAAGGAAGCAGGCAAAACAGTTCTTGAGAAAACAGGCATTCCAATGACAACACTTGATATTGAAGACCAATGGTCGTTCTGGCCGCAGGTTGCTCAGCTTGAAGGCAAGGATGACCTGTTGAAGGAAAATGGTGAGGTGAACCTGACAGATCCACGCATTGTTGAGGTGCTGCAATATGAGCAAGACCTTGTTAAAGAAGGCATTGCGATTCCATCGCCAGGTAATGATCATCACTCAGAGGAATATTACGGCTTCATGAATAATGGCGGAGCAGCATCTGTGTGGATGCCAATGTGGTATATGGGCAGATTCACTGACTATATGCCTGATTTGAAAGGGAAAATCGTGATTAAACCAATGCCTGCATGGTCTGAAGGTGCTCCTCGCTCAGCAGGAATGGGCGGAACAGGCACTGTTGTAACAAACCAGTCTAAAGATCCAGATGTTGCGAAGAAATTCCTTGCCTACGCTAAGCTTTCGAAGGAAGGCAATATTGAGATTTGGAAGCAGCTTGGCTTTGACCCAATCCGCTCTGATGTGTGGGATTTGCCTGAAGTAAATGAGGAGAATAAATTCACGGAATATTTCGGTCCGAATATTTTCAGCACATTGCTTGAGGTGAAGGATGAAATTGAAGGTGTCAATATTGGCGAAAGAACGCCAGATGTCTCCAATGCTGTCAAGACGACGATCTTGTTCCAGACATTAGTGGAAATGAAGGATCCAAAGCAGGCGCTCGAGGAGGCAGCAAGTCAGATTAAATAAGGAATAACACCAGGAGGCAAATTGCCTTTGCCTCCTGCCTATAAGGGGGGATTTTAATATGGAAGCAAGCCGCAGACAGGGTGTTAGGAAACAGAAGAAAAGAAGTCTCCTTTATTCGCAAAATGCAGCGCCTTACTTTTTTATTTTTCCATTCATCCTGTCTTTTCTAATCTTTTTTGCTTATCCAGTTGCTACGACTGTTATTATGAGCTTTCAGGAGGTTCTGCCAGGACAAACGACCTTCATCGGTTTAGACAACTATAAGGAGTTATGGAATCCAACCTTTTTAACAGCGATCCGCAACAGCACTGTTTATACGCTTTTGACCTTAATTATTTTAATTCCAGTGCCGCTTGTGCTTGCTGTTTTCCTTAATTCTAAGCTGATGTTTGCGAAGAACTTCTTCCGCTCTGTAACCTTCATACCCGCACTGACATCTGTCGTTGTTGCCGGGATGATCTTCCGTTTAATCTTCGGCGGACAAGAAGGGGCATTGCTGAACTCAATTTTAACGAACTTTGGCATGGAGCCAAAGGCATGGCTGAACCATGGCGGCACAAGCATGTTCGTGCTTGTTGTGCTGGCAACCTGGAAGTGGATGGGTATCAACATCCTGTATTTCCTCGCAGGACTGCAAAATATTCCGCGGGAGCTTTATGAATCTGCCGAGGTAGACGGTGCAACGACTGCGAGGAAGTTCTACCATATAACACTGCCACTATTAAAGCCAATCAGTATTTATGTTTTTACAATCAGCATTTACGGCGGCTTCTCCATGTTTGCTGAGAGCTATATGCTTTATGGCAGCAACAGATCACCTAATAATATTGGGCTGACGATTGTCGGCTATTTATACCAAAAAGGAATCGAGCAGAATAATCTCGGCTTCGGCTCTGCTGTTGGTATCGCCTTGCTTGTTATCACCCTGATTATCACCTTGATCCAGCTGAAGTTCTTCGGCATATTCAAAAAGGAGGAACAAGGATGAAACCGAAAAAAAAGTGGAAGCTGTCGTCCATCCTGCTTATCCTGCTGTTTGTAGTAATCGGCATTTTCGCCTTATTCCCGCTCTTTGCAATCACACTCGGCTCCTTAAAGCCATCAACGGAAATTATGCGGTACGGGCTGAATCTAAAGCTGCAGGCAGACCTTTTGTCATTAGATAACTATTCTTATTTGTTCAACGGAGAAACAGATTATTTCATTTGGTATAAAAACAGCATCATCATCACGATTGCTTCTACTTTATCCTGCCTGCTTTTGACAAGCATGGTTGGCTACGGCCTTGCTGTTTATGACTTTAAGCTAAAGAATGTTGTCTTTGGACTCGTTTTGATTGTCATGATGATTCCAGTCGAAATCATCATGCTGCCATTATATAAGCTGACAATGAGCCTTGGCTTAATGGACACATTAGTTGGCGCGTTTCTGCCGTTTGTCGTTGCGCCGATTCCCATTTTCTTTTTCCGTCAGTACGCAAGCGGATTGCCTCGTGATTTACTCGATGCAGCAAGGGTGGATGGCTGTACAGAAATCGGCATTTTCTTCCGCGTGATGATGCCGTTAATGACACCAGCCTTTTCTTCGATGGCCATTCTGCAAGCACTTGGAAGCTGGAATAATTTCCTGTGGCCGTTGATTGTTTTACGATCAAGCGAGAATTTAACATTGCCAATTGGACTATCGACATTGCTGACGCCATACGGCAACAACTATGATGTGCTGATTGCTGGGTCTGTTATGGCAATATTCCCAGTGTTGCTTCTGTATATTTTCTTCCAGCGCTACTTTATTGAAGGCATGACTGCCGGCGGTGTGAAGGGTTAACAACTAAAAAACTGTATGAAGGGAAGAACCATTGATGACGAAAAAAGCGAAGATGATTTTAGAAAAGGATTTTAAAATTGCTGAAATAGATAACCGGATTTATGGATCATTCATTGAGCATCTCGGTAGAGCCGTGTATGGAGGCATATATGAGCCAGGTCATCCAGATGCAGATGAAAAGGGCTTTCGCAAGGACGTAACAGGCTTGATTAAAGAGCTGCAGGTTCCATTGATCCGCTACCCTGGCGGGAATTTCGTGTCAGGGTACAACTGGGAGGACGGAGTAGGCCCTGTTGAAAGCAGACCGCGCCGTCTCGAGCTTGCTTGGCGGACGACAGAGCCGAATGTTGTTGGCACAAATGAGTTTATGGAGTGGGCGAAGCAGGCAGGGGCAGAGGTGAATATGGCAGTTAACCTCGGCACAAGAGGGATCGATGCAGCGCGGAATTTGGTTGAATACTGCAACCATGACAGCGGCTCGTACTATAGTGATTTGCGCATAAGCCATGGCTATCGTGAGCCACACAAAATCAAAACATGGTGTTTAGGAAATGAGATGGATGGTCCTTGGCAAATCGGTCATAAGACAGCGGCTGAATATGGCCGGATTGCTCAGGAGGCAGCAAAGGTGATGAAATGGGTTGACCCTGATATTGAGCTTGTTGCCTGTGGAAGCTCGAACAGAAGCATGCCGACATTTGCAGAATGGGAAGCAACTGTTTTGGATCATACGTATGACCATGTTGAGTATATTTCCTTACATCAATATTATGGCAATCATAGTAATGATATCAGCAACTATTTAGCTCTGTCTTTAGAGATGGATGACTTCATTTCGTCTGTAGTTTCAATTGCTGATTATATTAAAGCCAAAAAACGCAGCAAAAAGAAAATTCATTTGTCCTTTGATGAGTGGAATGTGTGGTATCACTCAAGAGAAGCAGATAAGCTGATAGAGCCGTGGACAGTTGCCCCACCACAGCTTGAGGATATTTATAACTTCGAGGATGCGCTGCTTGTCGGCTGTATGCTGATAACCATGCTGAAGCATGCTGACAGGGTGAAGATTGCTTGTCTTGCACAGCTTGTGAATGTGATTGCGCCAATTATGACAGAGGAGAACGGTCCTGCCTGGAAGCAGACGATTTTCTATCCATATATGCATGCCTCCGTTTACGGGAGAGGTGTTGCCTTAAATCCGATCATTTCCAGTCCGAAATATGACAGCAAGGATTTCACAGATGTGCCGACATTAGAATCAACTGCTGTATACAATGAAGAAAACGAGGAGCTGACGATCTTTGCAGTTAACAGAGATCTTCAAGACGGCTTACTGTTGGAGTGCGATATTCGCAACTTTGAAGGCTATAAAGTGGTAGAGCATATTGTCCTCGAAAATGACGATATTAAGCAAACAAACTCTGCTAAAACAGAAGCCGTTAAGCCACATACAAACGGTGACGCAAGCTTAAGGGACGGCGCACTTTCCGCAATGCTGCCAAAGCTTTCCTGGAATGTTATCCGTCTGGCGAAATAAATTGGGAACAGCCATGCTCGTCCGAGCATGGCTGTTTATGTAGAAAAAGAGTTATAGTTAATTTTTTGCAGCATCGGCCCCACCTACGCCAAATGCCAATGATAGCCACGCATGCTATCCACGCTTCTTTCATCATAGTGGACAAATATGAACAGAATACGTACTTAATGTAAAAACTATATGAATATTATCAGCCATTTCTCTTTGTGCGATAAGTGATATATTCGGCCTGGGCAAGCAGCGCAAGAAAAAAGATCGGGAAGGAGACAGCAACAAGTTTTCTGTGCCAGTCGAGATTGCGCTTAAGGAGAACACTCGAAAAAAGCATTTGTACAATACTAAACAAAAATTGCACTGGTCATTCAACTCCTTTTCTCTTAGTTTGCTAAAAGGGGAAGAATGTATACAAAAAAAGCCCCTTTTATTAAAAAAGGGACTGTTGCTTTGGTTATTTTAAAGATTGCAGTGCTTGTTTACATGATTGGAAAAAACGGATATTTAACTCATTGCCATTTGTATAATTGATTGTGTCTTGTGCCATTTTTACCTGGACACCGCTGATGATGAGCTCTGTTCCCATTAATGCGAGAATATCGTTAATCATTTTAAGACCATTATGTACAACCTCATCATATTTTAATAAGCCTTGCAAATCAATGATGAAATAATCTTCCTTGCTATTTCCCACATAAATCGCAATATCTTTAACAAGCTGATCAAACCGGTCCATTGATAAATCACCGATAAGTGGTAAAATGGATGTTTTTTCATTAATGGAAATGATCGGTGTAGAAAGATTGGCTATCTGCTCTAAATACTCGCTGATAAGCTGCTCTGATTCCTTTCTTTCTGTAATGTCCTTTTGGATTCCGACAAAAAACAGCTTATTGCCTTCTCCAATTCGAATGGGGGAAAGCTCAAGTTCATTCCAGAACAAGTGACCATCCTTGCGATAATTGCGCAGTTGAACAACAATATGCTTTTCCTCTTTGATTGCATTCCGCAGTGCTGTAACCGCACCTTGATTTCTGTCATCGCCTTGAAGAAAGCGGCAGTTCTTGCCAAGAATATCTATTGCTTCGTATCCGGTCAATTGCTCGAAACCTTTGTTTACGTAAATAATTGGGTTATCAGCGATACTCGGGTCTGTGATAACAATGCCTGTTCCGACCCTTTCTACTGCTTCCCTTATAAAGCTGTCCCTGAACATGTCAGAATAATGTTGTTGGATATCCGTTACCTCCTTCTGTTGTTCTTCTCTAATCTAAATCCATTATAACAAAAGGAAAAAGACATTGACCATAGTCGGCACTTAAACTCAGAAAGAAGCGCCCAATGCAACTAATTCGTTACATTTTCTACCATTATTAATAAATATGATAAAATTGTGTAGAAAAACTCTTTCCAATTCTAAGGAAAAATGTTACCATAAATGTACGTTATTAAGAACATTTAATTAAGCAAAAATTCAAGCTTACATATTATGATATCTTTAGATAGAGAGAAGACAGGAGAGGATAAAATGAAACACGTAAGAAAAGCAATTATTCCAGCAGCTGGTTTAGGGACAAGATTCCTGCCTGCAACAAAGGCAATGCCAAAGGAAATGCTGCCGATTGTTGATAAGCCGACAATCCAGTATATCGTGGAGGAAGCCATTGCTTCAGGTATTGAGGACATCATCATTGTAACAGGAAAAGGAAAAAGAGCGATCGAGGATCACTTTGACTATGCTCATGAGCTGGAGCAAAACCTGTTAGAGAAAAAGAAATTTGACCTGTTAGAAAAGGTTCAATACTCTTCAAACCTTGCTGATATCCATTATATCCGTCAAAAGGAGCCAAAAGGACTTGGCCATGCAGTTTGGTGTGCGAAAAGCTTTATCGGTAATGAGCCATTTGCTGTATTATTAGGCGATGATATCGTGCAAAGTGATACACCTTGCTTGAAGCAGCTTATTGACCAATATGATGAAACACTTTCACCTGTAATTGGAGTACAAACTGTGCCGGAAAGTGAAACAGACCGTTACGGAATTGTTGATCCAATCCAACAGGAAGGCAGACGCTATCAAGTTAAGAACTTCATTGAAAAGCCAAAGCGCGGAACAGCACCATCTAACCTGGCAATCATGGGTCGTTATGTACTTACACCAGAAATCTTCATGTTCCTTGAAAAGCAGCAAACAGGAGCAGGCGGTGAAATTCAGCTGACAGATGCAATCCAAGAGCTGAACCAAATTCAACGAGTATTTGCATACGACTTTGCAGGCAGCCGCTACGATGTTGGTGAAAAGCTTGGCTTCGTGAAAACAACATTAGAATTCGCCCTGCAACAGGACGAAATGAAACAAGAACTTATTGATTACATGAAGCAGCTTATGAAAAAGCATGAGAATGCTGAAGTGAAAATCATCTAATAATGAAGGAAGAACAGGGCAGGCAGCTGTCCTGTTCTTTTTTGTTCTCTATTGTTCACTCTCACTTTTTTTGAGAAGGAAGCAAGGTGATAAAGCAGTAAAACGAAAAAGCCAGACGACAGATTACTCTGTGTCTGGCTTCTGCTATTATTTAGCTTTCACAACCTTTTTTTCTGTCACTTTGCTAATGTTGCCAGCCTTGTCTGTTGCTGTTACTGCAAGGACTGTTTTTTCCTTTTGTTTTTTGATCGTGATAGAGTAGCTGCCTTTTTTGTCTGCTTTTCCTGTTGCAAGTACTTTATTGTTGACCTTGATTGTCACTGTTGCATTTGCTTCTGTGCTGCCTTTAACCTTTGTCGTTGCTGTTGTTACATTGTTCACTTTAGGTGCGCTTGGAGCGGTTTTATCTGCAACAGTAACTGTTTTTG
Organism: Niallia taxi; assembly: GCF_032818155.1. NCBI lineage: Bacteria > Bacillati > Bacillota > Bacilli > Caryophanales > Bacillaceae > Niallia > Niallia taxi. The sequence continues at coordinate 800,264 of NZ_CP102589.1, forward strand.
CTTTGCTGATATTGCCCGCTTTATCCTTAGCTGTAATGCTCAGCTTTGTGCCAGCCTTTTGCTTACCAATCTTGATGGAGTAAGCTCCTTTGCTGTCTGCTTTCCCACTTGCAATTTTCTTTTTGCCATCTTTAATTTCAATGGAAGCATTAGCCTCGGCTTTTCCAGTCACTTTTGTACTGTTGTCACCAATTGTGCCGCTCACAGTTGGTGCACTTGGAGCGGTTTTGTCTGCGACAGTGACTGTTTTCGCTTTGCTTGTGTTCCCCGCTTTATCTGTTGCTGTAATGCTTAGCTTCGTGCCAGCCTTTTGTTTTTTAATCGTGATCGAGTAAGCGCCCTTGCTGTTTGCTTTACCGCTAGCAACAGCCTTTTTGCCGTCTTTAATGTCGATAGAAGCATTAGCTTCTGCTTTTCCTTCTACCTTTGTGCTCTTGTCACTAATTGTGCCTGTAACAGTCGGTGCTGCTGGTGGTGTGCTGTCGCCAACTGTAACGGATGTAGCCTTGCCTGTCAGCTTCGCGCCGTCCGTTGCTGTAACGCTTAGCTTTGTGCCCTGCTTTTGCTTGGCGATTTTGACAGAGAACTTGCCAGCATTATCTGCTTTCGCTGTGCCGATTGTTTTCTTGTTCGCTTTAACAGTAATTGTCGCATATTCCTCTGCTGTACCTGTTACCTTCGTGTCATTATCGCCAACTTTATTAACCTTCGGTGCATTAGGCGGTGTTGTATCCTCCAACACACTTGTGCGAATCGTTGCTTTCGCTTTAACACCATTTACTGTTTTCTCAAATGCTACTTCAAGCAGACCTTCTGCCTTTTGTAATGGAATCTCGATTTTGTAATTACCTTTTTTGTCTGCTGTTGCTTTTTTCACTTCTTTGCCAATTTTCACACTGACAGCCGTGCCGCTTTCAGCCGTTCCTTTAATTGCATAGCTGCTGTTATAGATATCCCCAACAGTTGCTTTCAGCAATAATGCGCTGTAGGCGCCATAGGCATCAAGACGACCCCAGCCAGTAACATAATCATAGCCTGGAGGAAGAGAGTCTCCCTCTTCATAAATAACCTCGCCGTCCTCGGTAATTTCAATGAAAGTTTCTTCAAACTTGTACGGGTTGTCCTGCTCCTCAAAGGCAACGTCTTTTGCTGTTTCCGTCAGAATTTTTTCTACCTCTGCTGGCTTTAAGTTATTGTTCAAAGATAGAAGCAGTCCTGCTGCCGCTGCAACATGCGGTGTTGCCATAGACGTGCCGCTAAAGTATGTGACATTGCCGTTTGGCACAAGGCTTGGGATATTTGTGCCTGGTGCGACTAAGTCTGTTCCAATGCCATAGTTTGAATAATCGGATACAAGGTCCATATCATTTGTAGCTCCAACAGAAGTCGCATATTTGCTTGATGCTGGATAGCCTAATTCTTCAGAGCCGTCATTTCCTGTCGCCGCAACGATTGTGACATTATGCTTGTACGCATATTGCAGCATATATTCCAATGTTCTGCTGTATGTGCCGCCAAGACTTAAGTTAATAACCTTTGCGCCTTTATCAACAGCATATTTAATTCCTTTCGCAATTTGTTCTGTGTCCCCGTAGCCGCTCGCGTCAAGAACCTTGACAGGGAGGATTTTCGCATTAGAATGAATTCCGGAAATAGAGTAGCCGTTATCCATGCCTGCTGCGATAATACCGCTCACATGTGTTCCATGCCCATTATCATCTAGCGCGTTATTATTGTTGCCAATATAGTTATAGCCTTCTGTTGCCAAAACATTGTTAAGATCAGCAAGTGTGCTGTCAACACCAGTATCAACAACAGCGATAACCGTTTCACTTGGTTTTGCTACATGAAGCAGGGAGTGAAGTGGACCGAATTGGATATCCGCACCGCTCGTCCCTTGTGTTTGGCCAGTGTTGGAAAGAGACCATTGGTATGGATTAGAAACATCACTTGTCGTTCCTAATGCTTTATATGTTTGTATTTGTTCCACATATTCAACCGCCGATGATTTTTTCACAGAGTTGACGATACTGTTTTTTGCTTGTGCAGAATAGCCATTTGCTTTGACCTCACTGCCGAGATCAATAACATATAAATCGTCTGCGATTTTATCAGAGCTGCCTAGGTTTTCAATTGTTTCACTTTGGGCAGATTGTGCGCTTCTTTTAAAGGTAGACAGGCTTTTGCCTGCTTTCAGCTTAACGATATACTTGTTGGAAGTGTTCTTGTTAGAAATAGCGGTTGTGGAAGCTCCCAATTTAGAAAACACACTTGATAGTGTTTTATCCTCCAAATTGCTGATATTAATTTTCGATTCTGTCTTTTTAATTTGCTCCTTCAATGCCTCTGGTGCTGCATCATACATATATTTGTAGAGACTGTTAATTGCCTTCACATCTGCACTTGTGAAAGTATACGTCGAGCTTGTGCCGTTTTTAAGTAATTCCGTATAAATTGGTTTCAGCTGGCGCAAATTCTTTAAAACGTCACTGCGAAGCTGGTCATCAAAGATAATTTTCGCACTTAAGAAAGGTGCGACCTTGTAATATAAGGATGATAGCTTTTTGCCTTCATCTGTTTGAGATAAAATCGAATCTCTGATTTCACGCAAGTCCTTTAAGATAGCTAGACCATCCTTTTGCTCGCTTGTGCTTAGCTCAACAGGACATTCCTCTGCTGATTCTATATCTGTTGATGGCGCAAGAGTTGTTCCATTTGCCTTTAATGTAAAGGAAGTGTCCACTTCAACAGGCTCTGTATCTTCTATCTCTTCGCCCTCTGGCAGCTCCTCTTGCCCAAGCTCTTCCTCTTCATAATAAGGATAGTACTCAACCTTCACATAATAAGAGCCGACCCATGCTAATGGAAAGTGAATAACAGCTGGCGATTCTGTATAGCTGTAGCTCCGATATTGATCAAATGTGTCATCTGCATTAGCCTTATCAAGGCTTGAGTAAACAGAAACATTCATTTCCTCTGTTGAATCTAACGTAAATTCATAATGTGTAAAGTTCTTCGTGTCTTCAGCAGAAGGAGTAAACTTAAACCATTTAACATTCTCTCCATCTGCAAAGCTTTCCTCCAGAGTCGTGCCACCTGCAAGCGTTTCTCCCGCGTCAGCTGTTTCTGCGGCCGCTGCCGGAAGCGCTGTCCAAGTGCTGACAACTAAAACAAATGCTAGTAAAAAAGTAAAGATAGAACCAAGCTTGCGTTTGCTGTTTTCCATTTCGTTCCCCCTAGAAATTTAATAGATTACTAATCTATTAAAGCATTTTTTTTGGAAAAAAGTTATTAATATCTAGTAAAAATGGAAAAATTATTCATTTGTCCCTAGTTGTGATAAAAGTTTGTAGGTATTTAGTCTTTGGAGGGGAAAAGATCAGAGAAATAGACCTGAGTATCGAAGCAAAGCAGGCTAATAGACAGAGTATGGTCAACCAGACATGGTAAAATAACATCATTGATAAAAAAGGGTGGCTGCGGTCAATCCGCATCCTTTTGCTGAATGAGGTAAACAACTCTTCATGTTTCCATTTTTCAGCGCAAAGGTAATGCCGCAAGCGGGGATTTTTTTCTCACAAGCCTGCCTAAAATCGAAAATTTCTTCTATATATAGGTAAGAGGGGAGTGATAAATATGGCAAGAGGGTTTGATTGTGCGACAAAGCTTAATATAACAACAGCAAGTGCTTTAAAGAAAGCAGGATTTGCTTATACAGCCCGCTATCTTGGGAACAGCTGGAAGACCTTTGATGCTGCTGAGGCAAAGGCGATAAGGAACGCTGGCTTAAAGCTTGTCAGTATTTTTCAGAAAAGCGCCGACAGGTCAGCGTATTTTACAGAGGAGCAAGGAAGACAGGACGGAAGGGATGCAGTGAAAGCCGCACAAAATGTCGGCCAGCCAGCAGGAACAGCCATTTATTTCGCAGTCGACTTTGATGCAGGCAAAAGGGCAATCCCACATATCCTTGCCTATTTCAACGGTGTGCGTAAATCCTTTCATACGTATAAGCTAGGAATCTACGGCTCATATACGGTAATGCTTGCAGTCAAGGGACTGGCCGATTATTATTGGCAGACATATGCATGGTCATATGGGAAGGTAGCTGATTTCATCCATATGCACCAGTATAAAAACAATATTAAAGTCGCAGGAGTGCTCATTGACAGGAATGATATCCGCAAAAGTCCAGGCGATTGGGGCTGGACAATACAGGAATCTGAAGTGGCAACCTTTGAGGTGAAAGCCGAGACAGGAGCCTATATGACAGCCGCAGATGCAAAGCAAGGCAAAAATAAAAAAGGCATTGTAAAGAAGGGAAGCTACTTCCTCTTTAATCAATCAGCAGGAATGGTAAATGTGACAAAACAAAAGGGTGTACCAGGCTCGTGGATTAATCCTGAAGCAAGTGAGGGAGCAAAATACCATATCGTCATAAAAGGCGACAGCCTCACTAAAATTGCGCAAAAATACGGCACAAGCCTCAAAACCCTCCAAAAGCTCAATCCACAAATCAAAAATATCCACCTAATCCATCCAAACCAAAAGATCCAGGTCAAATAGACATGCTGCCCCTTAATAACGAGGGGTGTTTTTTTATGAAAGTTTTTCCAAATAAGGCTAACAGCAATACATTTACAGCCAATATTTAGTATGATAGAAGTAAGAAAACCAAAAGGGAGGCGAGTGGGGATGGAGAAGAACAAGGAAGAGCTCGAAGTGAAGCTGGAGGACGCGGGAAAGCATTTTTCCGAGGAAAAGTTTTGGGGTAAGCTTACGAAGTTTGCGAAAAAGGCAGGTGCCTCTGTCGTGTATGCAGTCCTGCTTTTATATTTCACCTTAAAGAAGCCAGATGTGCCAGTAAGGGCAAAAACAACCATTATTGGAGCATTAGGTTATTTCATTCTTCCCGTTGATTTAATTCCAGATATGGCAGTCGGCATCGGCTTCACAGATGATCTCGGAGCATTAGGAATTGCATTGATCCAAGTAGCCATGTATATAGATGAAGATACGAAACAAAAGGCAAAACAGAAATTAGCAGATTGGTTTGGAGATAATGTCAGCACAAAAGAAATTGATGCGAAAATCGGCGGCTAACTATTTATAGGTGAAATGGAAGCTGAGAAAATCCTCTAATAGTAAATTATGGGTATTTAGACTGGTGTAAAATATATCTTTTGGCATATGAAAACCGCTTTTTTCTTTTTTACAATAAAAGGATATTAGGTAATCTATCTGATAATGATGGATTAATTGTTCGAAATCCTTGTGAAAAAGAAAGGAGATACTGTGAAAATATTAGATGCTTCAAGTTTACAAGACGCAATGGAACAGAGGGCGAAGCATTATGATAAGCTTCGCGACCAATTTACATCATTAAAGAGGGCCTTTCAGGAAATGATTGATTTAGACGACTTTGAAGGCAAAGGAGCAGAAGCAATCAAAGGCTTCTATCAAGGCCAAATCGAAGTCGTCGAGGCTTGGCGGCGTTTATTTGACAGACAAATTGCCTTTTTTGAAGGCGTCAGCGGCAAGCTGGAGGACAAGGATTTAGGAAGCAACTCAAGAGTCGAAACTGCCTTTCTTGAAGAGGATCTCGTACAAAAAGAACGACAGGCAGACGAGATGATAACAGAGCAAAGACGAGCTCTAGAAAATATCTTTCGTGATATTGACGATTTAGTCCCATTACATCCCTTCTCCCGCAGTAAATTCGACGACTTAATGATGGATGCCAGCAAAAAGCGCACAAAAACAATTGAAGCTGTAGAAGAGATCGATCAGGAGCTGAAGGACGAGTATATGTCTTCAGAAGGAGAGGAAGCCTATGCCATTCAGCTGTTTAGCGCCTTACTTGGCGCAACAAAGCAAGGCAGCAGCATTTCACCAATCCAGTTTGACGCAGAAGCCTATCATCAAAGCGATATCTACAAGCTGAAGGGAGAGGCAGAAGAAGCCACCATCAGCTACCTTACATACAAGCAACAAGAACAAGAAGCAAGAGAAATCGCCGAACGCCCTGCAGTCGAAAAGGTGTGGGACGGAGTAAAAACCTTTGTCGGTGAATTCACCGGCTACTATGACTACAAACGAGCAGTCGAAGGAGTCGACCCCGTCACAGGTGAAAAGATGTCAACCGCACAGCGCATCGCAGCAGGAGGCATGGCATTAGCCGGCTTCATCCCAATCGTCGGCTGGGCAGGCAGAGCCGTCAAAGGAGGCAAAGGCATCTATTCAGCCGCAAAAGGAATCAACGCAGCCGAAAATGCAATGAGCACCTACAAAAACGTGCAAGCCTTCAGCACCTTAGAAAAAACCGAAATGGGCATCTACGGCCTCCTATCCGCCAACGGCCTATCCGAATACACAACAGGCAAAGACATGTTCGGCAACGAACTCACAGCCGAACAACGCCAAGCAAGCCTAACCCAAAGCATCTTCGCCGGCCTTCCATTTATCCCAGGCATGGCCAAAGAAGCAGGCAAACTCGGCCAACAAGCCCTGAACTCAACCGTACAAATCGGCAAGCAAGGAGCGGACGTTTCAAGAGCGTTTATGGATGATCTTGGAAGGAGCCTTCATACTGGTCCTAATGTGGCCTTTGCGGGTGGGGTTGGTGATGTGAATTCATACTTGAAGGCTGAGAGTAGGGCTGATGGTGTTGGGAAGGTTAGTGGGGATAAAGAAAGTTATTTGAGTATGTTGAGTGGTGGTAGTGGGGATGTTGTTAAGGGTACGGGTAAAGTATATCCAACTAGACAAATAGATTCAGTAACAGAAGCACATATAATTGATAGAGTGAAGGAACTAAGAGGGAATTTATCGAGTAAATATAAGAAGTCTGGTAATTTTGCTCTTGCAGAGGTGGATGTCAGTGGGATGAGCAAATCGGAATTTTATGCTCAAAGTAGCATAAATGAACTTAAAGGAAATCTTGAGCATAAGGTGTCTGATATTTCTTTACAACCTAAAAATCCAATGTTTAAGGCTACAGAAGCAGTTGGTAAAAATGGATTTAGTTATTTAAGGAATACAGATACGGAGTATAAAATACTAAATGATATAGCTTCTAGACTTGGGGAGAATACACAAGCTACTGGTAAAATTAGGTTATTTACAGAATTGGATACTTGCGATAGTTGTAATAATGTTATAGCAGAGTTTGCGGCTAAATATAAAAATATTGAATTAGAAGTCATACACAACAATGGTAATAGAGTTATTCCTTAAACTAAATTTTTTGGAGGAAAATAATTATGAAAGATTGGGAGTATAATGAATTATTTGAAGCAATTCAGGAGACATATGAAGAACTGTTAGATGAAGATAGGGGATATAAGTATGCTATAGCAAAACTATCAGATGAGTTCGATAACTTAGGTAAGATAGAAGATGTTATTGTTGATACTGCTATTGGTGAGATTGCAATTGGACATGACAAAGTTTTTGTTGGACTTATTGAAGGTATAACAAAGAGGTTAAGCAAGTTTAAAGATATAGATGCTTCAAATGAACTGACAAAAGAGGAAATAGAAGATTTAACTACTAGGATAGAAAAAGTATTAGAGGGTCTTAGTAAAGTTGAGATAGATTATAACCCATCTTCCGAGTAAGTTATATTAGATTCCCAACATTAGATAACTATAAAGCACTTGATTGCCTAATAGGCAACAGGTGCTTTTGCTTTTATAATCTTAGACTAGCGTTTGTTCAAGGCAAGGTTAGTAAAGTAACTAAACTCTAGTTAATAAGCCCTTAACTCAACCGTACAAATCGGCAAACAAAGAGCGGACGTTTCAAGAGCGTTTAAGGATTATCTTGGACGGAGCCTTCATACTGGTCCTAATGTGGCCTTTGCTGGTGGGGTTGGTGATGTGAGTTCATACTTGAAGGCTGAGAGTAGGGCTGATGGTGTTGGGAAGGTTAGTGGGGATAAAGAAAGTTATTTGAGTATGTTGAGTGGTGGTAGTGGGGATGTTGTTAAGGGTACGGGTAAAACTGTAAGTGATTATTTTGATGATATAATTGTGTACGGTAAAGTAGATGCCAATAAGATGAATAAGCTTAAAAATGCTATACAGAATAATACTTTTAGTGTAGATGAGCTGACTGAGATTAGAAAAAGGATGTCTGAATTAGGCATTACTAAAGAATATGATGAAGCATTAATTAAAATGGATTTTGGTAAGTATCTCAGAGGACTAATAGGTGACCCACCTTCTGCTATGATAAATCCTCATGCACATCATATTTTATTTAAAAAAGGTCTTGGTCAGAAGCAACAAGAACTGGTTCGAGAAGGTCAGGAAATATTAAGAAGGTATGGAATAGATCCAATTATTGGGGAGGAAAACCTTGTTTGGGCCCCAAATGCCGTAGTAGGACAACATAGTCTTGATGCTTTAGAGGAAGTAGTGAATCGGTTAAGGGCTGTTGAATCTGAGGGTGGTGACCTTGACGATATTGTTGAAACTCTTGAAGAATTAGGTGTATTAGCTAGTAGAAGATAATAGAATTAAAGGAGGATATGTTTTGGAACAAAAAAGTATAAACAAAGCAATAAGGAATGCAATTAAAATGGGTGATATCAATGAAGTAAAACAATTAATAGGTGATGATAATGAAATTTTAAATGCCATGACTTCATTTGGTACGTGGTTACATGTAGCTGCCAAGAGAGGACACCTTGAAATAGTTGAGTATCTAATTAGTAAAGGTATAGATATTGATGCTATAGGTGGTACCTTTGATGCTTCTGCATTAAATTTGGCAGCAGGAGAGGGGCATATGGAGATAGTAAAGTATTTAATTGAGAATGGTGCAGAATTAGATGTAAGCTTAGCAAAAAGAAATCCGTTATTTGGAGCAATTTATGGCGGGCATAAAGAAGTAGCTGAGTTTCTAGTTGAAAAAGGAATAGATATTTCAATTAGATATACTGGAGAGAATATTAAGAATATGGATGCATATGAATACGCTAGACAATTTGGGCAAACAGAAATCGCTGAATATTTAAAGCAGAAGATGGAGGAAAAAGAATAAAAAAGTGTTACAGGCGGGTAGCCTGAAAAGATTAATATGCTTGTCAATATAGAGGAGAGATTAAAAATAGAATCATTAATAAAGCACTTAATTGCCTATTAGGTAACAAGTGCTTTTTGTTTTTTATGAGACAATTATATTTTGGATAACATGAAAGATTCTTAACTGAAATTCATAGCTCATGAAGGTAGTACCATCCTGGAGTATTGTTTTTAGAACTATGGAAACTGAACCAGAAAGAGTATGGAATGATGACCTATTATTTGGGTAGGTTACTTATGATTCTAAAGGACCATAAACTGAATGACAAAGCTTATAACGCTATAGGTAACTATATATTGGTGTATTAGCGGTGAAGTATCGGATAATGAAAACAATAAAGCTTTAATTGATAAGTATTATTCTGAATTTCCGAATGATCCCATTTAGTGTAAAGTTTGTATGCATGGTCAAATACATTTGGAACAGGTTTTCATGCAAAGGCTTACTCTTTAAATCAAGCTTTGCTTGCAAATCCTAATGAGTAACAATCAGATTTAATAACACATGTTGTTAGATCTGGAAAAAGCTAAAATCTGTAGGTATGATGATGCTAAGATGTTCGGATCGTGAATTTATTACAGACTGATATGATTTCAGTTAAAGGTGAAAAAGGTTGGAGAATGATATGGACATATTAAATAAAGAATATGTGTTAACACATGGTGTGGATTTTGATGAGGAGCTCTGGTTTACTTCATATAGTGATGAGATTCTTGATAATCCAGAGGACGAAGGTGGTAAACCTTTTACTGGTTTAGCATATGAAGTATTTGATAATGGTAATTTAGCATATTACTGTCATTATGAAAATGGGTTTGCAGAAGGGCCAAATGTTAATTTCTATAAAAATGGTATGGTTAAATCAATAGAGTATATGATAAAAGGACAAACAAGGGGTAAAAGAAAAGTTTGGCATGAAAATGGAAAACTTAAATATGAGGGTGAACTCAAATATGGTGTTTGCCTTAAATATAGTGAATGGGATAATCAAGGAAACTTGATTGGACAAAAGAGTTCCCCTGCTAAAGATGAAGTAGAATATATAAACCGATTAACTAGCCGTGATAAAAGTGAATGAGGTTAACAATAAGTTACAAGAATAAGAATTTAAGGTTTGAAAAAATTGATATTGAGCCAAGTTATTCGCAGAATAACATGCAACCTAATTCATTTATGTATGAATATGAGATTGAAGGTCAATTCCCAGTGATTCGTGAGATGCGAATAAATCAGGAGGCTAATATATGAGTTTTGAAATGGAGCTAAATAAGTTATATAAAAAAATTGCACAGCAGATTAATGATATGATTCCATCTGAATGGGATAAATTTTGGTTTAATGGCGAAATTAAGGACGAAGAAGGTGGAGTTTTTTTCTTTTTTACTCCGAAAGGTGAAGAACAACATGTTTTTTCTCATTATATCCCAAGGTTATATAGTGTAGATAAAAGAGTATATAATAGAGAACTACACCAATTATTCCAGTTAACTGTTGAACTTCAAAGGGTTTTTATTGATAATGACCAAGAACCTTGGTTTTCTATAACATTAGTATTAACTGAGACAGGTAAATTAAATGTGCACTTTGATTATACAAATTGGCACATTAGTGAATTTGGTCCGACTGATAGAATTAAGTACTTTGAACATAAATATATAAGATCAAATAAAGAGCAACAAGATTTAGATTTAATAATGAAGATGGATAAATTCATAAAGAAATAAACGTAAAGCACTTGTGATTGCCTTTTTAGGCAACAGGTGCTTTTTATTTTATAAACTTCAAAAGAACTTGCGTTTGTTCCAGGAATGGAAAGGTAAGAAACTAAACTTTAATTAACAAGCCCTGAACTCAACCGTACGGCGTTTGCGGTGGGGATGGTGATGTGAGTACCTACTTGAAGGCTGAGAGTAGGGCTGATGGTGTTGGGAAGGTTAGTGGGGATGTTATTAAGTGTGCGGGAAATGGTATTACAAAAGACGAATATAAAAATTTGAGGAAAAAGTCACCAAGTAACGATGTAAGAAAAATGGTTAATCCATAAAGTAGACCCGGTATACGGGTATGAAGTTGATAAGTTTGAAGCAGACCATATTGTTTCAATGAAAGAAATAACTGAAATGGATGGATTTAGTAGGTTAACTAGAGAACAACAAATAGAAATTTTAAATCTAAAAGTTAATTTTATTGGTCTTGGAAAATCTTCGAATGCATCTAAGGGAGCTCATAGTTGGGCTGATTGGAAAGGACATTCTAAAATGGGAGAGGTTCCTGTTAATGTTAGAATGGAAATGCTAGAAAAAGAGAAACAAGCTAAAGAAGCTCTAAAAATAGCTATAGAAGAGAGGTTGCAGAAATGAAGAAATTTGAAAAGATTATTATGGGCAAAACCATTATAGTGACTGCCGAAAAAGAATTAGAGCCTCAAATAGAAATTTTGTTTGCTATATTAGAACAGGTAGACCCTAATAAATTAATTCATGGATTCTCTTTACAAGTTGGTTGGTCCGTCTATTATTTACAAGAGAGAGAAACCGGGAATTTTATATTAACTACTCCTGATTACTCTAGAAATCCATTTGAAGATATAACAGAAGATTTAACTTTAGCATTGTGGGTACAACTAGAACAAGGTCATTTTTTGAGAAAGATAAATGTCGATGGTTCATCAATAAATTTTAGTGATAAAATCATACTTTCTAAAGGTGTACTTGAACTTGAGAAAATATATTTACAAAGAAATGGAGATGTTGAAAAAGGAGATTCAGGTTGGTATATAGGTCCTATAGAGGATGATAATACTACAGAGTTGTATGCTCTATATGCATATCAACTACTAAAAGTTAAACCAGAGATCATACAAGTTCTTGCTTTACCAAATGACTATATGGTTGTTTTTGAAGGTAATGAAATAAAAGCAGTATTAAACGAAAATGATGTAGATGTTTTTAAAGACTCTTTATAGATTTTATTTATGTTTATGGAGATCTTAAGTTACACAACTAAACTATACAGGTAGCAAAACATTGAATAAAGCACATGATTGTCTACTAATGGCAACAAGTGCTTTTTGTTTTTTGTGAGAAGTTTATGCATTGGACCACTAAAAAAAGATTGTTTGAAATTCATAGCTCATGAAGGTAGTACCATCAAGGCATTCTGTTTTAGTACTGTGTTTATGAAAATAATGAGATAAATAGGCGAGATGACATTTCACATGTCAGCGGTAGTTATGATATGGATTGGCTAATAAACTAACGAGAATGACAAAGCTCGTAGCGATAACCAATGGGTTAATGATGCAAAAGGAAACCTGGTAAATAGATCTATTGTTCCAAAAGGCTACGATAGTGTTGAAGACTTTTTGAAGGTTGTAGACGATACAACGATAAAAGAATTTGGTTACGACAGTGTAGAGGAATTTAAGGCGGTTGTAGGACTTGTAGACGACTACTTAAATGCTTCACCCAAGAACAATATAGTTAATAAAGGATTAGCGGGAGGGAAACACGTGAAAGGCGTAGATTATGATGTATTAGGTTTTTCAATTTTTAGAGGAGATGACGTAAAGTTTTCAATGATATTAGAAAAGAAACTTGTTCAAGGCAACTGATGATACTCAATTTAAAGAATGTACAAAGTTATTAAAAGAAGCGATTGATCAAGGAAAGTTATCTAAAGAATTATTCACTTCAAAACAACTTAGGGATATTGAAAATGGGGAAGCTAGAATAAAAGGCTTGACATGGCATCATCATCAAGTGCCTGGTAAGATGCAACTTGTAATATCTAAAACGCATAAAGTTAATCATTTAGGTGGGAATAAATTATGGGGAGATGGTATTAGATGAGTAATGTAAAATGGAGATCATGGGACGAACCAGTAACTAAAAAAGAAGTGGAGAATGTCGGAGAAACATTAGGAGTGAAATTTCCCTTAGATTATATAGAAGTTGCTATGAACTTCAACGGTGCACATGTTAGCCCTGAAATATTTCAAGTCGAAGGAAAAGAAAAGGTCTTCGGAACATTATTAACATATGACAGTGAAGATGATGAGCATATTGTAGAAGTCTTCAATGATTACAAGGATACTCTTCCAGAGAAAATAATACCTATTGCTTTTGACCCAGCAGGAAATTTAATATGCTTTGATTATAAAAATCATGAAGATAATCCAATTGTTGTCTTTTGGGAACATGAGAACGCTGCTGAAAAAGAAATGTTAATGGAAGAAGAAGGATTAACAGAAGAACAGGCTGAAGAGCGTGCAAGAGAAAATGTATTTTACGTTGCAGCAACATTTACAGAATTTCTGGATAAACTGCATGACTAAAATTATAATAAGATAAGATAAGGCAAAATGTATTAATAATAGTTACAAAGAGAAAAAGCACTTGAGATATCAAGTGCTTTTTCTCTTTTGTAATAAAATCGGTTGAAAACAGTAAGAAAAACAAATGTGAAAGAGAGACTCCATGATGATACCATCATGGATGCCTTTTCTATCGAGATGAAAGATTAAAAAATTAGGGGTGATAGTCTTGAGTAAAGTATTTGAAGATTATTTTTCTGAATTACAAGCAGATATGGTAGCTATTTGTTTAGAATACGTTGAAAATGAGGCAGAGGATATTTACATTTACTGTTCCTATGAGCCAGAAATGTATGTTTTTGACGTATTTTTTAAAATAAATAGTCAATATGTTTTTAAGCATAACTTAAATGATGCAGTAAATAACACAAGTACGATAGGTGAGAAAGCATTTATTTATGATACCTCTGAACAAAGGCAAGAAGCTGTTTTAGATATTGGACTTGAAAATTTAGAAAAAATCCATGAAAAATGTAAAAAATATGGAAAATAAATGCCTACAGAGATAAAGTTACATTATAATGTGAAGCAGAATAGTTTAAAAGGAAAATATAGATATGATTTAGTTTATTCAAATGACGAAGAGCTTTTACCAGATGATATTTTCAATTTTTGGTTTGAAGAAGTAAAAAATGTAAATTACTGAAGTGAAAATGTCTAAATTAATATAAGAGTTCAGTAGTATTCAGGATTATGTTTTATTTTTATAATCTTCAATAGACTAGCGTTTGTTCAAGGCAAGGTTAGTAAAGTAACTAAACTCTAGTTAATAAGCCCTTAACTCAACCGTACAAATCGGCAAACAAAGAGCGGATGTTTCAAGAGCGTTTATGGATGATCTTGGACGGAGCCTTAATACTGGTTCTAATGCGGCATTTGCGGGTCGGGTTGGTGATGTGAGTTCCTACTTGAAGGCTGAGAGTAGAACTGATGTTGGGAAGGTTAGTGGGGATAAAGAAAGTTATTTGAGTATGTTAAGTGGTAGTAGTGTGGATGTTGTTAAGGGTATGGGTAAAGTATATCCAACTAGACAAATAGATTCAGTAACAGAAGCACATATAATTGGTAGAGTGAAGGAATTAAGAGGGAAATTATCGAGTAAATATTAGAAGTCTGGTAATTTTGCTCTTGCAGAGGTGGATGTTAATAGTTTAAATAAAAAGGAATTTTATGCTTCGAGTAAAATAGATGAATTTAAAGGGGATTTAGAAGAAAAAGTTCCTGAAATTTCATTAAAACCAAATGAGCCAATTTTTGAGGCATCTCTAGCACCTGGCAAAGAGGGAAAACCTTTTATGCGAGATTCTGACACTGAGTATAAGATTTTGAATGAAATTGCTTTAAAACTGGGTGATGATGTAAATGCTACTGGTGAAATTAGGTTATTTACAGAACTAGATACGCGTGACAGTTGTAGCAAAGGTAATAAATATAAGAATATTGAATTGGAAGTTATTCACAATAACGATGAAAGACTTAAACCATAAAAGAGGAGTGATATCTTGGAAGACTGGGAATATAATGAAATATTTGAGGCTATTAATGAAGACTACAATGATTATTTAAAATTAAATAGAGGACATGAATATGCAATAGCAAGAACTGTTAATGATTATATAAATCTAGGAAAGATAGAAGACTTTATTGTTGATACTGCTATAGGTGAAATATTGTTATCCAAAAATAATGCCTTTATTGGATATGTTGAAGGGATAACAAAGAGATTAAGTATGTTTAAAGATTTAGATGCTACAAGTGAACTGACACATGAAGAAAATGCAGATTTGACTAATAGAATAGAGAAAGTACTAGATGGTCTTAGTAAGGTTGAGATAGACTATAACCCTTATTCCGAGTAGTAATTTGCGAAGTTGTGATGATTAAATTAATTAAAAGCACTTGATTTCCTTTTTAGGGCATTAGGTGCTTTTTATGTGATATCTATGCTTTGGACAAAATAAAAATGTCTAAATTAAATTCATAGCTCATAAAGGTTGTACCATCAAGGCATTCTGTTTTAATATTGGTTTGTGAAAATAATAATGATAAATAGGTGAGATGACATTTTACGTGCCGAGAGGACTTATGTTACTGCCAAACGCACAAACTAATGAAAATGACAAAGCTCGTAATGCTAAAAGTGGTAATGTTACAGATACATAAAGCTAGTGAATAAAAGGAAAGTGAGGATTTATGAGTGAGACAAAAGGAAAATGATTTCCTTTAAAATCGAAAGCTCATGATGGTTGTACCATCAAGGAGTATCAGTTTAATACTTTGCGGGAAAGTTTTAACTTATGAAGGAACCGAAGTCATTGGACGTGGAGTAAAAAGAGGTTTTACAACTGTTGAAAATATGACAAATGCTAGAATTGTCTTGAAAAAGGATGGAGAAGGGAATTACATTCTAACTGGCTATCCAAAATGGCTCTATCAGGTTATTGAACAAATAAGAGAAGCTGTTAAAACAAAATAACATTATTATTAAACATTAATTGGCTAAAAGCCTTTCAAGGTTTTTTACTTTAATTTATATTAAAACAGTTGAGAATTGAGTGAGACAATAAGAAAATGTTTTGTTTAAGTTGCGCAAAACTAAATGAAGAAGCATTGGAAAAATAGACAGGGTTGGCTTTCAAGAGATGTTGGCTCACCTTTCGTCTTTCCAAATTGATTTTGTGGTAGTGCTGAACACAAGCGGATTATGGCAGTCAGATATTGTAATGGTGTTGATACAGTAAGAGTTAAAGAAATATGGCTGCGATTTTAAAAGCATGGAACAGCCATTTTACAGTATCTATAAGAAAGACCCCAACGATTTTTTGGTCAATGCTATTAAATGGAGACAGAAGGGCTAATGCATTGAAAGAAACACCACCAAGAAAAGTTTCTGTAAAAATCGAAAATATTTATCTAGAAACGTCGTTGAGACCAAGCTCATTTGAGATAATGTATGAAAAAATAGAGAAAAGAAATGTTTGGAAAAATTATAAACGTAAATGGGAGGTTGAAATGGTTGGAACAAAGATTGAATGATTTATATAGAAAGATAGCTGAAACTGTTAATGAAATGATTCCAGAAAAGTGGGAGAGATTTTACTATTATGCTCAAATCTCAGAAGATGGTGGGGGTATATACTTCTTCTATCAGCCTTCAACCAACCCAAGTTTGAATGTATATAGCCTTGAAATTCCTTTTAAATATCAAGTAGACGAAAAAT
This sequence comes from Niallia taxi, assembly GCF_032818155.1. Lineage (NCBI taxonomy): Bacteria > Bacillati > Bacillota > Bacilli > Caryophanales > Bacillaceae > Niallia > Niallia taxi. The sequence goes on from NZ_CP102589.1 coordinate 816,947, forward strand.
CATTCAAATTAAATAAAAGAAAGCTATTTTCTTTATCGGAAGAAATGAGAGAAGTTTTTAAAAGCGAGGAGCAAGAACTTTGGTACTCTTTCACACTAAAATTAGAAAGTACAGGCCAATTAAATGTGCATTTTGACTATACAGATTGGTTTGATACAGAATATAGTTTCAGTGACCAAATGATTATTTGGAAAAATAAATACTTAGGTGAAGTACCAGACAATGAAAATAATAAAGCTATAATTGATAAGTATTATTTTGAATTTCAAAATGATCCCATTTAAAATAAAGTTTATATGCATGGTCAACAAGAAAGCACTTGATTGTATTAAGGATCAAGTGCTTTCTTGCTTTCAGTGTTAAATTAAACTAGCATAAGGAGTCAAATTCCCTACATCCTCCTATCAGCCGACGACCTATCCGAAAACAACGCCCAGCAAGCCTAACCCAAAGCATCTTCGCCGGCCTTCCATTTGTCCCAGGCATGGCAAAAGAAGCAGGCAAACTCGGCCAACAAGCCCTGAACTCAACCGTACAGATCGGCAAGCAAGGAGCGGATGTTTCAAGAGCGTTTATGGATGATCTTGGAAGGAGCCTTCATACTGGTCCTAATGTGGCCTTTGCGGGTGGGGTTGGTGATGTGAATTCCTACTTGAAGGCTGAGAGTAGGGCTGATGGTGTTGGGAAGGTTAGTGGGGATAAAGAAAGTTATTTGAATATGTTGAGTGGGCGTGGTAGTGGAGTTAAGGATGCAGTTAATGGTGAACAAGATGATTACTTTATAGGGACTCTAAAAGGGCAGGAAATTCACTTAAAAGGTGTAAAGCTAGAAGAAATAATATACACTAAGAGATCCCCGGAAGAAACTGCTAAACTTAGAAAGGAATTTAATAGTACCGTTCGTAAGAAGTTTCTTAAGGAATTTGCAACTGATCCTATTAGAGTCGAATATCTTAAAGAAGCTGGTTTAGTTGCAGTTGATATTGCTAGGATGCAAGACGGACTTAACCCTAAAGGATGGCAAGTACATCATAATTTGCCTTTAGATGATGGGGGAACAAATGATTTTGCGAACCTAGTACTGATTAATAATGATCCTTATCATAAAGCGGTTACTAATGAACAAAACACTTTAACTAGAGGCTTAGCACCCAAACAAAGTATTACAATAAATTGGCCAATGTTTAAAGATGAGATATACCCACCAAAACCCTTTGAAGGAGGGAAAGAGTAGATATGTTGCAATGGAAAAAACTTGTGGAAGAAATTAGAAAAACAGAAGAAAAGTATGGGTCTTCACTTAGAAGACCAGTAGCAGATGCTGAAATTATTAAAATGAATCATAAGATTAAGGATGAATTAGGCGATGTTGTATTACCTAGTTCGTATATTGAATTTCTAAAAAACATAAATGGATTAGATTTTAATGGTTTAGTAATATATGGTGTTGATGAAAAATTTCTTGATAGTAAATTAGAAGAAGACAGCCAAGGGTTTATTGAAACAAATAGGCTTTGGTATGAAAATGAGTGGCAAAAACAGTATTTATTTTTTGGTGATTCTGATACAGCATGGTATTGTTATGATCAAAAAGAAGATTTATATGTTGAACTCGATAAGCCTTCCGGAACTTTAATTGAGTCATTTGAAAGTTTTGATACTATGTTAAGTAATGCACTGGAAACTGCACTTTTGTGATGAGAATTTTACCTCTATAAGTATAATTTTCTGCATCAATATATAGTAACAAACCCAAATCTATTGTTTTGATGTCAGAGTTTTCTTTTCTAACCTTAAAAGCCCGATGTTCAATGGTGCTTTTAAGGTTTTTTTATTTTTTGAACACACGATGAACTACTAACTAGTTCTTATTATAAAGTTAACAATACTGTAATCTCTTGTTAATGGTAATAATATCTTCATAGTGTTAATATATCCATATTATCTTTCTAATCCAGACAAAGGCAAACCATATTGAAAAGATGGGACGCAAAGTCACAGGTCTAAGGAATTCTATGATGGCTGGACTACCTCGATTGAATAATCATCAAGGGGAGTGTCAACATGTTTTTCAAAGCGATAATTTGTCTATGTAAACGTAGACATAAATTCAGTTATTATACTGATAAGTGTGTTCGATGTGGAAAGAAAAGAAAGATCTCATAATAAGTTTAATGCCCATCTACTTTAAGAGAAGGGCCTTTTTTATTTTTTTGAAAGAATGGGTTATATTACCACTATGCCTTAAGTGTGGATGGTAATATAATACCATTTATAGGTCTTAAATCCTATCCAAGGTATCTTATGCTATACTCACACACCGTTAGATACCTTGGTTTTAAATTTTCAAGAGGAATCCTCCTGAAGAAGTCTTCTTAGAGATTCCTTCTTAAAATGAGAAACTGTAGGCTTTGCTTCTGTGTACAGCAGGAGTTCTGTATAAACAGCAAAAGGATTTTCATCAAGCAGACCGATTAACTCATTTAGGTCTTCCCTCACAATAACGGAAAAAGTAACAGCAGTCTGTTCCTTGAATTCTACTAAGCTGACACTGATATGCTCTAAAACCTCTATGTCTTCTTCAGCCATTGGTTCTGTGATTACTGCCTGTAACTTTATTATATTTTCAGATGTATCAAACTCTTCTGGTGTGTCTTTATAAACCTCTTCTAAAAAAGGATAATCCGAAATCCTGCTTTTTCTATTGCAATCTTCAATAAGTAGAAATCCAATAACATAGTTCCAGCCATCTTCCTTTGTTTGCATAAGACGAAAGATTTCAAAGTTTTTCATCCTCAGCTCGCCAATTAGGTATACCTCTGGCATTTTCAAAGTATTACACCTTCTTTTTTTAGAATTTAATCTACTCGTAAAATGCTCTTTTGAACTGAAATGACAATCTAATAATATAGGCTTTGTCCACTTCATTGTCATAGTATCTTGAATATTCCCCTAAAACAGTCACTTATCCTTTTTTGAAATGATAGATGAGCTGTTTATCATTTTCTTCACTTTCATTTGCTAGTCATTGTGTAAAAATGCCTTTTTAGGTTTGTCATATAAGAGCACAGCCAAGTTCCTCCTAAAGGTTATCTATAGACTATAATAACAAATTGATGCCTAAAAATTAGTGAACAAACCCAAAACAATCTAAAATAGAAGCTAACGAGAATACAGGAAAGATAACTAAAGAGAGGTATAAAAAGATGAACATACAAGTATTTATAGTAAATGCCTTTACAAAAAACAAAACAGGAGGCAATCCTGCTGGAGTTGTAGTAGAGGGAGACGGACTGAGTGCCGGTGATATGCAGTACATCGCTACCGAAATGGGATTGTCTGAAACTGCTTTTATTCTAAGCTCCGCATCTGCCGATTATAAAATCAGGTACTTTACACCAGCAGCAGAAGTAGATTTATGCGGCCATGCCACAATCGCAAGCTTTGCCCTTTTAGTGCAAAAAAATATTATAAACAAGGGCAGCTTCACAATTGAAACAAAAGCTGGCATTCTTCCAGTAAAAGTGGAAAGGGAAAAGGTGTTTCTCACACAGAATAATCCTGAATTCAGCCAACAGTTGGACAAAAAGGATATTGCCCTGTTACTTAACATTTCAGAGGCAGATATTATGAATGACCTGCCCATTGAAATTGTCTCAACAGGCTTAAAGGATATCCTTGTACCAATCAAAAATAATGAAGTACTGCAAAGCCTGCAGCCAGACTTTAATACAATTGAAGAAATAAGCGTCGAGCATCAAGTTGTGGGCTACCATGTTTTTACATTAGATACTAATACAAAGGCAAATGCCTTTTGTCGTAATTTCGCGCCACTCTATGATATTAACGAAGAAAGTGCAACAGGCACAGCTAGTGGAGCATTGACAGGCTATCTACATAAACACAGATTAATAGATCCAGCCAGCACAAGTTTAATATTTGAACAAGGTCATGCGATGAAAGCTCCATCTGAAATTATCTCCCGTTTTAAAGTGGATAGTTATAATGAGATACAAACTTTGGAGGTTGGGGGAGAGGGGATCTATTTATCTTCTAAATGGATAGAACTGCAATAAAAAAAGGAGGGGGGTTCCCTCCTTAAGCAATAAAGTCATTAGGATAACTAGTCTGAAAATGATTGAGCAAAGAAGGCAATTGCTTTTGGAATGCAAGGCAGATCTGCTGTCCGGCAGGGTAAGGATAAATTGTCTTATTGCAAAAAATACAAACATCCTTTTCTTTGAAAATATGCATAACGTTTAAAGGGAAGGGCATCTTTTTGTTTCCCACTAGAAACTGATATAAATGATCATTAATGCGGAAATTTATTTGATAACCATCGAAGGAGCTTAAGTTGCTGATTTTTACGTCTTGATATGGTAACCCTTTGACATTTAGCATAGAGTGCATCTCCGTTTCCTCTAAGTAAGATATTTATATTTATTATATTATTAAAAGTAAGCGCGTTCAATTATTGTTAAGTATGTTGTTTTGTTTTCTGTAAATGAAATTGAGATATATAGCAAAAAGCCGCTTATCAGCGGCCTTCTTACTTTGAGTGTATTACAGTTTAAATTTATCCATCGTATCATTAAGCTCTTTTGACATCTCATTAAGTTCATTAATTAATCTGCCGACTTGTTCATTAGTTGCAGTTTGGCTTTCAGAAGCAGAAGCGACAGCATTAACATGGTCCACATTTTCACTTGCGATTGCAGCTAATTCTTCAGAAGAGGCTGTTATTTCCTCAACACTTGCGGACAGCTCTTCAGAAGTAGTGGATATTTCTTGAATTTGAGCAACAATATTTTCAATGGAAGCAAGAATGTTTTTAAAGGCTAGTCCAGCATTATTAGCAGAGAACAAGCTGCTTTCCATTTCACTTTTACTTTTAAGAGTAGAAGTGACCGCAGTTTCTGTATCATGTTTAACTGCTTGGATCAAGTCAGCAATTTCCTTTGCAGATTCCTTCGAGTTCTCCGCCAGCTTTCTAACCTCTGTCGCAACGACAGCAAACCCTTTACCGTGCTCACCAGCTCTTGCTGCTTCAATTGTCGCATTAAGAGCAAGCAGGTTTGTTTGCTCAGCGATATTAGTGATAACCTCTGAAATCGCGCCAATTCTGTTTGTTCTTTCTCCCAGGTTTTCCATAACAGATACTGTTTCAGTGACAGTTGTGTTAAGACCTTTTAACTCGTCCAAAGTATTTTGGATAACTTTATTGCCTTCATTAGCAGCGTCATTCACATGTACAGAATAATCAGCGACAGATGACGAAGAGCTTGCAATAAGTTCAATGCCTTTTGCCCCTTCAGCCATCGTAGCTGCCATATCATTAGCAGTATCCTTTTGAAGTAAAGAACCAGTGGTTACTTGTTCAAATGATTCTAAAATTCCCCCTGATTGTGCCTCCAAATCCTGTCTTGCTGTGAGCAATTGACTCGAAGTGTCTAATAATCTGCCTTCTGTCGTTTTAATGCGGTCAATCATGCCAACTAAGCTTGCGACCATTGTATTAACAGCATTGGCCAGCTGTTGGAACTCATCTCTGCTATTGAAATGAAGTGGTTCACCAGATAAATCATTATCGCTGATTTGTGTAAGCCTTCCCTCAATCACTTTAATTGGTTTTACAACTGTATAGATTAACCAAGCTGCTACAGCGAGCGCAATAACAGCCGTCAAGACCGCCATAACCATAAATACATTCTTCTGAGAATGATTTTCAGAAATGAGGTTATCACCTGTATCTGTTAGTTGCTGATCTACTGTATTCTTAACCTTGTCCCATGCATCCATTGCATCTGTCGACCAAACTTGGCAATATTGTTCCATTAACGGAATTGCCGCATCGAATCCGCCATCTTCATATGCAGGAATTACTTGGTCAGTAATAAGATTATTCCATTTTTCCGTTTTAGCGACAGCATCTGCATAATCTGCGTTATCTCCTAATAATAACTTTTCCATTTCATCCATTAATACAGCAGACTCTTCTGCATTCTCAGCAAACTGCGCTTTATAGTTTTCATCCCCATATAACACATAACCACGAGCCATAATGACACGTTGAGATAAATTTTCCTCTAGGGTATTTGCTAAAGAAACAAGCTTATAATCTTTATCAATCAATTTGGTCATCTGATCATCGGCACGATCATTCCCCCAATAACCGACTACCGCAAACCCTATAATAAACAATAATATTGCACCAAACCCAATAAACACTTTTCTTCTAATTCCCATTTTTTCCCCTCGCAATAACTTTTATTTGTATTTTTTGATTTTAAGAATTTTTAAACTGAGATATATGTATTAAAATAGATTTTGATAATAGCACAACAGTGACTATTTACCCAAATATTTAGACCTATAAACTTAACAATACAAATTTTATATGAAAAATTAGAGTGATTAAAAATATAGAGAAAAATGTATCAAGAAAATTATTTTTGTATAACAATATATACCAGCTGAAGGTGTGTTTTGTAAGCCCAGAGAATTGGCTTGGAAGAGTGTAAAATTGTTTGGCTTTTACCATTACAGAGTACTTCTTTGGAATGCTTGGTACATACAAAGTTCAATAATCGAAACAGAAACCCGCATATTGTTTAAATACAATATTCCAAACTTAGGGATTCTTGTTTGAGGTGCTTTTGGATACAATATTCCTTACTTAATAATGGTAAGAATGATATGTATATATAATAGAAGAAACTAGGAAGCGTTTTCATAAATAGTAACCTATATAATCAAAAACTAATAGTTTAATAAACAGGATGTTATCAAACCCATCCAACTTTTTGTAACTAGATTGCTAAATGAAAAGTTAGTATAATAGAATGATAAAAGCGGAGAGGTGAATACATTAATGATTGACATTCATTGCCACATATTACCTGGTATTGATGATGGTGCAAAAACAATAGAGGATAGCATAGAGATGGCAAAGGTTGCAGCTGAAGAAGGTATACACACCATTATCGCTACACCTCATCACAAAAACAATCAATTTACTAATAATAAAGAAGATATTCTCAAGCATGTGGAAAATTTAAATAAGCAGTTTACTGAAAGGAATATTCCAATTAACATCCTGCCAGGACAGGAAGTACGTATATTTGGAGAGCTACTGGAGGACTATGAAAAAGGGGAAATACTAACATTAAATCATACAAAATACTTGTTTGTTGAATTTCCATCTTCATCTGTCCCAAGATATGCTGAAAGATTGCTTTACGATATCCAAACACAAGGTATTATTCCAATAATCGTCCATCCAGAACGAAACAAAGAGTTACAGGAAAACCCAGATTTAATGTACAAGCTTGTACAAAATGGGGCACTGACACAAGTAACAGCAGCAAGTGTATGTGGTTACTTTGGGAAAAAAGTAAAACAATTCTCCGAACAGTTAATTGAAGCAAATTTAACTCATTTTATCGCATCAGATGCTCATAATACGACAAGCCGCACATATAAAATGAATCAGGCATTTGATGAAATAGAAGCGAAGTTTGGATCTGATTATGTTTATATGTTTACAGAAAATGCTGAGTTACTTATAGAGAATAAGAATATTTATAAAGAGATGCCACAACCAATTAGAAGAAAGAAGTTTCTTGGGATATTTTGAGGATATTCCAAGAAACTTCTTTTTTAGATTGAAATCCTAGTTTTTATTCTAAATAAATAATAATCTGAAAAGTTCATTTTTCTAATCTGTTATATGCAATTGGTGGAAATATTTTTAGGACAGATGTTTTTTTGAAATTATTAGAAAGTATTTTTAACTTTTTTCGACAAAAAACAACAAATGTCGCTATTTACTCAAACAGAAATTAAGTGCTATGATAGTTGTGCTATATAAAGAACGAAACAACTGAAAACGAGCAAAATTGCTCGTTTTATTCACTTATTAAAAAATAAGTTATATAGTTGCTCCAGATTTCATATCCTTTTTTATTGGGTGTTCCATCTTGATTAATATAATCTAAGATTTCGTTGCTGTCGCCTTCCGGCCAATCCTTCCAATGATCTAAGTATGTAATATTTTCTGATTCTGCATATTCTTTTAATGCAGCAACTTGAGTAGGATAAAGGCTGGCGTTATATATTGGATTTGCTGGTTGTAGGATGAATGTTACATTAGGTAACTGCTCTTTTGTTTCTTTTATTATGGTAGAGAGATTAGTAAGAGTAGTATTAATATCTATAATATTATTGTCTGAAAGAAGAAACGGTTCAAAAATAATCATATCCGGTTTCTCATCAATTAAGGTTTCTGTATCACCATTTAATACATAGTTGCTTGTGGTTTCGTTGAATACCATGCTATCTATTGATACATATTTATCATAAGTGTTTATTAATGCTTCCCTTAAATTAGACATCAGGCCTAAATCTAAATTCCCAATTGATTCAGATCCTAGTAATAATATATGGTAAGTATCATCATTATTTATTGCACTTTCTAATTGTTTTTGTGAATCTTCTGGCCATGCACTAGCAAACTTTAAATAGTAGTCTGAATCAATATTATTTACTGAACTTGAAGGGGAATTTGAGTTATTGTTTAAAGGACTGGTTTTTACATTTCCCCAGTGAATATTCCCAATTACAAGAACAGCAGTCAGTAAGATAGACAAAACAGTAATAATAATAGCTTTCATTATAACCTCCATTTATAAATTATGACTTTATAATTATAGCAGAAAAAGCTATTTAGGGAATTATTCCCTAAAACAAAAAAAGACTACTAAAAATGTAAAATACTTGTTAAAGTAGAGTTCGAAGATAAAAATACAAGAATACTAAAAGTATTACAAGAAGAAACAATTTTAGCAATCTTATGTGATATAATTATCATGTTTTTATTTATTTTTAGGAGGAAATCATGGAAGAAACAATCAGTTTAAAAGAACTATTTCAAACTTTAAAGAAGAGAATCGCACTAATCATCTCCATAACATTAATCGCCATGATTATTAGTGGAGTAGTAAGTTACTTCGTAATAACACCAGAATACAAATCTTCTACACAAATACTTGTAAATCAAGCTAAAGATGACCAGACAGTTTATAACTACAATGAAGTTCAAACAAATATCCAATTAATTAACACTTATAGTGTTATTTTAAAAAGTGCTGCTATTTTGAATGAAGTTAAGACTGAATTGGCTTTAGATTCGAGTGTATCTGAGTTAAATGAAAAAATCTCAGTTGAAAGTGCGCAAAATTCCCAAATCATGACTGTTTCGGTAACAGATCCGGACCCAGCAGTTGCTTTGGATATCGCCAATAAAACAGCAGAAGTTTTTGAAAAAGAAATCAAAAAAATAATGAAGGTAGATAACGTTAGTGTTCTTCCACTTGCAAATGATCAAGAAAATCAATCTCCTATTAGTCCTAATCCTCCATTAAATATTGCTATTGCTGCAATAGTGGGATTAATGATTGGGGTAGGTCTTGCATTTTTATTAGAATTTTTAGATAGCACTGTTAAAACAGAACAAGATATTGAAAAATTGTTGAACTTGCCAGTATTGGGGGCAATAACAACAATAGATGAAAGTAAAGCGACTAAATTAAAGGGAAATATAGGTAAAGGAAGAGGTGGTTCAGTTGGTAGCAAATAATAGAAAAATATTATTGGATAGTAAAAGGAAAATTATTGCGAAATACGATCCGAAATCACCAATTTCTGAGCAATTCCGAACAATTAGAACGAATATTTTATTTTCCAATGTAGACGAAGAGATAAGAACTATTATGGTAACTTCTTCAGGACCGGGTGAAGGGAAATCCACAACTACGGCAAATTTGGCAGTGGTGTTTGCTCAACAGGGTAAAAGTGTACTATTAGTAGATGCAGATTTAAGAAAACCCACTGTACATTACACTTTTAATACCCTTAACACCTCAGGTTTAACATCGGTGTTAACTAACCAAATGTCATTAATGGAAGCAGTACAAAATAATGATGAAAAGAATTTATTTATCCTTCCAAGTGGACCTATTCCTCCTAATCCGTCTGAGTTGTTAAGCTCTCGAGCTATGCTCCATTTTATAGAACAGGCGCTTGAAGAATTTGATATTATTCTTTTTGATACTCCTCCTGTACTAGCGGTAACAGATGCTCAAATTTTAGCTAATTTATGCCAAGGAAGTGTTTTGGTAGTTAGTAGTGGTAAAACTGAGAAGGATTCATTAGTTAAAACAAAGGAACTTTTATCAGTTTCAAATGGTAAGATTCTCGGTGTGGTTTTAAATAATAAAAAACTAGATAAAAATAGCAATTATTACTACTATGGAAACAATTAACAACTGTTCGAAAAAAATACCTAGTTATAAATAATAAATAGAAGGTACCTAATAAGGTTTTAATTTATAAAATGCTCTTTATATAGGTATCTTCTTATAGAATATTAAGCTAGTACATTTTATGCTATTACTGCGTTGCTAGCGAAATTTAATTTACTTACATAAACGAAGGAGGAGAAATATGTGATTGAACAAAGTAAAGAAATGAATAAAAACGGGAGCTTATATGCTACTAACGTTTCAAAAGAATCGCTTAGTTTTTTATTTATAAAAAGATTGATTGATATTATAGGATCTCTATGCGGATTAATTATAACACTACCTCTTTTTATAGTGATATCTGTATTAAGTCTTAACGGAGAATCAAAGGGGCCTATTTTCTTCAAACAGCAAAGATATGGTAAAAACGGAAAATTATTTAATATATATAAATTTAGATCAATGGTAGTTAATGCAGATGAAAAATTGAAAAATAATAAAGAACTTTATGATCTTTATATAAATAATAGTTATAAATTGGAACCAGAAGTTGATCCTAGAATAACTAAAATGGGTCTGTTTTTAAGGAGAACGAGTCTAGATGAATTGCCACAATTAATAAATGTATTAAAAGGAGAAATGAGTCTCGTTGGGCCAAGACCAATAGTTAAGGAAGAATTAGTTGAATATAAAAACCGTGAAAAAGATTTTTTAAGGGTTAAGCCAGGAGTAACTGGATATTGGCAAGTAAGTGGAAGAAGTGACGTTGGTTACCCAGAACGTGCTGATCTAGAGCTTTATTATGTATATAATAAATCCATCGGTTTGGATATTAAGATTATAGTGCAAACAATAATAGTAGTGTTATTAAAAAAAGGTGCATACTGAGTATGTATGTACTCTTTAGGTAGCAACTATCAGGAGAGAATGTTTTGAATCGTCTTTTAAATTATTTGACTATGATATGGGTAATTATATATACATTTGAAGCTTTTTTTAGATATGTTTTGAATTTAATGCATTTATCACCACTAATATACTTCAAAACAGTGGTATTATTCATGGTGATAATAATAGGAATTATCAAAGTGTTCCAAACTTTAATAATCAGTAGGAATTTGTTATTGATCATTTGTATGATTTTAATTGGGATGGTTTTCGGTATTATTAACGATTTACAATTAGCACAAATATTCTTCGGGCTAAATATAATTTCACCATTATTAGCAGGTTTTATCTATATTTACTTTGGTGAATTTAAATCAAAAACTTTCGTTACTCTATATAGAATACTAACACCATTCATTGTAGGTGGTTTAGTACTTGATTTATTTTTGGATTTACCATGGAACGGACTTGTGTATTCTATTGGAGAGTATGAAGTTGTTGGAAACAGAGATTGGACTTCATACAGTGTAGAGAGACTTTCAGGATTTCAAAGAGCTTCTTTTGAATCGGCAACATTAATTTACTTATTGATAGTTTTATATTTAGCTCATAATGAGGTTAATAATTATAAAAACAAGTTGCTACTAAAAGTTTATGATACAGTTTTATTCTTTATAAGCGTATATGGCATATATTTGACTACCTCAAAAACTGTTTATTTAGCAATTATTTTGTTACCTGTTTTCCTCCTTCCGCTAAAAATTTATAAAATAGTAAATAACAGAATTGGTGAAAAGTTAATTTCAGTTTTTATAAAATTAAGCTTGATATTTTTACTAGGATTTGGGCTTGTTCCGCCCCTGTTATCGTTTACCAATTTAGATTTTACTAGTAAACTCATTCTTTCAGATTCCTTCTTGAGTCAATACCTATTTTCCTCTTATTTTACTAGACTAGATTATGTATGGCCAGAGGCCTTAAATATAATGAATAATTCTAATTTTACATTGTTTGGTAGAGGATTGGGCGGATTAGGGGCATCTCAAAAACAGTTTGAACAAGAGATTGCAAACCCAGTAGATAACTTTTATTTATTTTTAATAGTAAACTTTGGTGTAATGGGTATTTATGTTATCTATAAACTTATTAAAGGTATTATATGTTTGAATTTAAAGGAACAATATAATATTTATTTATACGTTTTATTAATAGTTTTATTCTCCTTTGGCGGAACATTAACAGTATTAGAATCAGGAATGTTAACTTTAGTAATTGGAATTTTACTAAGCTTATACTTAAAAGAAAAACAAAAAAGTAAAATGACCTGTAAGAGAGAGGTGGGGGATATATGAAAAATATGTTGCAATTAATTGATCGATCTAATAGTAATGGAGGAGCCCAAAAACATACGCTACTAATTACTAAGGAGTTTGCAAAAAAGGGTTATAATGTTTGGCTAGCGTGTCCTCCTGGGGATTATGTTGAGGAATTTAGGAAGTTGGAAAAGTATGGAGTGGAAATTATTGTTGTAGATATGAACAAATCCTTTTTTAAGTCATTATTGGAGTTAAGGGCAATTGTACTGAAAAATGAAATATCAATTATACATTCGCATTTGCTTAAATCAGACTTTTTAAGTGCCTTGATAAAAATCAGTATAGGGAAGAAGCTTAAAGTAATTACAACTATTCACAATATATTATCTGAAGATGTCCAAGGGTTAAAGAAAATAATCTATACGCAATTTGCTAAGTTCTCTTTTAAATATATTGATAAAGCATTTTCAGTTTCTAAAGATGTTAGAGATACAACGATAAAATACTTTTCTTTAAAAGAGGAAAAAGTAATGACAGTGTTAAATGGCATTGATACTGAACAATACGAAAATATTGATGTTTCAAGTTCAAGTAAACGAAAAGAATTAGGAATCTCCCAGTCAGACTTTGTTATAACATGTGCAGGTGCCTTAATAGAAAGAAAAGGACAACAAGTTTTAATTGAAGCGTTAAAGATGACTAAATATAAGGTGAAATTATTATTGTTAGGATCAGGGGAAAATGAAGATTTTTTAAGTCAGAAAATTGATAACTATGGATTAAAGGATCAGGTAGTCTTATTAGGACACAGGTCGGATGTACTAGAAATTATTAATGAATCTGATATTTATGTACAGCCATCATTATGGGATCCATTACCTAGGGCAATGTTGGAAGCGATGGGATTAGGAATAGCAAGTATCGGAAGTAACGTAAACGGAATTCCTGAAGTAATAACTCACTTAGAAACTGGTTTATTAGTAAATCCTAATGATCCTATAGATTTAAAAAATAAGATAGAAATCCTTATAGAAGATAATACATTAAGAAAAGATATATCTAAAAAGGGTAAAGAGTTTATCTTGAAAAATTGTACAACTAGTCGCATGTGTAAAGAAATAGAACTGAGCATATCTCTATAAATTTTATTGTTAAATTTTATATACACTTGGTTAATATAAAAGAAAAATATTAGATCAAATATGAAAAAAAGTTATGAATGTGAATGAAGAGGATATTATTATGCTAATAAAACATACTGGAATATATTTTTTATCACACGGAGTCCCAGGTATTGTAGGCTTATTAAGCTTAATGATATACACAAGAATGTTATCTCCTGAACAATATGGAGTTTATGCATTAATAATTGTTATAACAGGATTATCTAATTCTATTATTTTTGAATGGTTAAGGCTAAGTTTATTAAGATTTCTACCAGCTAACTCGGATGATTCAAATAATAGAAAAATTTTAAGCACATCGTTTATCAGTTTTTTAGTCTTAATGATAATAGCGTTATTAGCAAGTTCAATTGTTTTCTTTATTATGGATATAGAAGGAAATCAGTTGATATTAATTACTTTAACCATAATATTAACTTGGTCTCAATCTTGGTTTGCATTAAATATTACATTACTAAGAGCAAGGCAATCGCCCGTATATTATGGAGTTTTATCATTTGCTAAGTCTACGCTATCATTGTTATTTAGTATATTTTTTATGAATATTGGTTTAAGTGTATATGGTCTACTTTTAGGGATAATTTCAGGTACATTAATCTCTTTAATATTACCTACTATACGTTTTTGGTTCACCAATATTAGCTTGCATAATTACGATGTTAAAACGTTAAAAGATTTTACAAGTTATGGTTTACCTTTGACTTTAACTTTTGCAATGAACTTAATAATTAATAGCTCAGATAGGGTCTTTATTAAGGCATATTTAGGTTCATATGAAACTGGTGTTTATTCAGTAGCATATGATTTAATACAGAATACATTTTTGAATTTAATGGTAATAATTAATTTGGCAGCTTTTCCTATTGTATTAAAAGGCTTAAGGGAAAGAGGGACTGAATATGCGACAAAACAACTTAAGAAGAATTTCTCTATTTTATTACTAATTTCTTTGCCATCATTAATTGGTATGATTATTTTAAATGATAATATTGTTAATTTGTTTATTGGACCTGAATATCAACAATTATCAAAAAAGTTGATGCCGATTTTACTTATTTCTATCTTCCTACATGGATTTAAGCTTTATTACGTGGATTTAACCTATCAATTAGGTAGCAAAACTAATTTGCAGGTAATCCCCATTATTGTTGCTGCAGCATTAAACATCTTCCTTAATTATGTCTTTATTCCAAAATACGGAATTGAAGGAGCTGCTTATTCTACACTAATTTCCTATGGAGTGTCAATTATAATAAGTTGGTATATTGGAAATAAAATATTCAAATTAAGTTTTCCGTGTTTCGTTTTCATAAAAATAGCTTTTGCTAGCGGGTTAATGGGAATTTTATTGTTTTATTTAAGAGACTATAAAGGAGTCATTGCATTAATCTTACAAATACTAGTTGGTATTATTGTATATGCCTTTGCCCTTTTGCTTCTGTTCTTAAAGGAAATAAAAAGCAGTAAAGGTACATTTAATAGAGCAAAAGGTATTTAATGATCTATGAATAATTAAATAGAAGAAAAAAGGGGTACGACTTTTTGTCAGTGCAATTCAGGGATAGGTATATCGTCTACATTTATAGGTACGGCAATTGGGTTTATTATAAAGTTAACATTCCTATTATAAGACATTTATTAGGAGCCCTATATAAATTATTAGATACAGTTTTTGTTAGAATCTTAGCGCGGGCACAGATTCCAGCAAAGTGCAAAATAGGAGAGAATCTCTATTTACCACATAACTCAAATGGAGTTATTATCCATGCTGATGTCAAAATTGGAAAAAACGTTACTATAAGTCATCAGGTAACAATTGGGAAATCAAAGCCTAATTCTGGAGCACCACATATTGGCGATGGTGTTTATATTGGAGTAGGTGCAAAAATATTAGGTGATATAGTAGTTGGAGATAATTCTTTAATTGGTGCTAATGCCGTTGTAGTAAAAGATGTACCACCTAATTCAACAGTAGTAGGAATACCAGCTAAAGTAATAAAGGTAAATGGGAAATAGATAAGTAAGGGGGAAATGAAACTGAATTTGATTTGGGAAGATTTGATTGCAATAAAAAGAAAAAATAACTTTTTTTCATTCTTTAAAGCTTTTATGTTAGTTCCTGGATTCAGGGTAATATTTATTTATCGTATTTCTAACTATTTATATAAAAAAAAATTGAGGATATTAAGTCAAATTCTATTTAACATAAACCATCTTTTGCATGGTTGTGAAATAAAGGCAAGTGCTAAGATTGGAAAAGGCATACAAATTCCACATGCTGTTGGTATCGTAATCGGAGAAGGTGTGATTATAGGGGAATATTGCATGATATACCAAAATGTCACATTAGGTACAAATAGCTATACTGCAGCCAACTACCCAGAAATCGGAAATAATGTTTGTTTATATACTGGAGTAACTGTAATAGGGAATGTGAAAATTGGTGAGAAGTCAAGGATAGGTGCAAATTCACTTGTAATAAATGATATACCAAATGCATCAATAGCAGTAGGTTCACCTGCAAAAGTTATAAAGGAAATCCAAGAATAAAATTAATTTGATTTAAGAATATATATTTGAAATTACCTAGTTTAGGAGTGCTTAATTTATGAAAATCGCATTAGTGCACGAATGGTATGACACTTATGCAGGGTCAGAGAAAGTAATAGAAGAGATATTGAATATATTTCCAGAAGCGGATTTATTTAGTTTAGTCGATTTTCTTGGTGATAATAGAGGCTTTATAAAGAACAAATCCGTTAATACCTCCTTTATTCAAAAACTACCTTTTGCTAAAAAAAGATTTAGAAATTATTTAGCATTAATGCCGTTAGCTATAGAACAATTTGATTTGTCTAGTTATGATGTAATTATTTCTAGTTCTCATGCCGTTGCTAAAGGTGTTATAACTGGTCCGGACCAATTACACTTTTCATATGTCCATTCACCCATTCGTTATGCTTGGGATTTACAACATCAATATCTTAAAGAATCAGAATTAGACAAAGGATTTAAAAGTGTAATCGTAAGATATATGTTGCATAAGATAAGGAATTGGGATTATAGAACATCAAATGGAGTGAATCATTTTATTTCAAATTCTAATTTTATTGGAAATCGTATTTGGAAGGTATATCGTAGAGAATCTAAAACTATTTATCCTCCAGTAGATGTTTCAAGTTTTGATTATCGTTCTGAAAAAGAAGATTTCTATTTAACTGCTTCTAGAATGGTTCCATATAAGAAAATTGATATTATTGTAGAAGCTTTTAGAAAGATGCCAGACAAAAAATTAGTTGTAATTGGTACGGGTTCCGAATTTGAAAAAATCAAATCCAAAGCAAGTGACAATGTTAAAATAATGGGTTATCAACCATTCGAAGTGCTAAGAGATCATATGCAAAGGGCTAAAGCTTTTGTATTCGCAGCGGAAGAAGACTTTGGTATTACCCCAGTTGAGGCTCAGGCATGTGGAACACCAGTAATAGCTTTTGGAAAAGGTGGTTCAAAAGAAACAGTAAGAGGTTATGGAAATTCAGAGAATCCGACTGGTTTATTTTTTTATCAACAGACTGCAGAGTCAATAGAAATGGCAGTAAAAGACTTTGAAGATATAAACTCACAACTTTTACCATCCAATTGTCGGAAACATGCAGAAAGTTTTTCCGCTGAAAACTTTAGAAGTGAGTTTAGGTCTTTTATTTTTGAAAAATATAATGAAGTTAATGAAAAAGTAGTATTAAATCAGAAGTAACTTATAATTTTTTTTTGGAGGGATAGATATGTCAATCTTAGTAACTGGTGCTGCTGGCTTTATTGGTATGCATTTATCTAAAAAGTTATTAGAAATGGGTTACGATGTAATTGGTTTTGATAATATAAACGATTATTATGATATTCAAATAAAGAAGGACCGTTTAAAGTTATTATCTGATTTCAATAATTTTAAGTTTTATGAAGCTGAGCTATCAAATCAAAATGAAGTTAATGAATGTTTTCAAGAAGAAGACATTGATGTAGTAATAAATCTTGCTGCCCAAGCTGGTGTTAGGTATAGCTTGGAAAATCCACATGCGTATATTGAATCTAATATACAGGGTTTCGTTAATATTCTCGAAGCTTGTCGAAATTATAAGATAAAACATCTTATTTATGCTTCGTCAAGTTCTGTCTATGGTGCAAATGTGAAAATGCCTTTTTCTACTTCTGATAGAGTGGATCATCCTGTTAGTTTGTATGCTGCTACTAAAAAATCTAATGAACTTATGGCACATACATATAGTCATTTATATGGTATACCTACAACTGGTCTTCGCTTTTTTACAGTATATGGCCCCTATGGTAGACCGGATATGGCGTATTTTTCTTTCACTAAAAATATAATTGAAGGAAAAACGATTAATATATTCAATGAAGGTAATATGGAAAGAGACTTTACTTATATAGATGATATTGTTGAAGGTATTGTTAAATTAATAGATCAACCTCCAACTGTAAATAATGAATGGAATTATAAAGAGCCAAATCCAAGTTCTAGTTATGCTCCATACAAAGTTTATAATATAGGAAATAATAAACCTGTTAAGTTGATGGAGTTTATAACAACACTTGAAAAGCATATTGGCAAAGAGGCTAAAAAAGAATACTTATCAATGCAACCAGGTGATGTAAAAGCTACTTTTGCAGATATTGACGATATTAAAAAGGCTACTGGTTTTGAACCAATAACTTCAATTAATGAAGGTCTAGAGAAATTTGTGAACTGGTATAAGTCGTATTATCAAGTTAAGTAGTTATATACAGTAATGTTGTGGTTTAATATTGTATTTGTTCAAGCTCTTTAATGCCGCTTTCATACGTATAAAAGTAGAAAGTGGCATTAATTCTATTACCGAAAATATTAAATCTAATCCTCTAAAAATTGAATATAAATAACAGGGTGGTTTGTTTGAAAAAATTAAATGTTCTATTGATATCCGTACGGGCAGACCATGGTGGTGGGCCCGAACATATATTTAGATTGGTGAAAAATTCTGATTTTAAGAAAATTAATTATTATATTGCTTGTCCTCAAGATGAACCATATTATGAAAAATTCGTGTCATTATTAGGGGAAGAAAAAATTATTATTATTCCTCATAGAAAATTTAGTTATAAAAAGTTAATGCTATTAAGAAAGTATATTATGAAAAATAAAATAGATGTAATACATTCACATGGTAAAGGTGCTGGAATTTATAGTAGATTCCTTAAGTTTATTACTAAATCAAAAGTTGTGCATACTTATCATGGTATTCATTTATCCTATAATGGTTTGATAAATAAAATATATTCATTATATGAAAAAGTTTCTTCTTTAGTTACTTATAAAATTATTTGCGTTTCGTCTGGGGAATATGAGTTAGCTGTTAACAAAAAGTTAGTATTTACACCAAAAAAACTAACTGTTGTTAATAACGGAGTTGAATTAGTAGACGGTAATAGAGCATCTTATAATAGTTTTTTTAAAATAATATCAGTAACAAGATTTAATGAACAGAAGAACTCTGAACTAGCTATTGATATTATAGAGATTTTAATTAATAAATTCATGATATCAAATTTAGTACTAGATTTTATTGGAACTGGTGAATCTAAGAGTGAATTAGAAAGACTAGTAAAGTCAAAGGGCTTAGAAAATAAAATTAATTTTCTGGGAACAAAAGATAATATGCAAAAGATAATGAGTGAATATAATATTTTCTTATCAACTTCAAGGTGGGAAGGTCTACCTATTGCACTTATTGAAGCATTGTCAGTTGGACTACCAAGTATAGTTACAAATGTTGTCGGAAATAACGACATAATTATTAGTAGTGAAAATGGATTACTATTTGATTTAGAAGATGCGTATAAGGCGGCTGAGCAAATCAAATCACTAATGTATAATGAGAAAGAATGGGAGTATTTATCAAATAATGCGTTTGAAAGTTCAGAAAAGTATGATATACATGAAATGGTAAATAAAATTGAAAATATTTACATCGGATGTAAAAGAGGAGTGTAACTTCACTCTTTTTTAATAAAATTCAAAGGGATATAAGATATAAAATTTACTAACTAGAGAAATTTTAAAAATCTTATTCTTAGCTAATACTAATTTAATCATAGATTAGATTATCTCCCGTTTTTAAAGTAAACTACTGAATTTAATTTAATAAATAATTTAATTGGTTGGGATAATAATTGACAAAATCTAAAAAAAAAATTTTATGGATTATTACTTGTAGTTTTATTGTTATTACAATACTAATTTTGTATAAGTTAAAACAAGATTCAAGTACTATGGAAGCAAAATCAGCAATAGGAGGCCATGGAGTCAATATTCATTTTAGAGGAGATCCAATCGATATAGAATTAATAGAAAAAGCTGGCTTTAAATATGTTAGGACAGACCTAAATTGGTCTGCAGTAGAAAAAGATAAACAAGACTATGATTTTGAAGAAACTGGATACGATAAATTAACTCAGTCTTTACTAGAATCTAAAATTAAACCTTATTATATTTTAGATTACAGTAACAAATTATATGAAGAAAGACAGTCAATAGTCACAGAAAAGGGTAGGGAAGCTTTTGGAGATTTTGTGACCCAAGCAACACAAAGATATAGAAATAATGGAATAATATGGGAAATATGGAATGAGCCTAATGGAGGATTTTGGGATCCTAAACCTAACCATGAAGAATATGCTTTACTTGTTAAAAAAGTATCACAAATAATTAAAAAAAATGATCCATCAGGGATTGTAGTTGCTCCGGCATTGGCATATATAAATCAAGATGCCTTGGCATGGTTAAATGAGATTGCAAAACTTGGTGCCTTTGATTATATTGATGCCGTTTCTGTTCATCCATATCGAAGTACTAACCCAGAAACTGTTAGTGGTGATTATTTAAATTTAAGGAATTTAATTTCCAAGTATACTTCAAAGAATATCCCAATAATATCTGGTGAATGGGGCTATTCAACAGGAGTAGGGTGGTCGGGATTAAACTTAACGGATTCGCAACAAGCTGAATATGCAGTTAGAATGTTTTTAATTAATAAGTATATGAATATACCAATTAGCATATGGTATGATTGGAAAGATAGTGGAACAGATCCTGCAGATGGAAATCAAAATTTTGGTTTAAGAGAAAATAATTTGATTACTCCTAAGCTTTCTTATTTAGGTCTTAAAACAGTTAATAAGACTTTGAATGGGTATGAATTTGATAAAAGACTTTCTACTGATAGTGATAATGACTACGTATTAGTATTTAGGAACAAGCACGACGATAAAATATTTGTATGTTGGACTACAAGTACTGAAAAACATGAAATACAATTAACCGAAAATATAGCGGGTAATATAAATTCGATGTACGGTGAAAATATAGGATTTGTAAAGAAAAATAATTCGAAAATAAATGTAACAACAAGTCCTATATATATATTGCAAAAAAAAGAATAATTATAAATGTATTGTAATCAAGTTAAAAGTCTGATTACCATTAATGCATTTTAATTTAGATAAAACAGTAAATTACGAATTCTATATTTTATATTTGGGAGGGCATAAATGAAGTTAGTATTATTATCAGGTGGTTCTGGGAAAAGGCTTTGGCCTCTATCAAATGATGCCCGTTCTAAGCAGTTTTTAAAAGTTTTAGATGACGAAAATAATAATAGAGTTTCTATGGTACAAAGAGTTTATAATCAACTAGAAAAAGTTGGTTTAGGGGATTCAGCTATAATTGCTACTAGTGCATCTCAAGTAGATATGATTAAAAATCAAATTGGCAGCAATGTATCTATTGTGGTTGAACCTGAAAGAAGAGATACTTTTCCAGCAATAGCATTGTCTGCATCTTTTTTATACTCAGAAAGAAGTATAGACATGGATGAAGTCATTGTAGTCTTACCCGTTGATCCTTATGTTGATGATGCCTTTTTTCATAAAGTTGTTCAATTAGAAGATATACTAGATGAATCTGGTGCAGATTTAGCATTAATGGGGGTTACACCAACCTTTCCATCTTCTAAATATGGTTATATCGTTCCAAAAAAAGGGGCAGAAAGTGCCTATTTGGAAGTAAGTCATTTTAAGGAAAAACCAACTGAAAAGCAAGCTGAAGTTTTGATGAAAAATGGTGCACTTTGGAATTGTGGAGTATTTGCTTTTAAATTATCATTTATAATTGAGATGATTGAAAATTTGGGATTACCTACAAGTTATTTAGAACTCAAGAAAGAATATGAGAAGTTTAATAAGAACAGTTTCGATTACGAAGTTGTGGAAAAAGCAAAAGAAATAGTAGCTTTATCCTATGATGGTTACTGGAAGGATTTAGGGACATGGAATACGCTTACTGAGGAAATGTCCACAAGTATTATGGGGATGGGGACAATTAGTGAAGATAGTACAAATGTTCACTTAATAAATGAATTGGAAATTCCTGTGGCGGTTTTAGGTGGTAGAGATTTAATTGTTGCAGCTTCCCCAGATGGAATTTTGGTAAGTGATAAACAAGCTAGTCCAAAATTAAAAGAATTAATCACTGATTTTGATCAACGTCCAATGTACGAAGAACGAATTTGGGGTTGGTATAAAATTCTTGATTTTGTTAAATATGATAAAGAAAAAGAAGTAATTACTAAGAAAATATGTATTCACAATGGTAAAAGCTTAAGTTATCATTATCATGAGTATCGTACAGAAGTTTGGACCATTGTTAAAGGGTGTGGACAATTAATATTGAATGATGAGATTAAGCAGGTTAATACAGGAGATATAGTAGAGATATCCCCCTTTGTACGACATGCTATACGTGCAATTGAAGAATTAGAGATTATTGAAGTGCAAAGTGGTCCCAATATCCTTGAAGAAGATATTAAGGAACCCATTTCCAATTGGAATAAGATAAAAACAATATTGCAGATAACAGATTGATTTTTATAGGTATTATCTAGATATAAGTATACCTACCATGTAAGGAATCTTAAAAATATATTATTAAGATTGTAAAATTGATATAGTAAAGGAGTTAATAATGACTAATATCACAGTAGCAGGAACCGGTTATGTAGGACTAGTCACGGGTGTTTGCTTAGCTGAAGTGGGTCATTCAGTTACATGTGTGGATAATATTCAGGATAAGATTGACCTTTTGAAAAAAGGTATATCCCCTATTTATGAACCACAGTTGGATGAACTGATTGTTAAAAATACTCAAGCTAGTAAACTAGCGTTTACGACTGATTATGAAAGTGCCTATGCTCAATCAGATGTTATCTTAATTGGGGTAGGAACTCCAGAAAACGAGGATGGATCAGCAAACTTAAACTTTGTTTATACAGTTGCCCGCCAAATTGCGGAAAATATTCAAAGAGATTGTCTTGTTGTCATTAAGTCAACGGTTCCTATTGGGACAAATGATAAGGTGGAAGTCTTCATTAAGAACCACTTAAAACGTGATGTTAATGTAGAAGTTGCATCTAATCCAGAATTCCTTGCACAAGGGACAGCAGTTAAAGACACATTAAATGCATCTCGTATTGTTATTGGAGTTGAAAGTGATAGAGCGAAGGAAGTGCTGACTGGTATCTATGAGCCATTTAATCAACCAATTCTTACTATGAACCGTCGCAGTGCAGAGATGGTTAAGTATGCTTCAAATGACTTCTTGGCACTAAAGATCTCCTTTGTAAATGATATCGCTAACCTTTGTGAAGCTGTCGGTGCTAATATTGAAGATGTTACGAACGGAATGAGCTATGATGCTCGTATTGGTAATAAGTTCTTGAACCCTGGAATTGGTTATGGCGGATCTTGCTTCCCGAAAGATACGAAGGCTTTGCATTGGTTATCTGAGGAAGAAGGTTATGTCCTTCGTACGGTTAAAGCTGCAATTGAAGTAAATGAAAAGCAACGCTTTAAGTTGATTAAGAAAGCAAGACAAGATTTCCCTACTTTCCAAGGATTGAAGGTAGCTGTTCTAGGATTAACTTTCAAGCCGGGGACGGATGACTTAAGGGAAGCTCCATCTATACCAAACGTTCGTTTGTTATTGAATCAAGGTGCAAAAGTTCATGCATTTGATCCAGTTGGAGTGGAGAACTTTAAGAAAATTTATCCGACACAAGTTGTATACGAAGATAGTCCAGAAAAGGCTTTGGAAGATGCGGATCTATGCTTTGTGTTTACAGAGTGGGATGAAATAAAAAAAATTAATTTGAACTTGTTTAGAGAAAAAATGAAGACTCCATATATATATGATGGACGTAATTGTTATTCATTGGCTGCAGCAAAGGAAGCTGGTATCAACTATCAATCTATTGGTAGACCTGATGTAAATGAGTTTATAGTTAAAGAAGAAATAGTTTTATAAGATATAAGATAGAGTCCTCTCCTACACAAGGAAGGGCTCTTTTTTTCCGCTTTATCCTAAACTTTCTATCCAAAAAGGGCAAAAAAAGTCGTATCCTCCTTCACTTTGGTAAGTTAGGAGCCAATTTAAGAATTAGGGATCCTGCACGAAGGTTGAGGAGAAATAAGGATTTTTGTTATATTATCCAAATTTATAACATATTGGATTTATATGCGGTTTAATATAGTAAAAAATCCCACATGTATTTTTAGTAGATAAATGGTATGATAATCTTCTAATGGGTAATTTGGCATAGGGGAGTACTTAATGAGAGGTAAAAAAAGACCAGTAATTTGGATACTATTATTAATATTAGTTTGTGTAGGAGTAATTTATATGGGGGAATTACATAATACTACAATAACAGCCCAAAAAAAGGAGGAACTTTTCAAAAACAATAGAGAAACGAATATAACAATTGATCCAGATGCGGTTACAGCGGAGAAAGTTAAATGGATTGATAGCTTTATTGAAAATAAAGTTATTCAAGAACCAGAAAAAGAAATTAGTGAAGCAGAATTTTTAGTTTTATTATTTAAAATATATAATGTTTCACCATTGGTCACAGATAACTCTGATAACTGGGCTGCAGGATATTATGAGAAAGCGGAAGAAGAATATGGCTATAAATTTTGGGAGGAAAATAGAATAAATGATAAAATCACTAAGATCCATGCTTTTGAGATGATGAGTTCTATATTAGGTGAAGAGCTTTTAGGTGAAAAGGCAACTGATTTTTTTATGAATACTGGATTTAGTAATCTACTCATTTTTAAAACGAATAG
The DNA here is from genome assembly GCF_032818155.1 of Niallia taxi. Taxonomy (NCBI): domain Bacteria; kingdom Bacillati; phylum Bacillota; class Bacilli; order Caryophanales; family Bacillaceae; genus Niallia; species Niallia taxi. Next base: position 841,871 of record NZ_CP102589.1, read on the forward strand.
CCAATTTATTTCTCGTAAAGAAGGAATAAATATTGTTGATTCTGTTTCAAAAAGTGGTTTTTATACATTTCAAAAGTTGAATAGTAAAAAGAAAGAAACATTTGTGTTTCTAGGTGACTCTATATCTTTAGGGTGGAACATTAATAAACAATTGGCCCCAAGTAAATATGGTTTTCCTAATTTAGTTGGAAATGAACTTTCTTATTATCACATTTACAATTTATCAATGCGTGGTCAAACAACTACAGAACTTTTAAATAACTTAGAGAATCCTTTGTATCAGTTTAAATTAAAGAGCTCAAAAGCTATCTGTATAGATATAGGTAGTGTAGATTTATTAGAAGCTTCACAACCATACTTGGAGAAAATACGTGATGGAAATGGTGCTTTACCATCTATAAAACAAGCGTCTATGATTAAAAGTGCAACAGATGATGTAATAACTAATACACAAAAAATAATCAGTAAGTTAAGAGCGATATCTGATTCTCCTATTTATTTGTATAGTTTATATAATCCTATACCTATAGGTACTACAGGTGAAACTTTTGGAGACTCCATTCTGATGACTATAAATAAACAATTCAAGAAAATAGCAAAAAGTGAACCTTCTGTAATATACATTGATAGTTTTAACTCATTTAAAGGGAATGAAAAGAAGTTCGTAATAACTGACGAAATTCATCCAACTTATGAGGGACAAAAGGTGCTTGCATCCTTACTGATAAATGAAATGTCGAATTAGTATTAGATATAACTTGCTAGTAAATATGTTATTAAATCGATTGTATATACATTGATTTCATTTTATTAGCTATCTAAAATGAAAAAATCTCTTCAAATATTTCTAGAAGGGGTTTTTTTGGTATTTCATCGTTACCCCAACCCTTCCCTCCAATAAGGACACAAAATCCCCACCAAAATTGTAATTGTGTATACGCTTACACGTTGGTAAGATAAGAGCATAGAAACGAGGTGATGGAAATTCATGAATAAGCGTCAATGTGAAATCATTGATATTTTGCTTGGGGAAAGGAAGTTTGTGACGGCTTCTGAATTGGCAGTGAGGCTGTCTGTGTCGAGGAAAACGATTTATCGTGATATGCAGGATATTGCGGATAATTGCTCTGATTACAGGCTGACGAAGAAGGAGAATAATGGCTATTTGCTTGAGGAAGTGGATAGTGTTTCTCTTAGTGATCAGTTTGAGCATCCTGATGAGAGGCGGCTGGATTTGCTGTTGTTTCTTCTTTCCATCGCTCCTTGTAAGACCTCGATTCAGAAAATATCGGAGCGGTATTTTGTCAGCCAAAGCTCAATTTTGAATGACTTTAAGCATATTGAGAGGAAGCTGGCTCCTTATAATATCAAGCTGTCGCGGACAAATGAAGGAACCTTTATTAATGGTGATCAGTTCTCTCTTTACCGGCTGATGGCTGTTATTATTGAAAGCTATTTAACGCAAATAGGTGATCTCTTTTGTCAGTATGATATTCCTGATTCCATTAAGGACATCCAAGTGAGGAACAGTAAACTTGGTGAAATTAAGCGAATTCTCCATGAGTTTCAAGAGGAACAGGACTTGCTGTTGGATCAGCCCTATTATTTAACCTTATTTTGTTCGCTATTAGCTATTGTTGAAAAGCAGACACACCAGCTTCAGCCGTTTCCGAATGAAGAAATGATTTATGAACTAATAGACACTAATTCTGCCATTTATCCGATGACTATTGCGTTAGCCAGAAAGCTAGAACGGCAGTATTCCTTCCAATTGAAGCAAAATGAAATGCTGAATCTCTACTATATTTTAAAAGCGTATAAGCTCAACTCCCGCTTCCTGCTTAATCAGCAAACAGAGGTTGTCTTGAACAGCCAGGTTATTACCTTGGCAGACCAGTTGATTTTAAGGGTTGCGAAAAACAGCGGCTACCGGTTCACAGAGGACAGGGACTTGCGGGAAAGATTGACGATGCATCTTCACTCCATGGTTTACCGACTTAATCATCAAATTTATATTATTAATCCAATTTTGAAGTCCATTAAATCAAACTTCTCGAATATCTTTCAGCTTGTTAAATTTTCGGCTAATGAGCTTTTGGAAGAAAGCATCTATGATAAGCATTTAACAGATGAAGAGATAGGCTATATTACTCTCTATTTTCAAATTTCCTATGATGACCGCTTTGCAAACCAGATTCCGATTCTCATTGAATGCACGAGTGGAGTTGGCACATCTCATTTACTTAGTGAAAAAATCAGGAAAAACTTTCCGAATATTCACATTAATAAAATCATCGCTCAAGAGCGCATTAAGCAGTCTGATTATGATGATGTTGAGCTTGTCATCTCAACAGTGAAGCAGCATAGCATCAGCGACAAGCCGACCATTCTTGTCAGTCCAATATTAAATGAAGATGATAAGTACAAGATTGACCAGTTTATTAAGGATTACTATAAAAATCAGGTGATTATCTATAACAGATGATTACAGTACTCAAGTAATAGGAGGATTAAGATGGATGTACAAATGGATGATCTAGATTTTACGAAAGTTGTGACAGAGGATTTAATCAGTCTCGACTTGAAGTCGACGACAAAGATGGGCGTCATTGCAGAATTAACCAATCTATTATTTGTAAACGGTTGCGTAACAGATGAAGCAGCTTTTATAGAGGATGTTCTTTACAGGGAAAGTGCTGGACCGACGGGCTTAGAAAAGGGCATTGCCATTCCTCATGGCAAATCGGATTCTGTCCAGAAAACATCGATTGCGATTGGCAGGACAAATAAGGAGATAGAGTGGGAGTCTCTTGATGGAGGACCAATTAATATTATTATTTTGTTTGCTGTCAAGAATAGCGACAAGACAACAACACATATTAAGCTGCTTCAAAAGGTTGCTGTGCTCCTTGCTGATGAGGAGAAGATTGAAAAGTTTCAAACGCTGCAGACGAAAAGGGAGTTCATTGAAATCTTTGCTGAAAACAATTGAAGGAGGAAAAGGTTATGAATATTGTTGGAATTTCTGCTTGTACATCTGGAATCGCTCATACGTATATTGCGAGGGAAAAGCTGATTAAGGCAGGGCAGGAGTTTGGCCATAAGGTCCGGATTGAGACACAAGGTACAATCGGAATCGAAAATGAGCTTACTGCAACAGAGATACAGGAGGCCGATCTTGTTATCATTGCCGCAGACATTAAGGTAAGTGGAAAGGAGCGGTTTAAAGGCAAACGAATTATCGAGGTGCCGACCCATATTGCCATAAAAGCACCAAAGCAGTTATACAAAAAGATTGAAGCTGAATTAAACAAAAACCAGTGAAGGGGTCTTTTCTATGCTGAAAAAACTGCAAATTAAAAAGCATGCATTAACTGCTATATCCTATATGCTTCCATTAGTAGTAGCATCAGGGCTACTAATTGCCATTGGAAATCTGACAGGCGGGACTGTCATTGGAAATTACCAAGCAGCATTTTCGATTCCGTCCGCTCTTGTCTCTTTAGGTGTTTTGGGAATGGGCTTGCTTGCTCCGGTCATAGCTGGGGCAATTGCCTACTCAATTGCAGACAGACCAGGGATAGCACCAGGCTTGCTGATGGGTCTTATCGCAAATGCGATTGGTGCTGGGTTCCTGGGCGGTATGCTTGGCGGTTTTATCGTCGGTTATTTCGTTCTCTTCTTGAAGAATAATTTGAAGGTGCCGAGATGGGCAGAGGGACTTATGCCGATGATGATTATTCCGCTCATCTCAAGTCTGGTCGTTGGTCTCCTCATGTTCTTCGTGTTAGGGGTGCCAATCGTTTGGGCGACAGATGGAATGACAGCGTTCTTAACGAGCATGCAGGGCTCGATGCGCTTCTTGTTTGGTGCAATCTTAGGCGGCATGGCAGCCTTTGACTTCGGCGGTCCAGTCAATAAAGTCGCTTCCCTTTTTGCTGACGGTCTGTTACTTGAAGGAATTTACGAGCCAGAGGCAGTTAAAATATTGGCATCAATGGTGCCGCCATTCGGTGTCGCGATTTCATGGGTATTATCTAAAGCCTTGAAAAAGAAAAAATATACGAAATCAGAAGAGGATAATATTAAAATCGCCTTTCCAATGGGAGTTTGTATGATCACAGAAGGTGTTATCCCAATTGCTGCGGTTGATATTGTCAGAGTCGTGGTTTCCTGTACACTCGGTGCTGCAGTTGGCGGAGGCTTCTCAATGCTGTGGGGTGTGGGCTCACCAGTGCCATCTGGCGGTATGTTCATTGTACCGGCAATGAATCATCCAATCCTGTTCTGTCTGGCATTGCTGATTGGTTCTGTCGTTACAGGCTTGATGCTGTTCTTCTGGAAGAAGGAGCCTGTAGAAAAAGCGGAAGAGGAAACAACAGAGGAAGAGGAAATGGACTTATCTGATATTAAAATCTCATTCTAATCAGGAGGGAAAAAGCTTATGTATGTTTCCATGAAAGGCATGCTTGCCCGTGCCAACAAAGGAAAGTACGCGGTGATGGCCATCAATTGCTTCAATTTAGAAACAGCAAAGGCAGTCATACTTGCTGCTCAAGAATTACGAGCGCCTGTCATCATTGATCTGCTGCAAGACCATTTACAGGCACATCTTGGCAGTAACCTGCTGACAGGGCCAATTATAGAAATGGCCCGGAATGCAAGTGTGGAGGTTGCTGTTAATCTCGATCACGGCAAGGATGTAGGCTTTGTGAAAAGATGCTTAAGAGATGGCTTTTCAAGTGTCATGATGGATGCGTCAGCATATCCTCTTGAACAAAACATCGAGATTACAAAAAAGATGGTTGAGTTTGCCGAGACCTATGATGCTAGTGTAGAAGGGGAAATCGGCAATATTGGTTCCGTTTCCCGCAATAATTTGACTAGTGATGAAATGTATACAAACCCTGATGCAGCGATTGAGTATGCAAGACGGACAGGAATTGACGCACTGGCGATTTCTTATGGCTCAAGCCACGGCGACTATCCAGATGGCTATATTCCGCCATTCCGCTTTGACATTGTCGAGAAAATCAAGGCAGAAACAAATATACCCCTTGTTCTGCACGGCGGGTCAGGCTGCGGGGAGGCTAATATAAAGAAGTCGATTGCTCTTGGCATCAACAAGATTAACGTTGGCTCTGACTTTATGAAGGCACAAGTAAATAGCATTCAAGAATACTTGAAGGATAATGAAAGTGTCGATTATGTCCGCCTTATACAAGGAACAGTCGATGCTGGCAAGGAAATGGTCAAATATTATATCGACGTGGCTGAATCTACAGGCAAATCATTATAAAAAAAATTCTAAACGGAAAGAGGAGAGACAATGTTAGTAAACATGAAGCAGTTATTAGAAGTGGCACAGGAGCATCAATTTGCGGTGGGAGCCTTTAATGTGGCAGATAGTAATTTCTTAAGAGTTGTTGTGGAAGAGGCAGAGAAGAACAATTCGCCAGCTATTATCGCAGTCCACCCGACAGAGCTTGATTTTACAAAGGATGATTTCTTCCACTATGTGCTTGCTCGCATTAAAAACAGCCATGTTCCATTTGTACTTCATCTCGATCATGGTGACAGTGTGGAAAATATCATGAGAGCAATCCATGTTGGCTTCAGCTCTGTTATGATTGACGGCTCCCTTCTGCCCCTTGAAGAGAATATCAGGATTACAAAGCAAATTGTCGATATCGCCCATCCCCTTGGAGTTTCTGTTGAAGGAGAGCTTGGAACAATCGGCAATACTGGCACAACGATTGAAGGCGGCGTGACAGAGGTTATCTATACAAGACCAGAGGATGCAAAGGAATTTGTGGAAAGCACTGGTGTAGACACATTGGCAGTTGCTATTGGAACTTGCCACGGCATTTATCCGAAGGACATGAAGCCACAGCTGCGCATGGATATTTTGCGCCAAATCAAAGAGGTTGTTGATATTCCGCTCGTTCTGCATGGCGGCTCTGCCAACCCAGATGAAGAAATCGCAGAAGCAGTTAAAATCGGTATTCAAAAGGTAAATATCTCCTCCGATTACAAATACGCCTTCTACAAAAAATGCCGTGAAATACTGGCAGAAACAGAGCTTTGGGATCCAAATGCGATTTATCCTGATTGCATTGATGCGGCAAAAGAAGTAGTTCAATATAAAATGAATTTATTTCAGTCAGTGGATAAGGCAGATGTGTATAGAACTGAGAATGTACTTGCGTGGAGAACGGCCCAGCTTTAAGTAATAATCAAAGGACTTGTATAAAGTGATTAATATTTGTGAAAATAGTCACAAGTAAAAGCAGGAGATAATCTTCCTGCTTTTTTTAATGCTTTATAAAAATATAAATAAAAAAACTCTCCTTTCCTTATGGAAGGGAGAGCAAGCTATTGGTGAATGACTATTATGCTAAAAAGAACCTTAAGAAGGTTTAAGTACAGTGAGAATCTTTCTAATATTATCTATGGACATACCTATCTCCTTAGCATATGAAATCAATTCTATCCAATCGGGATCTAGCTCTGGATTGTCTTTTATAGAATTCAACATATAATCTCCTGTAGGTATTTTGTCACGGTTTTAATCATACGCTAAATAGTTACTTAGATAAAGAAAAAGAGTTCGACATTATTCTACAGAAGCATGGTACCATAGTAACCAATGTCTTTATTAGCATGCTTTATATTCGGTCGGACAGTAATAAATCCTCCAACATAGAATCGCATAACTTTTTAATTTAATAGAATTAGAATAATTAAATAACAAAAAATGTTATAATTTGTATGAAGTTCAATATTCTACTAAAAGCATAAACGCAGGAGGCGGTAAATTGAGAAAAATGAAATCCTATAACGGATATGTATTTATTTTTACTCTTCTTTTATGTTGGATATGGATGCTCTTCTACATGTTTAATGAACTAGTTGACGGAATAGTTGGCGTTGTATTGGCTTGTCTAGCAACACTATTAACATGCTACATAGTGAAAGAAAGAATAGACCGACGAATTTTTATGCATTTTTTAGAAGTGTCTAAAGAAAGATTGCATGTACTTGAAGAGCTAATCGATACATCTGAAATTATTTTAGAAGAGATTGATAACATAACAGAATCTGATGAGAAATCCTCTGTTAGGAATTCGCAAATACAACAAGATTTACAGCATTTTTATCATAGACTAATAAGCTCTGATTTAGAGATTGTATATAAATATATGGAGTATGATTCCATTGTTAGAGTGAAAAATAACTTAACATCACTTAAAGAACTATCTGAAAAGGAATCCTTTATTGATGTAGATGCAACGAGTGCCGTAGAAGATATTAACGAAATGTATTTTATATTTGATACAAATAGACAAAGCGTGGAAGAAATAATGAAAATAAACATTAATTAATAAAATTTAAAGCAACTAAGGAAATTCTCCCTCAAACCCAACATACAATGAAATAACAATATTATTGAGGGTGATGGAAGATGAAAGGCTTCAGCCGTCTTGGAGAGCTTTGGTGGCAGGGCATCACTTTACAGCATGTCTCACATAAAGGAATTATCAACCCGTACTTGGCTTTTCTGTTTGTTGCCTTATTGTTTGAATTGTTTTTAGCAGTGCTTTTCGTTGTGTCCTGCTTTATCTTCTATGTAAACCACTATTGGCCGTCTGCCCCATTTTATATTGGTGCTGCCGTTCTTGCATTGTTAATTGGCATCACAATTTCCTCTGTACTTGTCATTCTTCAACGGAAAAAAGTCACCTAAAAAGCAGCAAATAACTACCCGCACCATTAAGCGGCAATTATTTGCTGCTTTTTTGTTTGTGTACATGTAAGCTACCAGTTTAGCAGCCTAGAAATATGGGAAAGAAAAAGGGAATTAGGCACTTTGTTAAAGGAAAGGGCTTATCACAAGATAACGTTCCGCTAGTAACGGGCATATGATATTAAATATTTACTGTTTAGACCTGCCTTTTGAAATAAATAAATCAAAATGGAGCGATCACATGGCTGACAATAAAGAGGAATTCAAGACATTATTGCTGAGTGTATACAATAAAGGCAATGAGGGTGCAACAATGAAGGAATTGATGAGCCTGTTAGAGTCTGAATTGGCAAAGCTGAATAGCAATGTAGGGCAACGTATCCGGTAAAGGGTTCCTATGTACTTTTGCGTTATTTGCCTATGCCCAGGATGTATTCTATGTCATTTTGGCGTATTAGGTGCAAAGATTTTTTTGAAAAGCTCCGAGCATTTTTGGGGCTTTTCTTTATGCTCAAGAGTTAGAATATGCTTGGTTGTCTGAAAGTGTTCACGGAGTAGTTGTGCTGGTATGGTGAATTGAAAGTGTTCAATGGAAGAAGTACATACTTACTAAAAATGATGGAGATTACAAATGCAGTCAGTCAAAACAGAAGCTACTAGATTTACCTCTTACTCTGACTGGATTTCCTCGCTTTTTAAACAATAGGGAAAGGATACTCTTAAGGTTGTTTTTGTAAGATATATACTTTTTTTACTTGGTATGGAACTCTAGTAAAATTGCAACATAAATATTTTATTTTTACAAATTTTTTTTATTTCTATTACCTTTTTCTGCAAGTATAATAAATTGAATACAAAATTATAGAGATATCAGGGGGAACCAATGAAGCGTTTATTATGTTTATTTACGGCTATTTTGTTGGCTTTAAGCCTTCAGCCTGTGGCTTCATTTGCGATGGGATCTAATGATAAGGATTTCGAAGCATATTTAGCAGAAATAGGCTGGGAGAAACAAGATTATCTTGATTATTTGAAAAGCAAAGATTTGTCTATGAGTGATTTCGAATCTGTTGATGAGCTGGGAACACCGTTAACAGAGGAATCAATTAAGCCGATTTTAACAGACTATGATTTAACAAGAGAAGAATTAAATGAACTTCTTGTTGAATATGGTGAGATAGAAGAGGGACAAGATGTTTTTGATGTTGAATATGATATCTTCGCTGAACATCTTTATGAGACTGTAGGCTACTATTTGGAAGATGACTATGGTATGCCAATCACTGATGAAAACCTTCAACAGCTATTGGATGATTATGGCTTTGCTTCTAAAGCAGAGTTAGAAGAATACCTGCAGCAGTTTGATGAGTCTATTGAATACTATGATTATATTGAAGATCTTGACTACACTGTTGACTATTACATCAATGGCGGTGCAGATTTAGAAGCAGAAATGGATGAGTTGTTCCAATCTTTGCAGCTTACAGATGAAGAGATGGAAAGATTGTTTGAGCATTTCATGACAGTTTATGAGAACAACCCAGATTTTGAGGGTCAATTATTAGCTTTAAGTGATAGAATGATGGCATTTGCAGAATTCGAATCTGCGGACGAGCTGACAGCAGAGCAAATTGCGGAGCTTTTGGATATTTCTAACGATATGCTTGATATCCTGCAGCTTGATGTGAAATATTATCTTGTAAAAGATGGTGTGAAGCAGCCATTATCTATTCAAGCAATGATGACAATGACTTCAACAAACGGAGCAGACTTGCTTATTGAGTTATACAATAAACAAGGAGATTTCCTTGCTGATGTTATTCTTACTAAGGAATTGTTTGGTTCTGATTTAATCAATGAAACAGGTAAAGACCTTCAAGAAGCAGAAAAGATTGTGAAGGAAACACCTGTAAAAGCTTCTACAAAAGCTGTTCAAAAAACAGTAAAAGGCGGAAAGCTGCCAAACACTGCATCCGACTACCTGCAAAACACAATGATCGGACTTGTGATTGTTCTTGCTGGTGTTGTATTGTTTAGACGTGTTTGGGTGAAAGGACAGTAAAAAATGCGAGCAGCCAATAAAAACAGAAGAGGAAATAGTCGCAAGCAATGGATTCTTCTTTCATTGACTGCTGCTGTCATATTAATTGGAGTCTGGGTTGCCAGCTCCAATTTTTATCCTTTCTTAAAAGGCTATTTCCTTTATAAGACAGAGCAAGTGAAGGCAGATGATTTGCCGAAGGAAGAGAAAACTCCTCCACAGGAGGAGGAAAAAGAACCAGCTAAAAGCAGCGAACCGCTTTATACAGAAATGCCGGCAGTAGGGGAGAATATGGGGGAGCTCATTATTCCGAAGCTTGATGCTGTTTTGCCGATTATTCACGGAACGGATGAAGACGAGTTAGAAAAGGGTGTTGGTCATTTCGCCGGCAGTGTAATGCCTGGCGAGAATGACAACACTGTTTTGTCGGGGCACAGGGATACTGTGTTCAGACGGCTTGGCGAAGTCGGTAAAGGTGATCTGCTGACAGTGAAGACATCTGCTGGTGAATTCACTTATAAAGTGAAAAGGGTAAGGATTGTTGATAAGGATGACCGTACTGTAATAGTGCCAAAGCCAAAAGCAACCTTGACCGTTACAACCTGCTACCCGTTCAACTATATCGGTGACGCACCTAGAAGATATATTCTTGTTGCCGATTTAGTAGACGAGGAGCTTAATAGCTGAAAAAAAACGAAGCCTCCAGTAGAGAGGCTTCGTTTTTTTCGAGTCAGGCATTATTAATCAAACGTTTGTTTAAATGTAAAGAAAAGGCGTTCTGAAGCTGTTTTCAGAACGCCCTTTTCTATTTTACTTTAATTGTCCTGTAATTACTTTTGTTACCTGCCTTGTCTTTTGCGTACAGCTTCAAGGAGGTGCCTTTTTTCTGCTTGCTGATTTTTACAGTATAGGTTCCTTTCGAGCTGACAGAGGCTTTTCCTAAATACTTGCTGCCTCTGTATACATATACAGTCGCATATTTCTCCGCACTGCCAGAGATGCTCGTCGATTTATATGTGACTGTTTTTGCACTTGGTATGCCAGGAGCTGTTTTATCTGCTACCTTAATAGAAACAGAACTGCTTTTATTATGGGCCGCATCCTCTGCGTACACCGTTAAATACGTGCCAGCCTTTTGTTTGGCTACTTTAACCTTATAGGCGCCCTTACTGTCTGCCGTTGCACTTCCAAGTGTTGTGCTGCCTCTTTTAACATACACCTTTGCCTTTGCTTCTGTTTTGCCTGTCACATAGGTTGTTAAATCACTTATCGAGGCAACACTTGGCTTGCTTGGTGGTGTCTTGTCCAAGACGGTGACAATGGTATCCTCACTCTTATTGCCAGCTTTATCAGTTGCACTGACAGAAAGCTTTGTACCTGCCTTCTGATTTGTAATCGGAACTAGATAGCCGCCATTTGCACTAACTGTTCCTTTTGCAATTATCGTATTGCCTGAACGTATTTGTATGATAGAGCCTGCTTCGGCACTGCCAGTCATCGCTGTTGATGTATCAATAACAGTTAGCACCTTTGGCTTTGCAGGAGGTGTCCGGTCGATAACCGTGACTGTTGTATCCATTCCTTTATTGCCAGCTTTGTCTGTTGCATTAACATATAGCTTTACGCCAGCCTTTTGCTTGGGGATAGCTACCTTAAAGGCACCCTTGTCATCTGCTGTTGCTTTTCCGATTGTCGTATAGCCAGAACGGACTTGTACAGTCGCACCTGCCTCAGCGGTTCCTGTAACGGCTGTTTGGGCATCACTGACAGAGCTAACATACGGCTTGGCAGGTGCTGTTTTATCTTGCACAGCAATAACTGCCTGTGAACTGCTGCTGCCCATTGCATTGACCGCATAGACCGCAAGCTTTGTGCCAGCCTTTTGCTTTGGAATCGTTATTTGGAAGGTGCCATTGCTTGCTGCTGTACCGCTGCCAATAAGGCTGCCATTTGCTGTGATTTTAATCGTGGTGTCCGGCTCGGCAATTCCACTTAATTTCGTATCAGTATCTGCTATTGCATAAACAGTTGGTGTCGTGGGTACTGCTGAGCTGTTTCCGCTTGTCAGCATGGTATAAGTTATATCTTGACCCTTTGCGGTTGGTACAACAAAGTCCTCTGGCGAGCTTAGCGCCATAACAACAGCACCGCCGCCTTTTAAGGAAAGTGTATCTGTGTCACTGTACAGCTTCACCTTTAGTGCATCAAAAGCAGGGACACCGTTAAAGCCATACGGACCAGAGTCCTTCTTTAATACAAGTGCAGCCCGAAAGTTCGTCATAAATTGACCGAACGACATACTTGGGTCGATGTATTTATGGATGATATCCTCAACAGCTTTGTAGCTGCTGTTTGTGTCTGCAATGATTTCCTTAAAGATGCTGTCACCTTGTCCTGCCTGGTACTTCAAGTATTGCAGGAACAAGTAGGAAAGGGAATAGTTTGCTAATGTGTCTCCATAATAATCCCAGTTAAGTAAGGACTGTCCTGCTGTAATGCTTGTGCTGGTGTTATAATAATCAATCCTGCTTTGCAGGACATTCTTTGCGTATATTTGCTCTGCTGCCATCGACATGCCTTCATCAAGCCATGTGTCTAGCTGTGCTGTTCCTTGAATGAACACGTTTTGATTATAGCTGACCATATGCTGGAACTCGTGGGCAAGTGTCATATAGGCTTCAGAGACGTCTGGTTCACCACCGGATTTTTCCATGAGCGGGTACGTATCAAGGTAGAAAATCTCTGACTTATTTGAGTTTGTGTAATTATATAAGTCGACAGGTGAAAAGTAGCCTGCAACAAAACCGCCTGTGCCATCAAAGCCGTCCTGAATATCAAATGTAAGAATGTTAACCTTTCCATCATTATTTACATCTGATTCATTCCCAAAATTCGCTGTCACTGTACTGTGAATAGAGTCATCAAATTCCTTGCCAAGCTGTGCAGCCTCCTCAGCTGTTATCTCATTATTGTATACCCATACATTATTGTGTGTGCCGCTGTACAGGAGTTTTGCTGTTAGCTGGTAATTTTGCTCTGTTTCCATATTTGTGACCCAAAAGGATTTACTGTCTCCTTCTTCATAGGAGGCAAGAACTGATCTAGTATTTCGTGCTGTTACCTTATCCGCATCCTCTGAATCGAAGGGAATAACATAATCAAGCATATACGCTTCTTTTTCGAGATTTTTGTTAAGCGAATATTCGTCATTGTTTATTTGCATGGAGCCTGTACTTTCACTCACATAGGCATTCGTCGATTCATTGTTGATTAAGCTGTAATAGCTTGTCCCACTGCTGGTGTTCAACGCTGTTCCTGTATAAAAAGGATTTGTTACCTTAAAATAAATAGTGTCCGTATAATATAAATCAGACTGGGTCTTGGAGATGCCAAGCCGGATGTATATATAGGGACTATCATGATAAAGCGATTTAGGAACACTAATATCGAGCTTCATGTTGCCGAACGAGGAAGACATGTCCTTTGAAACGCCTCCAATATACGACATTGATCCGTTACTGTTCGTATAAAATTCAATTGCCAGAAAGGCGTCCTTTATCGTACTGTCGTTTTGCAGAGAAAGATGCATATCCATCGCGGAATCCATTGTTTCAGACGAAGTTACACCAATATAAGTAATCGCATTCATGCTGCCGACACTGTCTGTTAAGTTACCAACAGCTGCACCATCTCTAATGAGCGGAAAATCCTCAGCACTGTCAAAATCAAAGCTTTTGCTTATATCAAGGCGCGGAATCATATTCATATTCAAGCTAGTGCTAACAGCCGCCACTCTCAAGGAAGTTTCCTCAGAGGATTGGGCAAAAGCACTGCAAGGCACTGAAAAGAGTAAAAAAATCGCAGACACCCCAGAAATCATTTTCCTCAATTGTCGTTCATCCTTCCTGAATAAAACCAAATAAAAAACTTGTTTTCTATTCTATCGGAGGATTTTAAGTAGATTGTAATAGTAAAAGATTCCTGAGTATTGACGAATTTTGTCGGAAAGTTTAACTAGTAAATATTTCCTAGTGGAAGTATGATATGAATGGAATCTTTAGGTATTTAGAAGGAATAACAGTGGAAGAGAAATTACTGTTTAGTGTTTTTCTATTACAAAGAGTTAGGTTACTAGAATCTAAAAAAGGGGAGACTGAGGAAATTGAAACAGAGGAATATTTTAGTTGCAATCATACTAGTGCTTGGATTATTGATATTTAGCAAAGGTAATGCTGTACTTGCAGATGCTGGAGATGCCGTGTCTATTAACACAAATCAATCATATAGCAGCACGCTTAAAGATTATGATGATGAGGACTATTATAAAGTCACATTGGCGGAGGATGGAAACATAATTCTATCCATGAACCAGAAGGCTAATGTAAGTTGGTATGCAAGTATTGAAAACAGTAGTGGGGAAGTTCTTGAGGACTTTAATACAGATGACAGTGCGATGGTTTCTGGGGCTGCTTCAAGACAGGTAGGTTTACCAAAAGGCACATATTACATAAAGATAGATAATTATTATAATGCAACAGGCGTAAAATATACTTTTTCTGTACAATTTACTAAAAGTAGCTTTTACGAAAAAGAGAGTAATAACAGTATAACGGCAGCAAATGCAATTGATACAGACAAGATATATAAAGGGACTATCACAGATTATGATGACAGCGATTTTTATAAATTTACCATTAGTGAAGACGGCAATATTGCGTTGTCAATAAAAAACAAAGCAGGCACAAGCTGGTTTGGGCATATTCAGGACAGCAAAGGCATCATTTATGAAGATTTGAATTCCGATGACAGTGAGTTAGTCGATGGCTATTCAATAACAGAGGTAGGTCTTCCAAAAGGCACGTACTATATTAAACTAAATGGGTATTCATCCTATAGTCATGTTCCTTATGAATTCAAAGTTGGCTATATAAAAAGTAATTTTTATGAAAAAGAAAGTAATAATAATGTGACATCCGCAAATAGTCTTAGTTTAAATCAGACGTATTATGGAAGAATTAGTGAATATGACGATGATGATTTTTATAAATTTACACTTGCAAGTGATGGGAAAGTTGTACTTTCTCTAAAAAACTTGGCGGGATCAAGCTGGGAAGCCAAAATTCATAATAGCAAAGGGGAAATTTATCAGACACTGTATTCCGATGACAGTGAATTAGTGGATGGGTATGCTTCTGCCAGTATTGGCCTTCCAAAAGGTACATATTATATAAAGATGACGAATTACAGCAATACTGTTAATAAGCAATATGAATTGAAAGCTGCATTTACAGGCAGTAATAATTACGAAAAAGAGTTTAACGATAATCTTGCAACAGCTAATTTAATGAATTTAAATCAATTGTATTACGGTAATAGTAATACTTCTTATGATAAAGATATTTATAAATTCACCCTTCCTGCAGACGGTAATATATCGGTCAAGTTAAAGCAGGTTCCAAACATGGATTGGCAGGCAACAGTGCAGAATAGTTCAGGTACAAGCTATGTAGAATTAGAAACAAATGACAGTGAGCTAGCAACAGGATATGCTACGGCAAACAAAATGATGAAAAAAGGTACCTACTATTTAGTAATAGAACGTAATTATGGTGATTACTTTAATGCAGCATATGCAGCGAGTGTAACTCTTCAAACGAGTCCAATAAGTGCCTCAAAGGTGAAGTTAGAGAATAATAAGGGGAAAGACGATAAAATATCAGTATCTGGTCTTGTAAAGGGAGATGTTATCAAGGTCTATAATGCAAGTTCAAAAGGACAGGTAATTGCCCAAAATACAGCAGGCAGCAGCACACTCACGCTTTCTGTTAAGCAGATTGGCTTGAAGTCAGGAAAAGTGTATATTTCTGTAACAAAAGCCGGCATGACAGAAAGCTCTAGAGTTGGTATTTCATATACTGGTGAACAGTCAGATCCACTAAAGGTAAGCCAAGTAAAGGTGTATAACAATAAAGGTAAAACTGATGCTGTGAATATAAGCGGTGTGTCTAAGGGAGATACTATCAAAGTGTATAATGCAAGTTCAAAAGGCAAGTTACTTGCAACAAAACAAGTAACTGGAACTTCAGGAAGTATTTCTATCAAGCAGTTAGGAACAAAATCAGGGAAAGTGTATGTAACGATTACGAAAAGCGGCATGAAAGAGAGTGGCAGAACAGCAGTTTCTTATAAAGGAGAGCAGACAACTGCACTTAAATCTTCACAAATCAAAGTGACAAATAATAAAAAGAAAAATGACACTATCGTCGTTAAAGGAATAGCAAAGGGAGATACAATAAAGGTATACAATGCAAGTAAGAACGGGAAATTGCTTGCTTCTGGTACATCAAAGGGAACATCATCTACACTAACAGTTAAACAATTGGGCACAAAATCAGGAAAAGTGTACATTACCATTACAAAAAGCGGTATGACAGAAAGCAGCCGTACTTCTGTAAGTTTCAAAAAAGAATAGTTTTAATAGGTTGCGGGCAGAAATTTTGGCTATAAAAACAGAAAAGGAAGAACTGGGAATTTGCGGTTCTTCCTTTTCTTCATGAAGATCTTCTCGTCCGCCCAGCCTTTGCCTTTTTCGTTGATGCTCTCCTAATAGCAAAAGAGATAATTCTATATATCACATAAATGGCAAAAAACAGTAAAAACCCGTAAATGCCGACAACAGCATCTTGGAATTCCATATTGCCTCTGCCTGTGATGCCTTGCTGTATTTCGATTGCGAAGACAAGGACTAAGATGAGTGTGAAGGTATAGATGAAGGAAATGCTTGTGATGCTCCACTTTGCGAGCCTTTTGAAGATAAAATGAACAATGAAAAAGGAAAGGATACCGATGATGCCGATAATCCAAAGATGCAAATCCTTATCTGTAGCTTGTAAGCCAAGATGGTTGGCTGCATTCATGATTATGTCATGTATTTCGTTCATAATTGCTGCGATAAACCGAATAATATCTGCCATATATTCCTCCTAATCAACACTTTATACCATTAATAACTTATTTTATTATTGTTGGCAAGAAATTATGGCATTACAGGGGGATCGCCGCTCAATGCTTTCACACACATCCATGTTCTGTACATCTGCTTATCAAGAGTATGAGGGGATGCCTGCCTTTAGCTGCAGCTTTTGGCCATTTTGAAACAAAACCGTCGTCTCTTTATTTGTAACAGAGGCAGCAGCAGAAATAAGATTTACATGGGAGAAAAAAATCCAGTGGCAGTCCATTTGACTTGGAGACTGGGTCGGAAATGCATAGATGTTTTTGCGGGGGTTAATGGGGATAGGCACCTTCCTTTTTATACCTGTCAAAAAGGACATCGAGGACCGTCGTCCATCGTATTCTGCTCCGCCGATTAATGCTGCGTGCTTAATCAGCTCCAGCGGCGTTTTCTTTACGTAGTATTCCTCTTTTCCCTCCATGGCAATTGTACCGTACTCCAGGTTGTATGCAGGTATTAGGGCAAGCGTTTTTTCACTGATTTCATAATCATTGCAGATCTTTTCCATAGCCATACACTCCTTATTTGGGATAAAAGGGAGGTTTGTATGCAGCATGCTCTAAGAAAGAGAAAAATTTTTTGCGGAAGGTATTCTCTTGCATTTCTTGGATAAAGTAAAAAATACAGGATTGGAGAGGATTTAAAGGGGGGAAGGAAGCTCGAAAAGACTAAAACTGTTCCTTGTACTCCTTTTCTGCCTGTATGAAAAGAAAACTAGGATTGATGCCGAGTTCCTTGCATAGCTTATATAGTGTAAAGGATTTTGGGATAGATGTGCCTCGTTCGATTCTGCCGATGAAATTTGGGCTCATGCTTGTCCGTTCTGCAAGCCCTTCAAGGGATAAGCCCCTTTTCATTCTCGCATAACGGATTTGTTTTCCTAATGAACTCGCAAAAAATTTCTCATTAATCATGTCAAACCTTCTTTTAGCATTATTATCCATTAAAAAAGAAGGCGTTTCCACAACCGGAAGTTAGTGATTTTACATTAATAGTAAATAGTTTGTGAAAAAAACTTGAACGCACATCTTTTAATGTAAATCCCATTATGGCACGTTTGGACATGTACGTCTTCGGCATTTCGCATCATTCTTTAAAAAAAAGTTTGTAAGTGGAGAGTTTTTTGAAGGGAAAAAAGAAATAGAGGTCGAAATATTTAGGAGAGCAGTACTTTTTTTAAATTCTTGAAAGGGTGATTTTTATTGTTATTCAATCAGCAAAACTAACCAGTCTAGCTAAAGAATGTTTAGAAAACTACGAACTGAAAAAAGATTTATCCTGTGTTGTAAAAACTTCTATGCCTATTTTGTATTTTGGCAATATCAAAAAATATTTTGATTCCCCGATCCGTATTGTTACAGTCGGTTTGAATCCTTCCAAGAAGGAATTCCCTGACCCAGACCCTTTCCTACGCTTTCAGTCAATGAAAAAAGACCAATACTATGATTTCAATCAGCAATATTTGGCTGCCCTAAACGAATACTTCCAAGATAAGCCGTATAAAGAATGGTTTGATCCAGCTTATGAGCCGTTATTGAACGGCCTTAATGCCAGCTTCTATGGAAACATGGAAAACACGGCCATTCATACAGATATTTGTTCGTCCCTTGCGACTTCTCAAACTTGGGAAACGCTCAGTAAAGAAGAGCAACGCAAGCTGGAGGCTGACAGTGTCCAGCTTTGGCACAAGCTTATTGATTATTTGGAGCCGGATGTTATCCTTCTGTCTGTTGCAGGCGAGCATCTTTCTAAAATCCGCTTTGAAACAATTAATGACTGGGAAACAGTTTATACGACACAAATGGATCGCCCGTATTTGCTTAACAGTAAAAGAATAGCCTTAAGCAGCGGCAAGCAGTCATCCATCTATTTCGGAAGAGCAGCAGAATTACCGTTTGGGTTTATTTCAGGTGAAACGAAATATTCCATTGGTAAGCATCTGAAGAAGCTGACAGAAAAGTTGGAATACAACCCAGCCTTTGGTCAAGCCTATATGTTCTCTGCATTGAATATCGACCAAAACGACAGCGAGATTTTTGGTTAAACAAGAAGTAAGCCTCCAAGCTTTGGAGGCTTATTTTTTATTCGTTATCCTTTTGCTCATCAGATTCTTTTTGTTCTTCTTTTAAATTCTTCACTTGTTCTTCGACTTTCTTTTCATCAAGTGGACGGTCCACTGTTTTGTCTTTTAAATCATTAGGTTTAACCATTTCGGACAGCCTCCTTTAAAAGTTTGTACTATATATATAGACGCTGTGGAAAATTTTAAACCCATATCTGAAAAGCAGGTACACTGCAAAGCCTGTGTAAATTTCTGAGATGCCTTTTAAGGAGATGTTATGGTTATGTGGACAAGAGCAGGAAAAACATTAAAAGCAACAGGAGAATTTTTAATTTAGTGTAAAGAATTATGTTGTTTATACTAAAAAAATTCCATTTCCGTTTTTGCTTTTATAATTGTTTGTATAATAGATTGGTAATCAACAAGTAGTGCTATCTAATGAAAGAAAAATTCTGCTAGACGGCAAAGAAACGCTGAAAAGCTAGTGGAGGTTAAAACAATACATGACTAATCCGTTAATAAGCATTATCGTACCGATTTATAATGTTGAGGCATATATGGCAAGATGCTTTATTTCTATTAGTAGCCAGACATACCGAAATATTGAAATAATCGCGGTAAATGACGGCTCAACAGATAACTCCTTCCGTATTTTAGAGGGGCTTGGGAAAGAGGACGATCGAATACATATTTTACATAAAGAAAATGGCGGGCAGGCAAGTGCCCGCAATCTTGGGATGAGTGTGGCCAAAGGTGATTATTTCATGTTTGTCGACAGTGATGATTTTATGGACAGCAATGCTGTTCAAGCTTGTGTTGATGCCGTAAACAGTCAGTCTTGTGATTTAGTTGTGTTTGACTATTACAAGCATAATAAACAAGGTCAAAATGAGCATGTCCACCTTGGCAAAGAGCTGCATAGCTGCACTACAGCACCCTGGAACAAGCTTTATAGCAGAAAGCTATGGGAGAATCATCCTTTTCCTGAGGGCTATTGGTATGAGGATCTCGGCATCGTACCAGTGGTAGTGGCTAACGCTAATAATGTAGTGAAAATCGATAAAGCACTCTACTATTATGATGTTTCAAGGGATTCCTCACAGACAAACACGATAAACCCTTTAAAACTGAAAGATAAGATTCATATGGTTGAAAATGTTTATCGGGAATTAGAAACACAAGGAAAGCTTAATAAAAATATAAACAAGGTTGAGCAATTGTTTATCGATCATCTTTTAAATGGACTATTATTTAAGCTCATGTATGTGGAGGATATGTCGGTAAGGCTGGAAATATCCCGCAGTATAAGAAGCACGATGGATCGCTACTTTCCAAAATGGAAGCATTCTGTGAAGCATAATAATAAAGGCATGAAGAAAATAATGAAAAGAGTCGTTATCCATCAGTACTTGAAGGGGCAGTTTCTGTTAGGAGATATGTTATTGAAGTATCCGCAGCAAATGAAAAAGAAGAGTATGTAATGAGGAAAACTGAAAAAACGAGGTGCTTCTTTGAAAAAGGTTTTAATATCAGCATATTTAAACAATAACTTAGGAGATGATTTGTTCGTTAAAATCTTATGTGAAAGATACCCTCAAGCTCAATTTTATATTTATGAAAATAAAGCAAAGCTTCAGGCTTTTACTGACATAAAAAACTTACATGTTATTTATCCGAATACGCTATTTAAGTTGATCGATAAAATTCCCAATAAGCTTTTCAGCAAGTCGTTAGTTAGAACAGTGATTGGTTTATTTATGGATGCACATGTATGTATCGGTGGCTCTCTTTTTATTGAAAATAAGAATTGGAAAACAAAAATAAACAAGGATAAAGGAAAAATAATCAATAATAAGCCTAACTTTTTGCTAGGGTGTAATTTTGGACCATATGAAAAAACGCAGTTTTACGAAAGCTATCAAAGCATCTTCTCGAGATACGACGATGTTTGTTTTAGAGATAAGCAGTCATATGAGCTGTTTAAGGAGCTGCCAAGTGTCCGCTTAGCTCAAGATGTCGTGTTTAATTTGGAGTATCACGGAGAGGAAGCGTCTGAGAAAACGGTTGGTATTTCCTTGATAGATGTGAGTAGCAGAGAAAATTTAGCTCCATTTAAAGCGGCTTATTTACAGAAGATGAAAGAGGTTTGTGAGCATTATCTCAACAAAAACTATCAAGTAGCTTTATTCTCCTTTTGTAAATATGAAGGCGATGAAACAGCAATAGCTGAATTGTTACAGTTACTAGACACTAAATATAAGTCTAAAGTGAAGGTAGTTCCTTATGAAAACAATTTAGCCTCGGCATTAGCGGAATTGAATAAAGTGGAAATAATGTATGCTACAAGATTTCATTCGATGATTCTTGGCTTTTTATTTAATAAAAAGGTTTTTCCAATCATATACAGTAAAAAAATGACCAATGTTTTGCACGACATGAATTTTCAAGGGAAGTATTGGGAAATCAAGGATATAGCCAAGCTTGAAATGACGGAATTGGATCATTTGGATTATAAAGAGCTCGATATGCAGCATATTATCAAGGATTCCAACAAACAGTTTCTACAGCTTGATAAATACTTAGTGAATGACTGGAAATAAAAAGGAGTCAGTATGAAAGCGAAAAGAAGTCTAATAAATTTAGCCTTTGGATTGATTAGCCAAGGATTAATAATCGCATTAGGTATCTTAATCCCTCGTTTGCTTTTAGTGAATTTTGGTTCTGAGGTGAATGGGTTATTATCCTCCATCGGGCAAATTATTATTTATATGTCTCTTCTAGAAGCAGGAGTTGGAGCCGCCTCATTACAAGCGTTATATAAGCATGTGGCAGGCAGCAGTAAAGAAAATATAAATTCTATTCTTTCCGCTACTTCAAGCTACTATAAGAAAACAGGGATTTACTATTTTATCTGTATCATTCTTCTGTCCGTTATCTATCCGCTTTTTATTGATTCATCAATCGATAAAATGACAATCATGTTCGTCATTCTCGTTACGGGGATGGGAGGAGCTATCAATTTCTATTTCCAAGGGACCTTTAAAGTCTTCTTAGTTGCAGAAGGAAAAAGCTATATAGATACCTCCATCACAACGCTAATAAATATCGTCATAAGTGGTCTAAAGATTATCTTTATCCTTAAAGGCTACAATCTTATCGCAATTCAAACGACACATTTTGTATTAATGATTGTACAAATTATCATTTATCAAATTTATATTAAGAGAAATTATAAATGGTTAGATTTAAAGGTTAAGCCTAACTTTGATGCCATTTCACAAAAAAAATCAGTGATGGTTCACCAAATTTCTTATTTAATCTTTAACAATACCGATGTTCTCATTCTCACTATCTTCACGAATCTGAAGGTTGTTAGTGTATACGTGCTGTACAATATGCTTTTTTCTGTCCTTGATAAAGTAATCAATACGGTTAATAGCAGTGTCACATTCGCACTTGGACAAACATTTCATGAAGGCAAGGAGAAGTTCATAAGCTTGTATAATGCGTACGAAGTCTGCTTCATGTCCTTTGTATTCTCGTTATTCACGGTGGCGTACATCTTCATTTTACCTTTTATGGAGCTGTATACTAGCGGCATTAAGGATATAAACTATATAGATTTTTGGATTCCAACATTATTTGTCATCATTAAATTATTAGTGAATGCGCGAGCGACTTCTAATAATGTTATAAATATTGCAGGCCATTTTAAAAAGACGCAAAACCGTGCCATATTGGAATGTATCATTAACCTTGTTTTCTCTATCACTCTCGTTCAGTTCCTTGGCATATATGGTGTGCTGATTGGCACGATTGCAGCACTGCTTTATCGTTCAATCGACATCGTTTTATATGCAAATAAAAAAATACTCGAACGAAATGCATGGATGACGTTAAGACGATGGCTCACAAATATTGTGCTATTTTCACTGATTGTAGCAGCAGCAAAAACAGTTAATATTTATCCGACTTCTTATGTAACTACGATTATGAGTGCTATTTTAGTTCTAGCCATTTCAGCAGTTATTTTTGTCGTTGTTAATGCACTCCTCGACAGAGAGGTTTATCACTACACGAAAGATATTATTGTTAAATTGGTTCAGAAACAGAAACGAAAAAAAACTATTTCAACATAAGAGAGGGGGATGTATATGGATTTAGAGCATGAATTAAAACAAGCGGGAGTTATGATTAATAACTGTTTTTACACCCATTTTAGCGAAATGAGTGAAATGGATAATGCAACAGATCTTGAAGGGCTTCTAACGGGGAAATTAGTCAGTAACGGCACTTCCTCACAATTGCATTATCTGGAGAATTTTAATCGGGTATTATCTGCACTTTTAAAAGGAAAGCTGTCTGCAGAGGTTTTTCAATTCTATGTAGAAGCGCAATTTTTTATGGAGCGGAAGGATGCTCAGCAATTACTAAACCAGATAACTCATTTAAACGCTTTTAATGAAGGCTCTCTTAATCAGCGAATTACGTTCCCTGACACTGACAAGACTCCAAAAGTGAATGTAATCATCACAACATATAATAGAGAAAGATATTTAGAGCAAGTCATTGATAGCATATTGCAGCAGGATTATCCAAATATCGAGCTAATCGTGATAGATGATAATTCAAAGGACGGAACGCATACGTTAATGAAGCGAAAATACGCTGATGCTTCTAATGTCATTTATATGAGAAATGACAAGAATGAAGGACCTGGGACGAATCGCTTAAAAGCCTTTGTTACACATGGAGATGGCGAGTATATTCTCTTTTTGGACGATGATGATTATCTCGTTGATACAAATTATATAAGCAGGGCAGTCGCTTTTCATGAGAAAAATCCGCAAGTTTCATTTGTGGCAGCGAATGTGTTTATGGAAAAAACGGGAGCGTGTGAATTAGCTCTTTCCGATTTGAAGCTAAGCAATGTTGTAAAAAAATATGATTACTTCATTAACTTTGAGAAACAAGGCTACCCAAAGCCAGCCTCTACCTTAACAACGGTCTTTAAGCGCAAGGCGTTAATAGAGATGGATATTTTCAACATGAAAATGGTGAATGATTCAGCTATCTATTTAAGGTCATTACTCGTTGGCGATGCCGGATTTATTGATACGATTGCCGGTGTTTATAGAATCCACGGCAATAACATCACCTTTAATTTGAAAAGTGATTTTATTATTGAGAATTTAAGAGAAAAGCTAATGATAAAAAATATGGCTGTAAATCGCTTTAACTATGATGCTAAAGCAGTGGAAGCATGGTTTGGAAGTAGTGTGTATGTCACCATCATGTACTACTTAAAATACTCTGCTAAAAACAAAAGTGATTATAATGCTATGTTAAATTGGACAAAGGAAAACTGTCCAACTATTTATAACAAGCTAAAATATGATGCGATGAAATTTTTCGTGATGAGAGGCTTGTCCCGACTGCGGAAATTTGGCCGGAGTGCGATTGCGCAGAAAAGCTAGAGATTAATCAAAAAAGGACTCACTGTTGTTTCCAAAACAATAGTGAGTCCTTTTTATTAGAGAAATATTACTATGCGCTTTTTAATGTGAATAGCCTATCTTTCATGACCATTTTGTGAACTTAAAGGTATGAGGTATTTCGATATGGAATTTTCAAAAAGAAAGGAGGGAAATAAATAGTTTTTAAATGGGTAAAGGAGCCGATTGAGGAAGGTGGGATGAAAACTTAGATTACGGAATTACGAGTATGGATTTAGTTAAGATTAGTTGTGTTTAGAAAATACTCTATGACTAGAAAAAAGAGGGGGGATTTTATTGTTTAAAAAAACATTTAGTCTTATTGTGATTACTGTTTTAGTTTTAGGTATGTTTAATTTGCAAATTATAAGAGCGGAGTCGAAGGATAATTCTACTGATACCTTCAGCCAATCTTCTGAAGAATTCGCAACCAATATGGAGGAGTTACCATTTGATTTAATAGAAGATGTTGAAACAAGTGACTATAAAGAAACAAGTGATAGTATCATATCGGAGGAAGAAGAATACAGTGCAGAGATAGATTTTGATTCAAGTAGTATTGAATTTACAGATGAGAAAGGGAATAGTATTGAGATTTCTTTAGATGACGAAGATTTAGAGTTTAAAGAAAACGATGATGGAACTATAGTTTATGAAAATGAAAATGAAGATTATCAGGTTGAAAATCAAATTTTAGATGGAGGTTTCAGGCAGATTTATACACTGGAATCTGAAGAATCACCTAAAGAATTTAAAATTGACATTGAGTTAGAGAAAAACCAATATTTAGTTGAAGAAGACGGATTATATTATGTTAAAGATGATAAGGGAGAAATAATATTCAGCATTGGGAAGCCGTGGGCTGTTGATAATGAAGGTAATTTTATAGAAAGTCAGTATACTCTCAAAGATAATGCAATATATCAAACAGTAGAATATACGGGCGATAATTATCCTCTTAAAGCTGATCCTTTATTCTGTTCAGATACCATAAATAATACAGATTCAAAGTATTTTGGTAATAGTACAAGTGGTAAATTCTCTGTTTATACAAGAACTTGTGCAAAATTATTCATAACTGCAAACTATGCATTAACACCAGCTATGATGGGGATATTTTCGAATGTTCCTATTGCAGCGGACATGTGGGCCGAAGTTAAAGCAGATGCAAATTTTAAGAAAAGTATATCAAGCTCAAAAGTCAGTAGAGTATTTGAGCAATTTGTATGCCATGCGATAAATCCTCTTACTGTTTGGAAGTCATCATGGAATTTAGAACCTTGGAGACCTGATTTAACTTTGAAACAAACCTATTATGCTGCTTGTAATCCAAAAAAATAATATATATAGGAGTAAAAATGATTGGACTAACTAATAGCTTAAGTGATTATGCATACGAACCAGAAATAGTTGTTATTTTATTACTTTCAGCAGGATTATTCTTCTTGTTTATATTATTATATTGTTTACTGAACTTGAAATTTAATATAATAGGGTTTATTTTGCTTGGACTATCTATAATTATTTATTTACTGGTTGGCATTTACATGGTTGGTAAAGGTTATTACTATGATACAGACCCGAGAGAAGGGCATATATTTAATAATTATGGATTTTTAGAGCTAATTCTATTAACATACCCATACATTTTCCTGACTCTTGCCTGTTGTATAGGTCAGAAAAAATCAAACTAATGAAAGAGTGTAGTTAGGATATGTGTAGTTAAGTCTAGGTAAATACTAAACTAATTAGCAGCTATCGATAAATAGTTTGTTTTTTAAAAATACAATAATTTAAAACTTTAGTGGAATGGAGCGGAGGCCACTCGACAACTAAGGGAAATAGA
Source organism: Niallia taxi (assembly GCF_032818155.1). Classification (NCBI taxonomy): domain Bacteria; kingdom Bacillati; phylum Bacillota; class Bacilli; order Caryophanales; family Bacillaceae; genus Niallia; species Niallia taxi. The sequence goes on from NZ_CP102589.1 coordinate 868,077, forward strand.
GGAAAGCGAGTGGGTGCAGCGCAATGAAACGACCTCACTTTAAAGGAATACTTTACATATATTCTAAAAGACTAAAGGATTAAAGGTAGATGAAATTAATATTGTTCGTGGCTAGGTAGGAAATATTTTATTTTTATTCTAACTAGTTTCTATAATATAAAAAACAGCACTCCTTGTTGATTATATCCACCAGCAAGGAGTGCTGCTCTTTTATATTTACCGTTTTACAGCTGTTGTGCTGTCTTGTTTCTCTGGACGTTCCTTGCCGATGCCAAAAGCGAAGAAGCTGATGACAACTAAGATAAGGAATATGATTCCGACAACAAGGGAAACTTGTGTGTCTTTGTTGAAGGCCATGCCGACAAGGACGAACAATAAAAATGCAATCGATGCGTAATTTGTGAATGGAGCGAATGGCATCTTAAATGGATGATTGCTCATTTCAGCCGCATTTGCTTGTCTGAAACGAATTTGGCTGATTAAGATAATAAACCATGGCACCATTCCTGGCAGCACGCTTGCACTATACACATAAACAAAGATGTCTTTTGGTGCTATATAGCTTAAGATAACACCGACTAATAGGCCGACCATAACGCCGATTGTACTGAACAATGGTACGCCGTTTGATGTCAGTTTTCCAAAGAAAGCAGGAGCCTGCTTGTTCATTGCTAATGTGTACAGCATGCGGCCAGCACTGTAAATACCGCTGTTGCAGCCTGACATTGCGGCTGTGATTACAACAAAATTGATGATACCTGCAGCAGCTGTGATACCGACTTTAGCGAATGTCGCAACGAATGGGCTTCCAACAGAGCTGAGCTGATCCCATGGATAAACAGTAACAATAACAAAAATTGCGCCAATATAGAAAATAAGAATACGCCAGATAATGCTGTTAATGGATTTTGTCAGTGTTTTCTTTGGATCCTTCGCTTCACCAGCAGTAATACCAATTAATTCAACCCCTTGATATGCACCGATGACAAGGGAAAGGGCAAAGAAAAATCCTGAGAAGCCACCTGAGAAGAAGCCGCCGTGTGCCCACAGATTGGAAAATCCGATAGCTTGTCCGCCATTACCAAATCCGAAGATGATAATACCTAAGCCTGCAACAATCAATAGAACGATTGTAATTATTTTAATCATCGCGAACCAAAATTCAAATTCGCCAAAGGATTTAACTGAAACTAAGTTAGCAGCTCCAAGGATTGCCATAGCGATTAAGCCTGGAATCCATGCTGGCAAGTCAGGGAACCAATATTTCATATATTCGCCGACTGCGATAATTTCCGACATTCCGACGATTACCCACTGAAACCAGTTGCTCCAAGCAGTCATATAGCCTGCTAGTGGGTGAATGTATTTGTGTCCGAATGTTGCAAATGATCCTGTACTTGGCTCTAAATAGAGCATTTCTCCCATTGCACGCATGATAAAGAAGACGAAGATTCCTGCAATGGCATATGCGAGCAAGACAGAAGGTCCTGTCCAGCCGATTGTTTTGGACGATCCAAGGAATAATCCGACACCGATTGTTCCGCCAAGTGCAATCATTTGGATATGGCGTGATTCCAAGCCTTGTGACAATTTATTATTTGACATGTATATTCCCCTCTTTCACGATTAAGCAGCCGTATTTTTATAAGTAAAAAAAGCTCATGCAGTAGTTATTCGGCAACGAAATGATGAAGACGGAGTGAAATCTATCTCCTAAAAAAACTTCATTTCCTGCAGTATATGAGTTGCATCTTGTAAGCTGATATCTATAAATGTTTATTTAACTTAACCTATCATAATAAATTTATCTAGAAAATACAATTGTATTTGTGGAGAAGACATTAAGAAAGGGTTTTCGTGAACAGGTATTCCTTATTTTGCAATAGTATACTAGAATGGTAATAGCTTACTAAACCTTATAACAACAGCAAATACGATAAATAATGCTATATAACAATAAAAAAAATTTCCGCTAAAAATTTCTTGTAATTTTTGAGAGATGGACAGGAGAAGTAATGTAAAAAAAACAATATTAAAATTTTTCCAATTCCATGGTATAGTTGGTAGCATATAGAGAAGTTTTGATAATAACAGGATAAGAGAGTTAATAATTTGAGATACAGGAGACAATGGATATGGTGGTGAAATCTCCAAAGATGAGAAAAAGAGGACAAGTCGTGTTAGTGCTAGTTTCGATCATTTTTACTTTGTATCAACATCTAGCAGCCAATGAGTCTTTTTTTACGCTAGACTTCTTTATTTTTACAGCCATTGCCTGGTTTGTCGGTTTCCAAATTGACTTAGGCAGCTATTTTGAGCAGAAAGCCCGTTTAAGTGAGGAGAGCTATCGCCTGTTAGTAGATTCCTTGCCAGAGCCGATTTTTATCCATCATAAGAATAAAATTATTTATGTGAATAAGGCAGCCGTAATGATGATGGGGGCAAATTCTACACAAGAATTGATAGGCAGGTCCTTCGGAGAGTTTATTGCACCTGAGCATAAAGAGCGCTGGGAAATGCGGATGAGTCTCGTCAAGACAGAAAATAAGCCGCTTCACCATATAGAATATAAAATGATGCGCCTTGATCAGTCGGTTTTTTATTTTGAAGTGAGCTGCTTGGCGATTACCTTTGACGGTAAAAACGCTGTTCTTGCCCTTGGTACAGATATAACGGAGCGAAAAGAGATTACGAGCCAATATGTCCAGAAGTCCGAGAAGATGGCAATGCTTGGGCAAATGTCTGCAGGAATAGCTCATGAAATCCGCAATCCACTTACAGCGATAAAAGGCTTTATCCAGTTGTTAAAGTCTGATGATAAAAAGAATGAATACTTAGAAATAGTGTTGTCTGAAATTGAGCGGATAAATACAATCGTGGGAGAGTTTCTGTTTCTAGCCAAGCCGACAGCAGATGTGTTTCAAAAGAAAAATATAAAGAACATTATTAATGATGTGGTCACATTTATTAATGCACAGTCCAATCTTTACAATACCCAAATATATACGATGATGGAAGACAGCATTCCGATGATTTTCTGTGAAGAAAACCGCTTGAAGCAAGTATTTCTCAACCTCCTGCAAAACTCGATTGAAGCAATGCCAAACGGTGGAATTATTGCAATAACAGTAAAAATGATGGAGGGCGAACAAATTTCCATCCAAATCGCAGACCAAGGGATGGGCATTGAGGAAGAAAGATTGGCAACACTCGGTGAACCCTTTTATACGACAAAGGAAAAGGGCACAGGGCTTGGGCTGATGACATGCTATAAAATCATTGAAGAAGGTCACCGTGGCCGTATGAGCATTGATAGTACTGTCGGTAAAGGGACAACCGTGCAAATCATCCTGCCAAGCCTAACACAGGAAATGCTTGGGACAAGTATACATACGAAATTTGTAAAAGAATAAAAGAAAGGCAGGCCAAGTGGAAATGGCCTGCTTTTTGTTTGCTTATTTATTAAATTTATTCTTCATCTTATCCTTTAGCTTTTCGCCCATATCTCTTTCTTTATCTTGAACCTTTTCATTCCTTTGGGCTTTTTTTGCAGCGTCCATTGCTTTGTCTTTGTATTGGTCAAAATTACTCATTTCTATCAGCCTCCTAAGAAAGTTTATATCCTATATATAGACTTTCTGCCAGAAGATAAACTGCCAATAATAGGTAAGCCTTTAAAGTGCGCTATTAATCACTTTTTTATAGTATAGGACGGATAATAGCCCAAAGATGGAATAGAGAAGGGTGTAGACAACCATAACAGTCAGCATTGGTGTCCAAGCTGTTCCGAAAAAGAACCAGCCTGATTGGACGGCAAAATAGCTGTGTGCAAGACCGATCGCAAGGGGGATTCCAAAGCTGAACAGCTGCTTTCCTTGAATGCCGCGAAGCAGGTCGCCCTTCGTATAGCCAAGCTTTCTTAAAATCGTGTAGTTATGCTTTTCTTCTTCGCCTTCATCCATCTGTTTAAAGTAAAGAATACAGCCGGACGTGATGAGGAAGGTAAGTCCTAAAAAGCCGACGATAAACATGGTTAGTCCCATATTTGCTTTGTTGGTTGTGGCCATGTCGAGACGGGAAAGGCTGAAATCCTGCTCCTCTAATTTAAGGTCATGGTAAATATCATTCGCTTTGTCAATCTCTGCGCTTTTGTTAATATCAACTCCGAAATAGGTGCTCGATGCTAGCTGCAGTTTGTCATTTTTGTTAGTGCTGAGCTTGTCATAAACAATGTCGTCGACAATCATTGTCGGCATCCCGCCAGCTGTGTACTTATAGGATACGACTGGCACATCATCTAAACCAATGAGTCGCAGCGGAATTGACTTGTCCTTTGTTTCAAGCGTCACATTGCCAGTATTTTTCATTGGCATAAACTTTTTTAATGCACCATCATAGTTTGTAAATAATGTCTCATCTGCCTCTAAATCTACGCCTTTAATACTGTTTTCGCTCACAACAGCAAGTGTCGTCATATTCGGGTCGAAGTTAAGATTGTTGAAATCCGCCTCCAAAATTTTGCCGATATTAATATCAGCTATCACCACATCTATTTTTGTTTCATCATATGCTATCTTATTTTTTGTTAATTGATCTGTGAACAGCCTTGCTTCCTCGCTCGTTCCGAATGAAAAATTAGCAGGAATGCTAGTCTCTGCATTTTTCTCAGCAGAATAGTAGGAGATATAGCTTAATGACAGCAAGGCAATCGCAAGTGCAGACACAGTTGTGATAATTGTCAGCAGGAGCGAATTGGATTTCATCTTGAACATGATGCTCGATAAAGACAGCACTTCATTAATGTTCAAATAGCCATTTTTACTTTTGCGAACAAGATTAAACAGAAAGCTGACAGAGCCCTTGTAGAAAAGGTAGGTGCCAAGGATGACAGCGCCTAATATAAATGCCATGGCTCCAAATAACTCGGTCATGGTTTGAAAGTCTCCATCAAATAGTTTTGACGAAACATAGTAACCTAAGCCGATTCCTGTTAAACCGATAATGCCAATAATAATCTCAAACACAGACATATTTTTGACTCTGCTTTCTGCAGACGAAGTTACTCTGAACAGGTTTAAGATTGTTTGTCTTTTAATAAAGACATAATTCATCAGCATAATAAAGATATAGATGACTGCAAATACAAGAATTGTCTGTACTAATGCCTCAGTTGAAAAATGAAGTTTTGCAATACCTTTTACGCCGGTGATTTTGAACAGTACTAAAATAATTAGCTTAGAGAAGCTAAAGCCGACAAATGTGCCGATGAATAACGCCCCAAAGTATAAGATAAAGTTCTCCACACCTAAAATCCAAAAGATTCTGTCCTTCGTCATGCCGATCAACTGAAACAGTCCGATTTCCTTACTGCGTCTTTTAATGAAAATGGCATTCGCATAAAAAAGGAAAATTGCGACAATCACAATCAGCAAAATGGAGGTAACTCGGATTGCAGCTCCGCCCTTGATTGTTCCTTCCACAGCATCCATCGATGGATCATATTGAAGAGTGACGAAAGCAAAATACAAGCACACACTGAAAATCAACGCAAAAACATACAAGTAATAATGCTTGATGTTTTTGAGGAGATTGCGAAATATGAGCTGATTAATGTTCATATTGCACCCCGCTCAAAATTCCTTGTGTTTTCATAATATCCTGGAAGAAATGTTGTCTGTCTTGTTCGCCTTTATTCAATTGTGTATAAATCTGCCCGTCTTTTATAAAAATGACTCTGCTGCAGTAGCTTGCTGCAAGTGGGTCATGTGTGACCATCAGGATTGTTGCCGCAAGTGTTTCGTTCAAGCTGCTCAGCTTGTTCAACAGGTCTGAAGCAGATTTACTGTCAAGCGCGCCTGTCGGTTCATCTGCGAAGATAATGCTCGGTTCATGGATAAATGCTCTTGCTGCAGAGGTACGTTGCTTTTGTCCTCCAGAAATTTCATTTGGATATTTGTCTTTTATCTCATAAATACCTAGTTCGTTTGCAATCCTTGTGAAGCGGCTTTCTGCTTCCTTTCTTGGCGTCTTAGTAATGGATAGGGGCAGGAGAATATTTTCTTTAACTGTCAGTGTATCAAGCAGATTATAATCCTGAAAGATAAAGCCAAGCTTATTTTTGCGGAACTGTGCAAGCTGCTTTTCCCTCATCCCAGTTATTTCACTGCCCTCAATCTTAATGGTGCCATTACTGACTTTGTCGATGGAGGATAAAACATTAAGCAAGGTAGTTTTTCCAGAACCGGAAGCTCCCATAATGCTGACGAATTCGCCCTTTTCAATCGAAAGGCTGACACCTCTCAGCACCTCTTGTTTATTAATTTTGTTTCCGTAGCTTTTTTGAATTTGATTTGCCTCAAGTATTTTCAAATCAATTACAACTCCTTTTGCCTTGTTATTTATCTTCATTATAGGTATCTGAGAGGATTCCATCCTTCGAATCAGCGAACAAAACAGAAGAAGCATGTGACAGTTTTGTCACATGCTCGTCATAAGGCTATCTGCTTAACAAATGGACAAAGTCATTCTTTTTCGGGAAGGTTAACGTGAATACCGTCCCTTTTTGCTGGATAGAGTCTGCTTCTATTCTAATATGCAAAGCATCTGCCGCTCTTTTTGCTAAATATAGTCCCATTCCTGTAGCATGATTGTTTTGGTGGTTGGCTGTTGAGGTGAATCCTTTTTCATAGATGCGAGACAGATCCTGCTTGGCAATCCCAATCCCGAAATCTTTAATTTGTAAACAAACCTGATCATGTTGGATACTGCTTGTGATGACAATATCGGAGGCTTCGCTGTACTTTACTGCATTTGTCAGCAGCTGTCTAAGAATAAATGAAAGCCATTTGCTGTCTGTCAGCACCTCGGCCTCTGAAAGCTCAACGTCAAATCCGATGCCCTTTTGGATACACCATGTTTGCAGTGTGCGAATTTCATCATATAAAAGTGCTTCTATTGAAATCTTCTCGATATATAAATCATTTTGCATAAACGGGAGTCGTTTGGAATGAAGCTGCTGGTCAAGCAGATGATGAATGCGCAGCCATTCATATGTTAAGCTGCCGCGCATTGCTTTATCCTCCAGCCTGTCAATTAACAGGCGCAATGTTGTCATCGGTGTCTTCACTTCATGAATCCATGAAAGAAGGTCATCCTTTTCCTGCTCTAATGCGACTGTATTTGTGAGCATTTCCTTTTTTAACAGCATCGTCTGCTGGTGCAGACTTTCTGAAACGATTTTCTCAAATGGACTTTCAGGAGAAGCGATAGCCGATAAATCAAGATTATCCTCCCGTTCTGTTAAAGTTTTATAAAACGGGGTTTCCTTTTGATAGCGCCAAAACAGAAACAGCAGGAAAAACAGTGAGGATAAAAAGACTGTGTACAGAACAGATGTGAAAGCAATTGTTTCATCAAGTGCTGCCACAATAAGACTGAATGCCTGCAGAAAAAGAAACATAATAATCCAGCTTATGTTTTCAGAAATAAACTTACCAATCATGACAGTTCCCCATCAATGGCGATATAGCCTTGTCCGACCTTTGTCTCAATAAACCTGCCAATCCCGATTTCATCGAGCCGTTTGCGGAGACGATTAACATTGACAGTAAGCGTGTTATCACTGATGAAGCGGCTGTCATTCCAAAGATGCTCGATGAGTGTGTCACGGCTGACGATTTTATTTTTGTGCTCGACAAGCAGTCTTAATATGAATGCTTCATTTTTTGTCAGCTCAATTGTGCCATTTTCATTAGCAACTGTATTTGTCTCATAATCAAGGGTTGCATTACACCAGGTCTTCTTCTCTGTTTGCTCGAGGCTGTAGTTGTATACACGGCGGAGAATTGCCTGTATTTTGGCAATCAGCACCTCGAAATGAAAGGGCTTTTGGACAAAATCATCTGCACCGAGCTGCATGGACATCACCATATCTGTTGGATGATCTCGTGATGATAAAAAGATAATTGGAACCTTTGACTTTGCTCGAATCATACGGCACCAATGGAAGCCATCAAACTTTGGAAGCTGGATGTCAATGATGACAAGATCAGGCTTCACCTCATTAAAGTCCTCCATTACCTTTGCAAAATCAGTAATCCCAAATACTTCATAGGACCACTGACTAAGCCGATCCTTAACTTCTGCGAATAATGTAACATCATCTTCAATTAATAAAATTTTAAACAAAAAATCACCGCACTTATAATTGGTTATATTTGTATTATAAACTTGTTGCATCTAAAAAGGGTAGGAATGTTTAGTAATTCCTTGCTTTAGTGATACTAATAGTAACAAGATCGGAAGGGAGCTTGAGATGTGTTAAACAAAGCAGAATCATTAGAGAGTATTATTGCTATTATCCCAATAATGAAAATAGCCATTCCGATAGACTTGTCGATTGCCATTTGTGATAAAGAAAAGTTTATCGCCTATTTTCCTGGGGATACAATCGATCTCAACATTAAAGTAAACCAGCCACTTTCAAAGGAAGAGCCTCTTGCTGTAGCATTAAGTCAGAAAAAAACACTCAAGGCTTTTGTTCCAGCCGATTATTATGGTTTTGAATTTACAGGCACAGCAACGCCAATTGTGAATAATAGCAATGAGGTGATTGGAGGTATTGCTGTACAGGTACGCAGGCAAACAGAGCTGAGGGAAATTGTTCAGCAAATTCAAGACTCCTTGTCACAGGCAAATGAAAGGATAGTCAAAATGACAGGCAGTTCTGATTCATTGGCTGATTCCTCACAGAATCTTCTTCATCAATCAAAACAGACGGAGGAAGAAGTTAATAAATCAACAGAGGTGCTGTCACTCATCAAAAGGGTAGCAGATCAGACGAACCTGCTTGGCCTTAATGCGGCGATTGAAGCAGCAAGAGCCGGAGAAAAGGGGAGAGGCTTTGAAGTTGTTGCAAATGAAATTAGGAAATTTTCGAAAGAAACAGTGCAATCAACCCAGAAAATTAATCAAACGATGGAGCAGATAAAGGAAGCAACAAACAGGATGAATTTGTCGATAGAAAAAATCGCATCCATTGGGCAGTCACAGGCGGATTCTGTTAAAGAAGCTAGCGCATATATGGAGAAAATTCAGGAAATGGCGGTAAAGCTAAATCAATTTGCAAATGAATTGTAGAGAATGATTTCTTCCTATATAGGTGTGTGATATAGTAGCAATAGCAAGTCCAGAAAATGTAGTGGAGGTAAAAAAATGTCAGAACAAGAAAAGAAAAAAGTAAGTTTAAAGGATGCAATGAAGCAGCAGCTTGCCAATAAAAAGCAACAATCTCAACAAGGTCAAAACCTGAGTGGCAACACAAAAATGCAAAAAATGAACAGCCAGCAAACGAAAAAGACGAATAACCAAAGAAGAAGAATGGGTGTATAAATGAACGGTCAAAACAGGAAGGACATCACATCTGGTTTAACGGTCGAAATCGTTTTGAAGGCAGACCAGAAAACCGGGAAAAGGACAGTTGGAGTCGTAAAGGATATTCTGACGAATTCCTCCTTCCATCCACATGGAATTAAAGTAAGATTAACAGACGGGAAAATCGGACGAGTGCAGGCCATTCGCTGATTTTCTTTTTTTGTACAGGAAGAAAAGGAAAATAGGAAGAAGCTATGGTGATAATGCAAGCATTAGCTTTCTTCCTTCTTTTGCAGCAAAACGGAGTCAAACACCCAAAAGATAACCGCAGACATGCCAACGTGTATATAAAATTCCACTGAGGTAAAAGGATTCGCCTGTCCATATAACATAAACAGAGCTGTCACCACAGCAGACGCCAGGATATAGGTAAAAAGATACACAATGCTAAAGCTTTTAGGCTTCTGATTCAATTTAATTTGCAACGGTGTAGCAATAAATAGATAGAATAAAAAGAAAATGAATGAGAAAATTGCAAGCATAAAAAAAGAGAATTCTGTAGATATAAATAAAGAAACAAGACTAAGCATAATGGCTGAAAGAAGAGAACAAATGAAAGACCTGCCGATTAAATCGGAGTCCATATAAACTTTTTCCAAACTGAGCACCCCTACTGACTATGTAATTAAATGACAAAAATTCCTTTACTTATTAGTATATGTTTCAAAGCGTGTGTTTGTAAGAATCTTTTTTCCTAAGTAGCTAGTAGGATATCCATTAAAAAATAGATTCCAACAATGGATTGATTCGTTTAAAATAAAGGTAGTTATTGTAAAAAAAGTAGATTAATGTACTAGCAGATTCCAACTGAGGAGGAAGTAATCCAATGTTTAAAAAAATCGCGTCAGACGCATTAGGTTTAAGTGATGTCGGCAGTGTTATCCACCCATCTGATTATGATAAAGTAGATGCTGATGATTATATCCTGCATGAGGATAATGAAAAGATTTACTTTTTGATTAAATCAAAATCAGATGAATATTGTTTTACTAACAGAGCGTTAGTTCATCTTGATGGAACGAGTGCTCTCAGCAAAAAAAGAAGCTTGAAAAGATATTCGTACAAAGAGCATGCAATTTCAGATGTGCTGATGGAAACAGCTGGAACAATTGACCTTGATGTGGAGATTAAGTTCTCTATGGGCTCTGTTCCGTTCAGCATTGATGTCCATAAAAACCATATTGAAGCAATCAAAGACCTTTATAAAGCGTTAATTCGAATAAGTGAACTGACACATGAGAACGAAATTTCGATGGAATATGCAAAGGAAAGTCTGCAAATTACATCGAATACTTTAGTGCGTGCGTCTATCCAAGAGGGAAGTGTTTCCGATCATTTCCGTCACATTAATGACCATGTATTTAACTGGCTTATGAATAGCCGCAAGAAATATAATGTGAAGGATTTCGGCTTCGTTTTTGAAAAATATATTAATAATTAATAGTAGTAGGGCATCTTCATGGAGGATGCCTATTTATTTTAGACGAAGCTCGAAGGGTAAGGATATTTTGTTTCGAACCATATTGTTTTAATTTTTGCTTATTTCTATCATATAATTAACATAACAAATATAATTGGGGAAAACGGTTTCTTCTGAGGGGATTTGAATGGAACGGACAATAAGGCAGCGCAATAATGTTAAGATTAGTGGGGAAGGGGCTAAAACAATAATTTTTGCCCATGGCTTTGGATGTGACCAAAATATGTGGAGGTGGACGGCTCCCGCTTTTGAAAAAGATTATCGGGTCGTCCTATTTGATTATGTTGGCTCAGGCCAATCCGACATTTCCAAGTACGATAAGGATAAATATGATAGCTTGCAAGGTTATGTACAGGATGTTCTTGATATTTGCGATGAATTGCAACTGGAGGATGCTGTGTTTGTTGGTCATTCTGTCAGTGCGATGATAGGAATGATGGCTGCTATTGAAAGGCCTGAAAGCTTTGATAAGCTGATTATGATTGGACCTTCTCCATGCTATATGAACAAACCGCCATACTTTGGTGGATTTGAGAAGGAAGAGCTTCATGGGTTAATTGATTTGCTCGACAAAAATTATATTGGCTGGGCTAAGGGCTTTGCAGCAATGGTCATGGCGAATGAGGAACGCCCCTCACTTGCACAAGAGTTGATGATGAGCATTTGTTCAACAGACCCTGTCATTGCCCGCCAGTTTGCAATCGCCACCTTTTTCTCGGATTATCGCCATGAATTACAAAAGGTATCAGTGCCTGCTCTTATTATTCAATGTTCTGATGATATGATCGCACCAGCAGCTGTCGGTGAATTTGTTCATCAGCAAATCCCGAACAGCACGCTTAAAGTAATGGATGCTGCAGGGCATTGCCCTCATTTAAGTCATCCAGAAAAGACAGTGGAACTTATAAGAGAATATTTAGAAGCATTATTGTAGGAGAAGGGACTGTTGATTTTTGGATAGACAACTCGACGAGGTGCCTTGCGGGTATTTGCTGCTCTCAGATGAGGGCGAAATTCTGTCAGTTAATAAAAGATTGCTTGAATTGTTGGGATATGAACACGCTGATTTAGTGAATATGCATTTTCATCAAATACTGACGAAGGCCTCAAGAGCATTTTGCCAGCTTTATTTTTTTCCGCTTTTGAAAATCGAGGAAAAAATTGAAGAAATGCACTTTTCCCTTCAAAAAAAGGATGGGACAGAGGTTCCTGCCCTAATTTTTGCGCGTCGAAAGACAAAAGAGGGCAGATTTACGAATGAATGTATTATTGTTCCAATGCTTCAACGGCTTGAGTATGAAAGTGAGTTATTGAAGGCGAGGAATATAGCAGACGATGCTTTAAAGGAAGCAGCAGCGACGAATGCAGAGCTGACAAAGGTTCTGGAAGCGTTAAAGGTGAAGCAGGAAGAGCTTGTCAAACTGAATAAACAAAACGAGGAATATCAGGAGCGGATAACAAAGGAGCTGGAGCTAGCGAAAAGCATTCAAGGCATTTCCCTGTCAGTACCTTTTTGTAATGAAGAAATATCCATTTCTGCTTACTATCAGTCCTCTACCGAGCTGTCTGGTGATATGTACAGCTTTTATAAAATTTCCCCGGGGAAGTATGGGTTTATCATCTTAGATGTAATGGGCCATGGCATTTCATCTGCATTAATTTCCATGTCATTACGTTCCTTGTTCCAAATGCTGATAATGAAAAAAGCTTCAGCAGCAGAAATTATGAGAGAGCTTGATACACAGATGCATCTTTTGTTCCGAAATGGAGATGGTATAAAGCATTATTGTACAGCCATCTTTTTGACAATTGATACGAACAAAAAGGAGATAGAGTACATAAATGCTGGCCATCCACCCGCTGTATGGATTGGACCTAACAACGAAGTGACGGAATTTAAAGCAACGATGCCTCCAATCGGCATGTTTGAGGATTTGAATTTCCCCCAAAAAAGTTTCTCTTATCAGGAATCTGGCAGGCTGTTCTTATATACAGATGGAGTAACAGAGGCAATCTCTTCTAAAGCTCTTAATCTATTGTTGAAGGAAAAAGAACCTAGTGAAATGACAAAGGATAAAATTGTCCATTTTCTTGAGCTTGATGAAGAAATGGCAATAAAGGTCGATGATCGTTGCTTTCTGCTTATTGATTTGTAGAGAGCAGCGTGTACAGCGGCTCTTTTTTATGTTTTTTTATTAAGATTGCAGCCACAGCTTTTGTTTTTTCGTTATAATGGTTTTTGTTTAGTATTTAGAAAGGGGAAATATATGAATAAAAAATATCCAGTAGCATTATGGACATTAGTAATTGGCGCATTTGCTATCGGCATGACAGAGTTTGTCATAATGGGGTTGCTGCCAGAGGTGGCTCGAGATGTTAATTCATCCATTGCTGCAGCAGGCCAGCTGATTACTGGCTATGCCCTTGGAGTCGCGGTTGGCGGACCGATTCTTGTCCTTATCACATATAAAATGTCACAAAAGAACTTATTAATGTTGTTAATGTTAATATTTATTCTCGGCAACTTAATGGCAACAATTGCTTCAAGCTATGGTATCCTGATGGCTTCTCGTCTGCTGACATCGTTAGCTCATGGGTCCTTCTTTGGAGTAGGAGCAATTATGGCAGCAAGTCTTGTGGAGTATTCCCGTCGTGCGAGCGCAATGGCATTAATGTTCACTGGCTTGACTGTCGCTAATATTATTGGCGTACCATTCGGCACATTTGTTGGCCAGCAATTCGGCTGGAGAAGCAGCTTCCTTATTATAGCAATCATTGGTTTTATAACTCTTATAGGAATATATATGCTCGTCCCGAAACCGAAGGAACGGAAAAACACAGACTTAAAGAAAGAGCTTGCCGTGCTCAAGAATAAGCAATTATGGCTTGCCCTATTGATTGCAATGTTCTGTTTTGGCAGTGTGTTCACATTATTTACGTATATTACACCAATACTGACAGACGTAACAGGCTTTCAATCTAATGCAGTCTCATGGATGCTCGTCGTCTTTGGCCTTGGTGTAACAGTCGGTAATATCGTTGGCGGAAAATTGGCTGATTGGAATATTAACTTGTCCTTGCAGTATATTTTAATTGTTTTCATTCTGTACTTCTTTGTTTTATATGTACTGCAATTCTCGATGATCTTAATGATCCCAGGTATATTTATATTCGGTGTTCTTGCCTTTTCAATGGTGCCAATGCTTCAATTCCGAATTCTCGGTCTTTCAGCAGAAGCACCAACAATTGCCAGCACACTGAACCAATCAGCAATGAATCTCGGCAACGCAGGCGGAGCATTTGCAGGCGGCTTGTCTGTAACATATTTACCGCTTCATGATCTTGTTTTGGTAGCACCGATTATCACTGTTATCGGCTTTATTCTTTTGTTTGTTCAGATGAGAGGAGTTAAGGCGAAGGCAGCTTAACTATGTTAAAAGAGGCTGGGACATAAGTATGTGAACCAGCGTAAAGACCGAACTACTTAATCAACTATTGATTAAATAGTTCGGTTTTTTGTTTTTAGTTTAAATACAAAAAATTAGAAATTTTAGTGGAATGGAGCGGAGGCCACTCGACTACTAAGGGAAATAGAGGAAAGGATGAGACCCCGCAGGCGAAGACGAGGAGGCTCCATACCTCCCCGCGGAAAGCGAGTGGGTGCAGCGCAATGAAACGAACTAACTTTAACTCGAAATTCTATTTAGACACAACCTTCATTTTTCAAATTTAGTTGGAATTCTATTATTCGTGTTTAGAAAGCTATCTTTTGTTGTGTCACAGCCTCTTTATTAATCTCCGAGCAATGGCAATAAAATTCGAATGCATGTGCCTTTTTTTAGTTCGCTTTTCACATTGATGGAACCTCCGTGGAGCTCAATCAGCTTTTTCGTAATTGCCATGCCAAGACCAGTTCCATTATTGGAGCTGCTTGTATTTGTTCCTCTGTAATAGCGCTCAAATAGTCTATTCAATGTTTCTGTATCCATGCCAACACCGTTATCCTCAATCGTAATTGTCAAAAGATACTGGTCAATTAGTCCGGTTGCTACCGTAATAGTCGTTGCAGGAGCATTATATTTGATTGCATTTTCAATCAGATTTTCCATAATACGCCGGAACCATTTAGGGTCAACTGCTGCGTTAATCTCACCATCAAATGGCTGGAACACAAATTCGTTTTGAGTTCCTGTTGGACTATTAATATAGTGAATGATAATACGTCTAATCTGCTCATTTATTTCCACTTTTTCTTTGGCAATAGGGAATGCATTGCTCCTGAGCTGGTAGGTTAATGTTAAGTCTTCTAAAAGCTCCTTCATGTACTGAGACTTTTCTGCAATTGTTCCGGAGAATGTCCTGATTTCCTCCTCAGACCACGAATATTGGTCAGACCGAAGCATTTCTGCATAGCCCCCGATTGTTGCAAGCGGTGTTTTCAAGTCATGTGATAGTCCGCTGATCCATTCATCTCTTACTTTAGTTGCTTTTTTTCTTGTCTGTTTATTTTTTTCTAAAGTTTCCGTCAGTTCGGTTAGCGTTATAATCAATTCCTTGTAAATCCTATATTTCTTTTTTAGCTTGCCTTTTTTGTTGTGCAGGATGGAGCGGTTATAAGAACCCTGCTCATAAAGTCCATTCCCTAAATCACCAATCCATTTAATGATTGTCACAATTGGAGCACCGAATTTATAACCATACCAAACAGTTATTGCTAGTAATAGAAGGAGGATAACGACAAAAATGATGAAGGCAGTGCTTCCAACGGTTTTTAATAACTCATTTGCGATTTGCTCATGATTTGTTTTTTCAGTGCTAACAAGAAGAACCTGGCCTGTCTCTTCATGGTAATAGGCAGCGGAATCACTGTTTTCCTTCTGAGTAAGCTCAAGCAGGTCTTTAAGTGAATAGTTCGATTTTTGTTTATCTGCCAAATAACCGTCCTGACTTGTACCATTTTTTCCGACAAGCTGTATCCAGCCTTGGCTTCTTTTTATTGTTTCCTTTTCAGTCTCGGAAAGATTTAACAATCCTTTTTCCCAATTCACATCTTCTTTAACAGTAGATAATATTGCCTTGCTGCTAGTCTCCGTTCCGAAAATAATAATTAGTGGATTCTTCGTATCTTCCCTTATTGTCCAAACTTTATAATCATACGACACTGGCTCATTATTAGAAAAAAGTGCGCCATAATCATCTTTTGTAAACGTGAATTTAGCTGGTGTGTTGTATGTCTTCAAAAGCTTGCCATCCTTAGAAAGTACAGCAAGCCATCCGTCTTGTTTCCTTGTCAGATTTTTAATATCAGAATCAATCTTTACTTTCCCATTGTCTATAGAAATGGATGCTTCTATTGAAGAAGCATCTGCTGTTTTTAAGTCACTGGATACTTCGAAATTTGTTAAAGAGTAGCCGACAAATATCCAAAAGGTAAGAAAAATAATAGCTAAAAAAAAGGACACAAGAAGAAGCTGAATAAAATACTGCAAATAAAATCGTTTTGGCATATTCATTTAACGGTGACCTTCTGTTGCTAATTTATAGCCGAGCCCTCTCACTGTCACGATATATTGAGGTTTGCTTGGAACTGCCTCAATTTTTTCCCTTAGTTTGCGAATGTGAACCATAATTGTATTGTCTTCACCGAGAAAGTCTTCTCCCCATACATTTTCATAAAGCTGCGCCTTGCTAAAAAGCTGATTTGGATGCTTGCAGAAAAACAGCAATAGCTGATAAACCTGTGCAGGCAAGTTAATCTTCACCCCTCTTACACACACTTCACCAGAATAACTGTTAACCACCAAGTCACCATAATGAAAGCTGCCAGTTTCTTTAACAGTTGTGCCTATATGTCTCCTTAAGTGGGCTTTGACTCTTGCAACTGCTTCAAGGGGATTAAATGGTTTTGTAATATAGTCATCTGCACCTAATGCGAAGCCGGACAGCTTATCAAGATCTGTTGACCTTGCTGTTAAGAAGAAGATAGGGGCATTTGTTCTTTCTCTTATGAGGGGACAGATATCAAATCCACTTCGATCTGGAAGCATTACATCAAGAAATATCAAATCATAGCTGTTTGCCATACAAAGGCGCAGTGCTTCCTCTGCAGTTTCTGCAGTATCAATCCGCTGAAATCCTTCTTTTTTCAAGATGACCGTCAGCATTTGGTGAATCGCCTGCTCGTCATCCACAATTAATAGCCTTTTATTTTCCATATTTCTAATCTCCTAATACAAAATATATAAAAATATCATATCACTTTTTTGGTAATAATTTTGAAATTAAGGAAGAATTAAGGTTCTGGTTCTGAAGAGGTAAGGTACGATAGATATAATCCTTTATAGAAAAGGAGCAGGAGGTACAATATGAAAAAAATATTTAGTGTTATGGCATCAATAACTGCAATTCTCATGTTCTCAAAGCATTTTGGCAATGATTTTGCAGATCAAAATTATAATAAATTAGCTATTGTATTGATCATAGGTTTATTAGGTCAAGGTATCTTTCATTTCTGGGGCAAAAATACCCACAGTCCTAAAGGAGATTAGGCCGTTTTGCGAATGATAGGAAAGAGTTTTATGGAGAGATTCTACATGACGGAGGGAAGCTAACATGTTTGAAATAGGAAAAAGAGAGTTTTTACAGTTATGTAAAGGAGTTAAGTCAGTCCTGATTATTTTGTTGTTTTTAGTGACTTCCTATTATTCTGCTAAGTTTGCAGAACCATTAGCTGAAGTAACAGAGATGACAGCAAAGGAAGCGGCCCAAGCTCATGTAGCAGGGTTGATGTTTTTAATATTAATTTTCGGTCAGCTTTTTGTAACAAGCTTGTCCCATGACAGCATTAATAGGGAAATACATGAACGAACAATGCGTTTTTTAGTTACGAAGACAACAAGGCTGTCTATTTTATTAGGGAAATTTTTGGGGATATGGATGTTTTGGTTTGTTAGTCTGTTTTTATCCTACCTTATTATCAGTATCATAACAAAGAAGGTAAGCATATTAATGTTCAGCCAGACAATGAGCCTGCTCACATTCCAGGTGGCCTTTGTACTCTTGTTGTCTGTTTTGATTAGAAGCCCTGGCATTACAATGTTTGTTGGAATAATAAGCAGTCTAATCTTTCCGATTATCGGAGGATGGTTAATGCTTACTTCCAATCCGGCAATTAGCTGGTTAAAGTATATAACGCCATATTATTACATGGAAAAGGAAGACTATAAATTTTTAATTATTTTTGTATTTGCAGCTGTCCTTATTTATCTTGCTGATCTTGTATTTAAAAGGAAGGAATGCTGATGATGGTTATTAAAGCAGAAAAGGTAACAAAAGCATATAACGGAGTAAAAGTTGTGAATGGCATTGATTTGACGATTAATAAAGGAGAGATATTTGGATTTCTTGGCAGAAATGGTGCTGGAAAATCAACCTTCATTAACATTCTGACAGGTATCATACAGCCGTCATCAGGTTCTTTTACATTGTTAGGTGGAGATGTGAAACAAATAGATGTTAAAAGAAGAATTGGGGTAATGCCCGATTATTCCACCTTTTATGGCTCCTCCACTGCTCTTCATCATCTGCGGTTTTTCTCTTCGCTGTCTGGTAATCCCGCATCAAAGGAGGCATGTATAGAAGCATTGGATGCGGTCGGTTTGGCCGAACATGCCAATAAAAAGGTAGGTAAGTTTTCCTTTGGAATGAAAAAAAAGCTTGGAGTAGCACAGGCAATCATTCATGACCCTGAACTTCTGTTTTTAGACGAACCTACGTCTGGAATGGACGCTGAATCAGCTATTCAAATCCAGCAGTTGATTAAAAGTCTTCATAATATGGGGAAGACAATCTTTTTGACCTCGCATAATTTGGATGAAGTGGAGAAGCTATGCACAAGAATAGCCATTATGAAAGAAGGAAGGATAGTCAAGATTGGGACAATGGACGAACTTCGTGCTTATTATCGCACTACTATCATTGTCAAAATTAAACATGGTCCAATCCCATTATCAGAAGAACAAAAGCTTTATGATTGGCTTCAAGGGAAAGGGAAAGATATTCAGCTTGGAGAAAAAACACTTGAGATTACTGTGGATGAAGAGAGGAAAATTGCTGAAATCACAAGAGCCTTCACTGCCTGCAAAACAGATATTTATCGTGTAGAAGTAGAGGAACCGACGTTGGAGGAGATATTTTTAGAATAGTTAAAGACCCTCTGATGGAGGGGCTTTTTTTTGTCTGCAAACAGAGAAGGTGACAAATGTCATCTCCAATCAATGACATTTACGACTGAAAAAGAGGTCGGAACGATACTACAATGAAGCTATCAACAGCGGAGGTGAATTATATTTGGAAAAGGTAATTGAGCTTATTCATGTATCGAAGCAATTTCAACAGCATAAAGCGGTGAATGATATTTCCTTTACCGTTAATAAAGGGGAGACAGTTGCTATTCTTGGCGCGAATGGAGCAGGAAAAACGACGACAATTCTTTTGATGCTGGGTTTATTACAGCCTACAAATGGCACTGTCAGACTGTTTCAATCAGATCCGGTGAAATTGGAAGTAAGGCGAAAAATTGGATCGATGCTTCAGGAAACGAGTGTAATGGACAGTTTAAAGGTCAACGAGGTTATCAACTTAGTGCAAAGCTATTATCCAAACCCTCTGTCTGTACAACAGTTGCTGTCTATCACTGGTTTTTCTAACCAGGATTGGCATAAGCGAACGGAAAAGCTATCTGGTGGTCAGAAGCGTAGGCTACATTTCGCGCTTGCCCTTGCAGGAAATCCGGATTTGATTTTTTTAGATGAGCCGACAGTCGGTATGGATATAACTGCAAGGGATGCGTTCTGGAAAACGGTAAAGGAGTTACAGGCACAGGGAAAGACCATTATATTTACGACTCATTATTTACAGGAAGCAGATGACATCGCCGAACGGATAATTATGATAAGTGACGGTAAGGTAGTGGGAGATGGAACTCCTGAAGAATTGAAAGCAGAATGGACCAAAAAAACAATTTCCTTTAAAGAAGCCGCTGAATATTCGCTGGATGTGTACCACTCCCTCCCATTTGTTGAAGAAGTCGTAAAAGAGAATGGGAGGATTACTCTTGTTACGAACGATTCAGATAAGACAATCTACGACCTTATTGAAAGGAAGTTCATGATACAGGAGATAGAAATACAGCAAGGGAAGCTGGAGGATGCCTTTTCCAAGCTGCTGCATGAAAAAAAGGAGGGAATTTAGATGAAGAGAATGTTCATTAGGCAGTGTCAGGCAGAGCTGATTCGCATGTCACGAAACCGCTATTATATTATTTGGTCATTGCTTATGCCTATCATGTTTTATTTTATCTTCACAAGAATAATGAGCACACCTGAGATAGATGCTGAAATATGGAAAGCACATTATTTAATGTCTATGACAACCTTTAGTATCATGGGCAGCTCGATTATGACATTAGGCATTAAAATGGTGCAGGAGCGGTCGGAAGGCTGGACTTTATATTTGAAAATCACTCCATTGCCAACAAGCATTTACTTTACTGCCAAGATTGCGGCACAGACAGTACTACATCTTTTCTCTATTCTTGTTATCTTTTTAGCAGGCTATATTATCAATGGTGTCAGTCTTACACCAGCACAATGGCTGTTATGTATACTCTGGATTCTTTTCGGCTCAATGCCTTTCCTTGCAATTGGAACTTTAGTCGGTGCCATGAAGAAGGTTGAAACAGCAGCAGGCATCAGTAATTTAGTTTATATAGCTTTAGCAGTTGCAGGCGGTATGTGGATGCCAGTTGAGGTTTTTCCGAAATTCATGCAGAAAATATCCAAATGGCTCCCGTCTAACTCTTTTGCAGAAGGAGCTTGGGAATTAATAAGGGGGAACAGCCCATCTGTTCAGAGCTTTTTGTTAATAATAGGGTATCTTTTCCTGTTTGTGGTATTATCTATTTATATTAGAAAAAAACAAAATGCTTAAGGAGAGCGTATGGCTTCCACTAAAAAAATAGAAATATTTCCTGCAAGATTCGGCTTTTTTCCATATGTATTTTTAATCTATACTATATTGCCAGGGGTTTATATTGCACATGAACGAATGCTGAAGTTAGTGGCAGGATACATTCTCCTTGGAATATTCCTCTTTTCATATCGGCAGCTGTATTTTCTTATTAGAAAAAAGGGCTTTTCCCTTTGGCTTGCCATACAAATTAGTGTGATATTTATATTAAGCCTGTTTTATAACTTTAATATCCTGTTTATGGGTTTTTTTCCTGCCCATTTTATTGGCTATTATGCTAATAAACAAGCATTCTTTAAAGCTCTCAGCTTATTTGCAGTTACGCTGATTGTCCCATTTATTTATCATTGGGAAACACTCTCTTTTCGAAGTCTTCTTTATTTCATTCCCTTTCTTATCATCATGCTTGTATCTCCTTTTGGAATTCGCTCAATGGAAAGAAGAATGGAGTTAGAGCAGCAGCTTGATGAAGCGAATAAGCAAATTAAAGAACTTGTCAAAAGAGAAGAAAGGGTAAGAATTGCTCGTGATTTACACGACACTTTAGGTCATACATTATCGTTGCTGACACTAAAAAGCCAATTGATTGGCAAGCTTGCGGTTAAATCTCCAGAATTGGTGAGGGGGGAAGCAAAACAGATGGAGGAAATATCTCGCTCTGCATTAAGGCAGGTCAGGGAGTTAGTTTCAGACATGAGATCAATAACAATCCCGGAAGAATTGGCGGAAAGTAAAGCCATCCTAGAGGCTGCCCGAATTGACTGCCATATAGACGCCCTTTCTGTTGAATATGAGCAGATTTCACCACTGACACAAAACATTGTGAGTCTGTGTTTAAAAGAGGCGGTTACAAATGTTGTGAAGCATAGCAATGCAAGCAGTTGTCATGTGAAATTAAAGAGAGAAGCTGGGAAATTAAAGTTGAAAGTAACGGATGATGGCAAAGGGTTCCCTGCAGAAGGGCAGGCGTTTGGAAATGGGCTGAAGGGCATGAAGGAAAGACTGGAGATAATTGAAGGCAATTTACAATTGTCTACAAATAGTGGAACAACACTTTTCATTGAAATACCAATTGTCGTGAAAGATTAAAGGAGGAGGTGTAATGTGATTACGGTCATTATCTCTGAGGACCAAAGAATGCTTAGAGGAGCTTTAGGAACACTCTTAAGCTTTGAAGATGATATTGATGTAATAGGGCAGGCTGCAAACGGAAAGGAAGCTCTTGAGCTGATTAATACCCACTCACCCGATGTTTGTTTGTTGGATATAGAAATGCCGGTTATGAGCGGACTTGAGGTTGCAGAGGCGCTGCAAAGAAAGGGAGCAGCAAGTAAAATCATTATTCTTACAACATTTGCGAGGCCAGGTTACTTTGAAAGAGCATTAAAAGCAAATGTTCACGGTTATTTGTTAAAAGACGGACCGAGTGAAGAGCTGGCAGAAGCAATTCGAAATGTTATGAAAGGAAAGAGGGAGTTTGCCTCTGAATTAATTTTTGGCAGCATGCTTAAAGAAAATCCCTTAACGGAAAGAGAAAGGGAGATATTAGCATTAGTTGCAAAAGGGAAGACGGTTAAAGAAATTTCCTCAACCTTGTATTTGTCTTCTGGCACTGTCCGTAATTATATTTCCGAAGCATTAAATAAATTAGAAGTAAAAAATAGGATTGAAGCAATTTCAAAAGCACAAAAGAATGGTTGGATTTAAAAAACTTCATTTAAAAACTGTTGGTTTTTCTACATTAACACTCCAATTAAGAAAATCCTGATGTTTAGGCGATATTCTATGTGATTTCGCCTAAATGTCGGGGTTTTTTATTTGCTGTTTTTGGTGGAGTTAAAGATGTTGAAAAATGCTTTTGAAGGAAGGTTGTATAATTTGAAGATGCTCGACTCATATAATAGTGATTAGTTTTTAGTTAGCTTAAGAATTTTTACTAGTTATTTTGAGAAGAAGCTAATTACTCTAGTTCAATCCTTACCTCGAAATTTCTACTTTATTAGTAATATAAAAAAACCAAATCCTATCAATAAATGACAAAATAATGCAAAATATCCTATATATTTACAAATTTTATAAGTAATTTGAACTATTTTGGCGGAAGAACTAAAAGTCTTATTAACAATTTTCGGGTAATATTGCATAATTATAGGGGGTTAATCGCTAAGACTATTTTATCAGACGAATCTTTTTAGGAGGTGCCTCGGATCAAGAAGTTTTTACCCATAACTATTTTGACTGCAGCGTTAGGGATTTCTGGTTTTTTCCTTCCGGCGAGTCATGATGCAGAAGCAGCAACTGCTGCAAAATGGTCTGTTAGCTACTATAACAATACGGGTATGTCTGGAACTCCTGTGCTTAAAGAGGAGATTTCACAAAATGAGCTTGGATTGAAGGTAGATAACGGCAAAAATTCTCCGGCAACCGGAGTAAACAGTGATAACTTTTCTGCTGTTTATCAGTCCGATCAAGTGATGCCTGCAGGGAATTATATTCTGCGGACAAGGGCGGATGACGGCATTAGAGTATATGTGGATGGCAAGAAGGTAATAGATGATTGGACTGCAAGCAGCTATTGGAAAAGTGAGAAGTCCAAAGTGATTACGGTCTCAGATCTGACTAACCAATCCAACAAACAGCTTCATCGCATAAAGGTAGAATACTATGATAAGACTGGCGGCAGCGGTCTTGAAGTTTATCTTCATCCATATGAGGATGAAACAGAGGACTCAAGCTGGCTAGGACTCTATTATTCTAATAAATCTTACTCTGGCACTCCCGCATTAGTGGAAGGCGGAGCTACAGCTGGCACAAAGCTGACACAGCTCCTTAAAGACTGGGGACGAGAAAGCCCGGCAGACGGTTTGCCTGCTGACAACTTTACAGCTACTTATTTAAAGAAGCTTGCTGGTGGTAAGGATTATTTTGTCCAATCCTATGCAGATGACCAGATTGAAGTGAAAATAGGAAACCAAACCGTCATTAAGCAGAACTACAATTCTTCTGGCGCAATTAATACTGGTGTCGCAGTCAATGTTGGCTCTGGCGAACAGACAATGAAGGTAAATTACCTTGAAGCGACTGGCAGGGCACGATTTGCAGCAGAAGCAGTTGAATTTGGCGACTGGATTGGCTGGTATTATGACAATACCTCGTTAAGCGGAACGCCAAAAAGACAGAATGTTATTCAGGGAGACGGTAAGTCTCTTAAAGTAGAAAACGGTTCAGGCTCTCCAATAAGCGGCATTGGCAAGGATAATTTCTCTGTCAGATATTCAACTGCACAGAGAATTAAAGCAGGTAAATATATTTTGCGAACGCGTGCTGATGACGGCATGCGCGTTTATATTGACGGCAAGTTGGCTGTGGACGGCTGGAAATCAAGCAGCTATTGGAAAAGTGAACAAGTGCATATGATTGACATCAAAGATAAGAGCACGAGTGGTTCTAGCAAGGATGTTCATGAAATTACGATTGAATATTATGAGAAGACAGGCGGAAGCGGTCTGGAATTCTACTTGAATTCTATTCAAGAAGAGGCGGCAGCTAATAAATGGCTTGGGTTATATTATAACAATACTTCTTTAAGCGGACTTGCGGCAGTAATTGAGGGAGGCGCTACTGCAGGAACAAAGCAGAGTCAGCTTTTCCACAATTGGGATAAAAACAAGCCGTACCCGAATGTAAATGAGGATAATTTCACGGCAAGCTATTACAAGCTCCTTGATGGAAGCAAGGATTACTTTATTCAGACATTTGCGGATGACCGTATTCGGGCGAAAGCAAATGGCAAAACCATCATTAATCGCTGGACTAATTCCTCTGGAATAGTCGATTCAGGCATCATCACTGATTTGGCTGCTGGAAATAATCTTCTTCAAGTTGATTATATGGAAGCAGGCGGCAGAGCAAGAATAGCAGGAGATGCGGTGCCACTTGGCAACTGGATTGCTTGGTATTATAACAATACCTCCTTAAGCGGCTTCCCAGCGGCACAAAACACGATTTCAAGTGATGGTACATCCTTGAAGGTTGAAAATGGCTATGGTTCACCTGTCAGCGCTGTTGGTGGAGATTATTTCTCTGCAAGCTATGCAACAGCACAAAGAATTAAGGCAGGAGATTATATTGTAAGAACAAGAGCAGATGATGGAATGCGTGTTTATATAGATGGCAAGCTTGCAGTGGACAGCTGGGAATCAAGCAGCTATTGGAAAAGTGAACAAACGCATGTCATTTCTGTTAAGGACCATACGACAGGAAATGCAGACCAAAAGGATATCCATACGATACGCATTGAGTATTATGAGCAGACAAAAGGAAGCGGACTGGAATTTTATCTGCAGCCTGCGAGTGCTGAACTGGAAAAGGACAGCTGGCTGGAGCTTTATTACAATAATACCAATCAGTCTGGAACTCCTGTTAAGGCAGTCGGGGGCGCAACAGCAGGCACTAAGGTGAAGGAGCTTCTTCATAATTGGGGAACAGGCAAGCCTTATGCAGAAGTCAACGCCGATAATTTCTCTGCTAAGTTCATGAAGCTTATTGCGGGCGGCAAGGATTATGTTTTGGAAACATATGCAGATGACGGAGTGAAAGCAACTGTAGATGATAAGAGTATTATCAACCGCTGGTCCAATTCATCTGGAAAATCAGATTTTGGGACAATCACAGGCTTAAGTGCAGGTGATCACCGTTTAACTGTTGATTACTTTGAAAATACCAACAATGCAGGAATTGCAGCAACAGTGGCACCATTCGGAAACTGGATTGCATCCTATTACAACAATACATCATTGACTGGAATGCCTAAGACTGTCAAAACGGTTTCCGGCAATGGAACAAGCCTGAAGGTGGAAAACGGCAATGGATCACCAACTGCGGGAATCAATGCCGACAATTTCTCTGTAAGCTATAAAACAGCTCAGAGAATCAATTCAGGCAGCTATATTTTGCGCACAAGAGCAGATGACGGTATCCGTGTCTATCTTGATGGCAATCTAGTTGTGGACAAATGGAGTCCAAGCAGCTACTGGAAGAGTGAATCTACTGACATTATTCAGGTGAAGGATCGCACGACAGGCTCAGCAGCGGACAAAAATGTTCATACGATTGAAATTCAGTATTATGACAACACAGGCAGCAGTGGTCTTGAATTTTATTTGCAAAATGCGGATAAAGAAGTAGAGAAGAACAGCTGGTTCGGCCAATTTTATCCGAACAGCACCTTGTCAGGTAATTATGTGAACATTGTAGGCGGGGCGACATCTGGCAATAAGCTTGATACGATTCGCTACAACTGGGGAACATCACAATCAATTTCCGGGCTGCCTGCAGATAATTTCTCTGCACGCTTTAGGAAAGTGATAACAGGCGGCAAGGATTACTTTGCACAGGCTTTTGCTGATGATGGCATCCGAATGAGCCTTGATGGCAGTAAGTTCATTGATAAGTGGACAAACTCCTCTGGCGATATTTACCGTGCAACATTGCCGGCGGTGGCAAGCGGTGATCATACCGTTACGGCTGAATACTATGAAAATACCGGCAAGGCAGCAGTGTTTGCAGATGTAGTGCCGTTTGGAAATTGGATGGCCTATTATTATGACAATACAGAAACATCTGGTGCACCTGTGAATGCGAAAATCATGGAGCCAAACAGCAACAACGGTTTTACAGAGGACTTCGGCTATGATGCGCCGATGGCTAATGTGCCTGCAAATAACTATTCAACGCGTTATGTTACGGCAAAGCGGTTGACTGCTGGCGATTATTACATCAACACGATTGCCGATGATGGTGTGCAGGTGCTTATTGACGGCAAGGTAGTCATCGACAGATATACTGCAGGCAACAGCAAAAATAATGCAGTCAAATATTCTGTTAAGAATGGAGCAGAAGGAGATATTCATTGGATTGAAGTAAGATACCTTGAAAAAACAGGTAAATCGAATATCAACTTCTCGATAACACCATTTAAGGAAAGCAGTCTGATTAACAAAGATACGTGGACGATTCAATATTATCCAAATGTCATCAATCCAAGCAACCCTGTATCATCTACAGGACTTGTGGAAATTGATCAAGAATCTGATGTTAACTTCAACTGGGGCTCAGGGTCTCCGGCAAGCTCTATTCCAAATGACAACTTCTCAGCAGTCATGAGCAAACAAGTCTATTTCTCAAAGAGCTCGAATTATGACTTCTCTGTCAATGCAGATGATGGTGTTAAACTACTTGTAGATGGAAAAACGGTCATTGATTCATGGGTAGCGAAGAAGGGCTTAAGAGAAGAAAAGGCAAAGTATATGGATAAAGGCTATCATACTGTTACAATCCAATACTTTGAAAGCACAGGAAATGCGAGCATTAGCCTGGACATTAAAGAATCAGTGAAGCAGGAAGTTATTAAGACATACAGCGACTTCAGCCTTACACTTGACCAAATGACGACAATACAAGGTAATTCTGCCCCAAAAACAGATAAGCGCTATGACCTCTATTTGCGGGAGGATGCTTTTTATACGAAGAGCAATGGCAAGTTAGCTGTTGAAGGCGGCTGGAATATCCGAACAGGACCTGGAACAAATTATGGTTCACATGATCTCCGCTTCCTAGCAGGAGACAGTGACTTTACAATCTTAAGCACAGTGAAGGGAACGGACGGCAAGAACTGGATGAAGCTTGGTGGATGGGTACCTCCATCTTTAGTGGATTTAAAGTACTACATCAATCCTGCCAACTTCCAAAATACGTTGAAGGCACAGCTTCAATTCGTTAAGCTTTCTGAACCAGGAACAATCAACGTGAATGAGGTAAACGAAAAGGTTCTTACCGGAAAAGGTATTCTCGCTGGAAAAGCAAGCAGCTATCAAAAGGCTGCAGAGCAATATGGAGTAAATGCTGTTTACTTAATGGCGCACTCCTTCTTGGAAACAGGAAATGGAACAAGCCAGTTGGCTAAAGGCGTCACATATAATGGTAAAACAGTTTATAATATGTATGGAATTGGCGCGACAGATAATAATGCCCTTTCAGGAGGATCTGCCTTCGCTTACAGTGCAGGCTGGTTCACACCAGAAGCGGCGATTATTGGCGGTGCTGAATTCGTGAGAAAAGACTATATCGACAGAGGACAGGATACTATATATGAAATGAGATGGAACCCAGTGGGCGCAGCTGCAAACGGGTATGCCACACATCAATATGCAACAGATATTGGGTGGGCTTCTAAGCAAACATCCAGCATGTATAATATTTATAATATTCTAGAGTCATATAGTATTACGCTTGACATACCAAGATATAAATAAGAAAAGGCCGCCAAAATTTTGGCGGCTTTTTATGTGGTCAGATTTTCCAGATGAAAAGGGGAAAGGGGATAAACACAATGCCAGCAAGGTATTACCATCTCTAAAGTAAAAATACTTTGTCGAAATATAAGACTTTATGCAAAAATTCAGTTTGCAAAAGTCAAATCTTCGGCTATAATTCCTATATAACAATTATATTCATCTCGTATAATAGCAGGGATATGGCCTGCGAGTTTCTACCAGATAACCGAAAATTATCTGACTACGAGTAAGCCTTATTAATATTAGGATACTATTTTCTTTTTTTGGGAATAGTGTCGTTAATTATGCTGGAGACCAGCACGCTTACTCTTTTTTAAGTAAACGTGCTGGTCTCCTTTTTATTTTCAGGGGGATGAACGCAATGAAGCTATTAACAGACAAAATTGAAAGAGAAGGCATTGTGTTAGACAGCAATGTGCTTAAAGTAGATTCTTTCATCAATCATCAAATGGATCCACAGCTTATGAATGAAATTGGCTTAGAGTTCGCAAGAAGGTTCAAAGACGCAGGAGTTACAAGGATTTTAACAATTGAATCTTCAGGGATTGCACCTGCTATCATGGCAGGATTGGCAATGAATGTTCCCGTTATTTTTGCAAGAAAAAGAAAATCACTGACGTTAACAAGTGATTTATATACATCTACTGTTTATTCTTTTACAAAACAGGAATCAAACGAGATAACTGTATCGAAGAAATATCTTCTGAAGGAAGACCGTGTTCTAATTATTGATGATTTCCTTGCAAACGGACAGGCAGCAATCGGGCTTGCTGATTTAGTAGAACAAGCAGGAGCTGAAGTGAGCGGAATTGGTATCTTGATTGAAAAGTCCTTCCAGCCTGGAGCAGATGAAATTATTAAAAAAGGCTACCGTTTAGAATCATTAGCAAGAATCGCATCACTGCAGGACGGAAAAGTAAAATTCGCTGCTGACAGGGAAGTACAAAGCATCTATTCAGGAGGTTACTAATGAATAATATAAAGACATGGTCAATTGGTTTTCAACACGTTCTGGCAATGTATGCCGGAGCAGTGCTAGTTCCCTTGATTGTAGGGGGAGCGCTGAACTTAACATTCGAACAATTGACGTACTTAGTTTCAATCGACCTGTTAACATGCGGAATCGCAACACTGCTGCAAGTTTGGAAAAATAAATTCTTTGGGATTGGTCTTCCTGTTATGCTTGGCTGTACATTTACAGCAGTAGGACCGATGATTGCAATCGGAGCAAACCATGGTGTGACAGCCATTTATGGAGCGATTATCGTTTCAGGTCTTATCATTGTTATTATCTCTTCCTTTTTCAGTAAGCTCGTTAAATATTTCCCGCCTGTTGTAACAGGATCTGTCGTAACAATCATTGGTTTAACTTTAATTCCTGTAGCAATTAAGGATATGGCTGGCGGCGAAGGCAGTGCAGATTTCGGAGATCCGAAAAACCTACTATTGTCTTTCGGTGTATTGGTATTTATCCTGTTGTTAAATAAGTATGCCAAAGGCTTTATTAAAACTATCTCTATCCTAATCGGTCTAATTGTCGGCACAATTGTTGCAGCATTCATGGGCTTGGTTGATTTCGGAAAAGTAGCAGATGCTTCTTGGGTTCATGGCTTGAAGCCATTCTATTTCGGGATGCCAACATTTAATTTCTCTGCAATCCTAACAATGACACTTGTAGCGATTGTAAGTCTTATTGAATCAACTGGCGTGTATTTGGCGCTTAGCGATATCACGAAAACAAAGGTATCCGAAAAGGACCTTGCAAGAGGATACCGCTCAGAAGGAATTGCCAGTGTAATTGGCGGGGTTTTGAACTCTTTCCCTTACACTGCATATTCTCAAAACGTCGGTCTTGTTCAGCTGACAGGCGTAAAAACGAAAAGCGCAATATTCTCTGCTGGAGTTATTCTTGTCATCTTAGGCTTCCTGCCTAAAGTAGCAGCAGTGACAACACTAATTCCAACAGCAGTTCTTGGCGGAGCATCATTAGCAATGTTCGGCATGGTGTGTGCTTATGGAATCAAAATGCTTGGACAAGTTGATTTCAATCAACAAGGAAACCTGCTTGTTGTCGCATGCTCAGTTGGCTTAGGACTTGGTGTTACAGTAGTGCCTGATATCTTTAAAGAAATGCCTGAAACAATCCGTATTTTGACAGAAAGCGGTATTGTTGCAGGAAGTCTTACAGCTATTATCCTTAATATTTTGTTTAATCTTCTGCCAAACAGAAAATCAGCAGTTAAAGCAGAACAAAAGGCAGCTTAATAAGAACCTCTCCAGTATCTAACTGGAGAGGTTTTTTTTGCAGATGGAGAAGGGGGTGAAACTAGTTTCTTCCTTATAATATAGAAAGTGATTTCAAGGCTAATAGGAAGAAAAATTTGATTCGTGGATCTGCTACTAATAAACCTTGTATTCTGCCCTTTTATAGAGATGTGAGTATGGTTGTTTTTGGTATTATAAACAAATGTTGAATAGAAATAACTATATAAATCTTGCGAATTTACTATACTTTTTAGAAGAATAGAACTTTTGTTTATTTATTAAAAAGCAGTGACATTCCCCTTTCTTTCCAGTATCATAAAACCTTGTATACTATGTACGAAAACCGCCATTTAATGGCTTTTTTTGTAAGCTGTTATGCTTACAATCCAACATTGTGATTAAACATCCAGGAGGGAAAGGGAAATGTCTATTTTAATTGGAATAGTAGGGCTGCTTTTGACATTAGGCTTGGCATATCTTTTGTCTAATGACAAAAAAGGCATTAACTATAAAGCGATCCTTATCATGATTGTATTGCAATTAGTAATAACTGTGGTGATGTTCAAGACAACTTTTGGCTTGAAGATTATTGAAGCTACTTCGAACGGTGTATCAAAGGTTTTGAGCTATGGTTATGAAGGCGTAAGCTTCGTTACAGGCGGTCTTGTTGCCGACGGAGTTAGTGTGTTCTTCATCAATGTATTGATGCTAATCATCTTTACATCAACATTATTATCTGTGCTCACACATATTAAAGTTCTGCCCCTTGCTATCAAGTATATTGGCGGAGCGTTGGCAAAGCTGACAGGTCTTTCAAAGGTTGTTACATTCAACAGTATTAATTCCATTTTTTTCGGACAATCTGAAACTATTTTGGCGATTAAGGCACATTTAGATAAAATGAATGACAATAAGCTGTTTGTTGTATCTACTTCTGCAATGGCATCTGTGTCTGCATCTATTATGGGATCATATATGAACATGATTCCTGCAAAATATGTACTTGTTGCGATGCTGCTGAATGCATTGTCTGCGCTTATTATCGCAACATTGGTTTGCCCAATTAAAAAAGAAGAAGACGAGAAAATTGATATTAAAGAAGTTGCGACAACTGATTCTATCTTTGGGGCAATCTCTGCTGGTGCGCTTGATGGTGGACGAGTTGCTTTAATCGTTGCAGCTATGCTCGTTGCATATGTTGGTTTACTTGCACTTATCAATGCTTTCTTTGAAGCAGTGTTTGGTATCGGATTTACAGGAATCCTAGGCTATGTTTTTGCACCGATTGCATGGATCATGGGAGTTCCAGGCAAGGAAATTCTGGATGCTGGTTCTGTTATGGGAACAAAGCTTGCAGCAAATGAGTTTGTCGCAATGCTCCAGTTTAAGGAAATGATTCCTCATTTGTCAGAAAA
Organism: Niallia taxi; assembly: GCF_032818155.1. Lineage (NCBI taxonomy): Bacteria > Bacillati > Bacillota > Bacilli > Caryophanales > Bacillaceae > Niallia > Niallia taxi. The sequence goes on from NZ_CP102589.1 coordinate 900,053, forward strand.
GACCGTTGGTATTGTGTCAACATTCCTTGTATCCTTTGCTAATTTCTCTTCTATTGGAATTATCTCTGGTTCTATCCAAGCGATCAACGGCGAAAAAGCAGGAATTGTTTCTAAATTTGGCTTGAAAATGCTGTTAGCAGCAACGATGGCATCTATGGTTACAGCTACAATTGTTGGTTTGTTTATATAAGAAGAAAAGGCTGGTAGCAATACCAGCCTTTTTATTTTGTCAAAAACTCTATTAATTATTGATTTTTCTGAAAAAAAGATTACGATAAAAGAAGCGAGACTATTTCGTATTTAGAAATAATGTGAACTTCTTGGGGTGGAACTATTGATAGAATTATTGAAAGAGTTAACAGAGTTACATGGACCATGCGGATTTGAAGATGATGTTGCGGCATTTATAGCAAGCAGGCTGCGCGTCCATGTTGATACAATTGATGTAGATGGTGCAGGCAACTTAATTGTTACGAAAAAGGGCAGTAAGCCTGGTCCCAAAATCGTAATCGCTGCACATATGGATGAAGTTGGCTTTATCGTCAAAAAAGTGGAGGATAATGGGCTGATTCGTTTTGAAAAATTAGGCGGGCATGATGACAGAATATTGCTGTCACAGCGTGTGCAAATTAAAACAAAACAGGGGATGCGAGCTGGTGTCATTGGCACGATTTCTGCACATATGGTTAAATTTGATGACGCACAAAAGGTTCGCACACATAAACAGCAATACATAGATGCTGGTGCTACAAGCAAAAAAGAGGCAGAGGACCTAGGCATTGAAGTAGGAGATTCTATCGTCTGGCATCCTCATTTCGATATGCTGACAGAGAGCCGCTTCAGCAGCAAGGCCTTTGACGACAGAGCAGGCTGCGCCTGTTTGATTAAAGTGCTAGAAGAATTGAACACAGATGACTTTGCAGGGGAAATAGTCGGTGCTTTCACTGTTCAGGAGGAAGTCGGTTTAAGGGGAGCAAGGGTTGTCAGCCATCAGATAAGCGCAGATGTAGCGATTGCGCTTGATACAACGGCAGTTAGTGACACGCCTGAGGAGATGATGGACAAGACACTTGCCTTAGGTGCAGGCACTGGTATAAAAATTATGGACTTCAGTTTAATCTCCAATAGGAAGGTGAGAGAACAGCTTCAACTCCTTGCAAAGGAACAGAATATCCCTTATCAGCTTGAGGTGTTTCCTGGAATTGGCACAGATGCAGGAGAATTGAGCCTCGCAGGAAAAGGGATTCCTACAGGGGTGCTCTCCATACCATCGAGATATGCTCATTCCCCGAATGAAGTGATAGACATAAATGATTTCCAGGCAACAAAGGATCTATTGAAAGTATTTATTCTGCACATGAAGAAGGCGGAAGAGTATAAGTTTCAAATTTAATAGTTTTTCGGGTTGGGACGGCTTTAGGCTGTCCCCTTTTTACTTTGCAGCAAGCAGGAGCCTTTTCAGTTTTATTATTGCTCCTTTTTTCCAGCCCTTTACGGCAGACTTGCTAACATTCTCCTTTGCAGCAATTTCACTTATTGTTAATTGCTTTATAAATGTATAAATAACCCATTTTTCTTCCTTTCTGGTGAGCGATTTGCACAATGTTCGTATATATTGCTCATCGTCTGTAAAAGTAAAAGCAATAGCAGCTGTTTCCCAAAAAGACTCCTCTGGATAAACGTTTCGCTGCTCTTCCTTTGAACGGCGCTTCAGTTCATCAAGAAGCCGTCCTTTCATGTGCATATATAAGTAAGAGCTGAACCTTCCCTTTTCTTGCTTGTAATTTTCGTGTGCCTCCCAAATGCTGATTAACCCTATCTGCATAAATTCCTCTTTATTCTTATAAATTGCTAGCTTCTTTAGCATATGATGAATCATTGGTGTATACTGTTCTACTAATATTTGATACTCACTGTCTATCATGGGAACTTCCTTTTCTTGAAAAAGCGCTTTTCCATGTTTTTTCCTAGGTGCTTTTACCATATAAGAAAGCTAAGGAAGAAGCGAACAGGGAAAATCTATGTTTCTCTTCTTAATAAAAGGAAATATATGGATAATACCTAAGAAACCGCCGTTTACCCTTAAATAAACATACATATTCATACAACCTTTACATAAGTGCCAAATTAGCTTAACATGCCGCTGCTAAACTATCTGGGAATGAATTGTATATAAAGATTCCCTTGCTTTTTTAGGGAATTTATCCAATAAAAAATGCAAGGGAGTTTAAGCGAATGGAGATTACAGTAGCAGGTACAGGTTATGTAGGTTTAGTGACAGGCGTTTGTTTAGCAGAGGCAGGTCATGTGGTGACGTGTGTGGATCCCATTCAGGAAAAGATTGACCTTTTGAATAAAGGAATTTCTCCTATATATGAGCCTCAGCTAGATGACCTGATTTCCAGAAACAAAAAATCAGGGAACCTGTTTTTTACAACAGACTATAAGCATGCATATGCGAATACAAGCGTCATTATCATCGGTGTCGGCACACCGGAAAATGAGGACGGTTCTGCAAATCTTACATATCTTTACACAGTTGCAAGACAAATTGCCGAAACAGCCATAAGAGACTGTTTAGTTGTCATCAAGTCTACTGTTCCTATTGGTACAAATGACAAGATAGAAGCATTTATGAGGGAGCATGTAAAACAGGGAATTAACGTGGAGGTTGCGGCAAATCCTGAATTTCTGGCGCAAGGCACTGCTGTCAGGGATACATTAAATGCTTCTAGAATTGTTATCGGTACTGAGTCAAAAGCAGCAGAGCAGCTTTTGACTGAAATCTATCAGCCGTTTCAGCAGCCAATTTTAACGATGGGCCGCAGAAGTGCGGAAATGGTCAAGTATGCGTCAAATGACTTCCTTGCACTCAAGATTTCTTTTGTTAATGACATTGCGAATTTATGTGAGACAGTCGGCGCGAATATCGATGATGTGACGAAAGGGATGAGCATGGACAGCAGAATCGGCGACAAATTCCTTCAGGCAGGCATCGGTTATGGCGGTTCCTGTTTTCCAAAGGATACAAAGGCGCTGCACTGGCTGTCAGAGGAAGAGGGCTATGTTCTTCGTACTGTAAAAGCAGCAATAGAGGTTAATGAAAAACAGAAATTCAAACTCATCAAGAAAGCAAGGAAAGACTTTTCAAGCTTTGCAGGTTTAAAGGTAGCTGTATTAGGCGTTACCTTTAAGCCTGGTACAGATGACTTGAGGGAGGCTCCTTCCATTCCGAATGTTCGCCTGCTTTTAAATGAAGGGGCAAAGGTGCATGTCTATGATCCTGTTGGAGAAAAGAACTTTCAAAAAATTTACCCGACAGAAGTGGAGTTTACTGCGAGCATAGAAGAGGCTTTAAAAGATGCAGATATTTGTTTTGTATTTACAGAATGGCCTGAGATAAAGAATATGCCAGTAACCAAGTTTGCAGAAAATATGAAAACTCCGTACGTATATGACGGCAGAAACTGCTATTCGCTTCATGCTGCGGAAAAGGCAGGAATTCATTACAGATCAATCGGCCGTCCTGCCGTGAACGAAAAGGTGCTGCAAAATAATTAATTCACATAAGTAAAAAAGAAAATGAAGCAAGAATCATGATTCGAGATTCTTTTGCTTCATTTTCTTTTTTGCTTTTTGCTTAATTGTCTGTGCCCATTTAATCAGAGCTGTTCCATTCATCAATCCCCAAATGATAACAGGTGCAATAATATTCAAGCCAAGCACTATGTAAACAACCATCCAAATGAACCATTTCGCATTCAAGATATATTCATAAATCCATGTATGATAAAAATTCATTGGCAAATACTCCTTAATATAAATAAATTTCTATAATATAACAATTTTGCTGTAAGGATTTATCTTCTATTCCTTTTCTTCAACATAATTAGTCAGCTTTATACATTTTTCGGCAAAAAGAATAGAACTGCAAATAGTTGGTTATGAAGGATAATGATGCCGTTTCAGCCGCTAAATGACTAACAAAGATTTTTTGCAGATTGAGGGTGAGGATTAATGGTATCAAACAATAGTACACAGCATGATTTCACGAACTCGTTAACCTATAACAGCTCTATCATTAAAGAGCTTCTTTCAGGCAGTGCCGATTTTATTGAACGGAAAGTTACCTTTTTAGAAAAGAAGAATGTTCATGCCACTTGTTTTTATATTGATGGACTTGTGAACACACAGATTATTGAAAAGATTGTTCAAGCGTTGATGTTTGAAGGAAATGAAGTTATTCTCCGAAATGATCTTGATACGTTTAACATCGAGAGCCTTTTGGAGGAGCATGTTCTCATGAATACTAATTTCATTGAGACAACAGAGCTTGAAAGTGCTATTAAAGCAATTTTGTCTGGGGATACAGTCCTCCTTGTCGACGGCTGCAAGAAGGCCTTTCAAATACCCACAAAGGGCTGGGCTGCAAGAAGTGTGTCAGAGCCACAAGCAGAGCAGGTAGTGCGTGGACCGCGGGATGGTTTTACCGAAACTATTCGCGTAAATACTGCGCTCGTTAGGAGAAGAATCCGGGACACTGGCTTTAGAATCGAAGAATTAAATATTGGCAAACGCACGAAAACAGACATAAATATTGCCTACATAAATGGTGTAGTAAAAAAAGGGCTAGTGGACGAGGTGAAGGAACGCCTTGAAAAAATTGATATTGACGGCATTTTAGAGAGCGGCTATATCGAGGAAATGATCAGGGATGCTCCATTATCACCTTTCACGACAATCATGAGTACAGAGCGCCCTGATAAGGTTGCTTCCTCCTTACTTGAGGGCAGGGTTGCGATATTTGTTGATAATACGCCATTTGTGCTTATAGTACCTACATATTTCTGGGAGTTTCTGCAGGCAAGTGATGATTATTATTTAGGCTTCATGGCGGGCAGCTTTTTTCGAATCGTCCGGTACACAGCCTTTATTCTCAGTTTAACACTGACATCTATCTATATTATGCTTGTCAGCTTTCATCAGGAAATGATTCCAACCCCATTAGCACTGACAATTGCCTCAGGTCGTGAGGTTGTTCCATTTCCTGTTTTGCTGGAGGCTTTGCTGATGGAATTGACGTTTGAGCTTATGCGGGAAGCTGGTTTGCGCATGCCAAAGCCAGTCGGTTCTGCAGTGAGCATCGTCGGTTCGCTTGTTATCGGTCAAGCTGCAGTTCAAGCGGGAATTGTTTCTCCATTTATGGTTATTATCGTCGCAACTACAGGGATTTCTTCGTTTGTTATCCCGAACTATTCGGCTTCTTATTCTATTCGTCTTGTTCGATTTCCGTTGTTGTTAGCATCAGGAACACTAGGGCTTCTTGGCTTTGCGTCCATGTTTGCTCTTATCGCTATTCATGCCTTAAGTCTTCGTTCCTTCGGGGAATCGTACCTGTCACCGGCTACCCCGTTCCAGCCGCAAGACCAGAAGGATACGGTTATCCGCATGCCGTGGTGGGCTATGAAAAAGCGGCCATCAATAGCCGACGGTGACACATCAAGGCTTGGGGAAGCCCGATCACCCCAGCCTCCTAAAGGAAAGGAAGAAGAGGATTCACAGTCGAAGAAGGATGAAGCTTCTGATCGAAATGAACCAGAAAGCATTGGACAAACGGAGACAAGGGAAGGTAGCAGCAAGCAAAAGGCACAAAAGCAAGACAATGTCACAGGTGTTAGACAGCTAAAAACAAGAAAAGCGAAAAAAGGAAAAGGGGATGATAAGGAATGAAGAAAATCATCCTTTTCCATGTGTTGCTGGCAATGCTTCTCCTGCTTGGGGCTTGCTCAGGAAAAAGAGAAATCAGTGATTTAGCTTTAGTAATGGCAGTTGGAATTGATAAAGGTGAAAAGGAAGGGACAGTTAAGGTGACAGCCCAGGTGGCAAGACCAGCAGATGCTCGTGGTCAGACTGGGGCACCGTCTGGACAATCTGGTGAGGCTGTTTGGTCTGTGGAAACAGAAGGTGAGTCCATCTTTGAGGCAATCCGCCAAATGTCTAGCTTTTCTTCGCGAAGAGTGTTTTGGGCACATAACTTTATCATTGTTATTAACGAAGAAGTGGCAAAGGAAGGAATAGGTGACGTAATCGACTTTTTCACACGTAACCCAGAGCTGCGAATGAGAACATGGGTTGCTGTAACGCCGCAAACAGCAAGTGAAGTCATCTCCACAGTAACAAGTCTTGAATTGATACCAGGTGAAGCACTTGCAAAGCTTTTCCGGTATACAACCATCTCCAATCAAGCTCCAAGAACAGTAATTATGGATGTTTTGAGTGCATACTTAAGTGAGTCAACAGAGCCGCTGCTTGCAAGACTTGATTTTGAAAAAAGCAAAATTGACAGCAAGGCACCAGATAAGGGAGCCCAAGCAAATCAGGTTGTTCTTGCAGGGGCAGGTGTATTTAAAGAAGACAAGCTTGTTGGAATATTAAAGCCAGAAGAACTGAGAGGGGTCCTTATCTTCACGGAAAAGATTGATTCAGGTGTGGCTGTAGTCGGCTGTCCTGTTAATTCTAACGCTCCCCTCAGTGTAGAATTAACCAACCAAAGCTTCGAAGTAAAGCCAAAATACAAGGATGGAAACATCAGCTATGATGCCGCCTTTCAAGCGAAAATTCGTGTTGTGGAGGCTGGTTGTGCCTTAGATCTTTCCGATGAAAAACAAGTGAAGAAGCTTGAAAGCTCTGTTGAGAAAGAGCTTTCAAGCCAAATAAATACTACAGTTACTAAAATCCAAAAGGATTATAAGTCAGATGTATTAGAATTAGGAAAGGTTTTTCAAAATGAATACCCATATGAATGGAAGCATTATGCTAGTTCCTGGGAGGATATCTTTCCTGAGGTGAAAATAAACTTGCAAGTAACTGCCAAATTAGAAAGCGGATCACTTCTTTATAAACCGACAACGTCAGGCAAAAAGGAGAAAGAAGAAAAATGAAGGTACAAATAACGAATGGCATGTTCATGGCTTTGATTATTAATATGCTTTATGCAAAATCAATTGGCCTGACACAAGGCATCATGGCAAGAGAAGTGGGCGGCGATATGTGGATTTCAACAATCATTTCTTCTGTACAGGGGATTGTCATTATGGCAGTCGTGATACTTGCTATTAAAAGACTGCCTAATGGGGATATGATTGATCAATATGAAAAAATCTTAGGTAAATGGATTAGCAAAGGTATCGCATTTCTTGTTTTTTTGTTTTTCTTAGGAGCATATGGTTCGATTATGGCGACCTTCGTTTATCATTTGAAGGATTATTTCCTGCCAGAATCAAATATCATTCTGTTCATTGTTGCCGCGTTTTTAATTGGCACATATGCGATCCATTTTGGATTAGAGGTAATTGCTAGAATGGCACTGATTGGGGTATTTTCAGTGATGGCCTTAAATATTTTACTTTTGGCAGGCTCTATTAGTGAGTTCGATATTAAGGAATTACAGCCAACATTTTCTTCCGGCTTTTTATCTACCGTGTGGGCAAGCAGGCATCATGATACAGACTGGGCGATAGCAACAATGATGACTTGCATGATTTTGCCGCTTGTAAGAGACAATACGACTTGGATTAGATCAAGTACATCAGGTCTGATTTTTAGCGGCGTGATTATTGTCATGTGGCCCATTTTGGAGGTTGGCGTTCTTTCGCCAGAAGTTGCGGCCCAATATATCGTTTCGTGTATGCAGATGGCGAGAAGCGCAGAAATCGGCTTGTTCTTGCATCGCTATGAGATGATTATGATTGCCTTTTTTGCTTTATCAATATTAACGCAAATTATGATGACATTTTTATGCTCCTCCATCGCAGTCCAAAAGATTATTGGTCTGAAGGATTATCGGCCAGTCATTATTCCAGTTGGAATTGTCCTTAGTGCTTTCAGCTATTGGATGGTAGGAAGCCATCACAGGGCAATGGGAATTATTGAAAATGAATGGGTGCTTGTCTCTTTAAGTCTTGCAATCGGACTTCCAGGTATGTTATTTGTTTTGGGGGCAATCTTTAAGAAGAAGCTGAAAAAAGATCAGGAACCAAAATCAGTTTAATAGGTACGATTAGTTTATATAGATAAGGGATGGAAGTTTAGTGGAGAAATCATTTGCTTCAGGCTGCTTTTGGGGCATTATTATATCTATTCCAATATGGATTATGGTCATTTGGCTGATAACAAAGTTGTTGGTTTAGTCAGATGATATTTAAGGCTAGTCCTTTTATGTTTTTTATGTAAAATTCAAGCATATATGCGCATATGATAGAAGACAGAAGGGAGGTTTTGAAGGGTTTATACATAAAAATCGACACAAAGAGCGTATTTACGGGGAGGAGATAGTTTGGGTGAAGTAATTCCAAAATCGATGATTAATGGCAAGGTTGTCATCTGGACATATGTCGAGCAGCTTCAACTTTCTGTGGAATGGTATTCCTACATACTAGAAATGGAACCAACGGAAAGGCATGATGCTGCCTACTTCTTTACCATTAATGAACACACAAAATTGGCACTATGCAACCGGTATATGAGGAATCCTAAGTATGAGCTGCCTGTTAATGACTGCTTGGACCTGCAGGCAGATGACATATTTGAGACACATCGCCAGCTTGAGGCAAAGGGTGTGCTAGTCGGTCCTGTTGATAACCCATTCCCAACCTATTATGAATTTTATTTTGTTGACATAGAAAACAATAAAATACGAATCCATGGCTTTGAATAATAAAATGTAAGCGCTTTTAGTTATATTTATTTTTCCTGGTTTTTTGTCACCAATCTAGGCGGAATGCATACATTAAAGCATCAAAACCGAAAGGGGATTACGTATGTCTTATCCGTCTAATTATCCATATTATATTACGAATGACCAAAATCCATATCGAATAGGGGGAGGATCATTTTTCCCGAATCCTGGCCCTCCAAGCGGTCCGCCGCCATTTCAACCAGGAGGCCCATCAGGTGGACCACCACCGTTTCAACCAGGAGGACCTTCCTTCCAGCCTGATTTTGGCGGAGGCTCAGGTGGAGATCAATATGGCCCGCCATCAGGACCTCCACCGTCCTTTGTTCCACAGGCTCAGCAATTGCAAGGAGCACAAACTTTTGCGATTGATCCTGGTGCCATGAGAAGATGCAGGTTCCGCTATACGTATGTTTGGCTGCGTAACGGCAGCTCCTTCTGGTTCTATCCAACCTTTATCGGCAGAACTTCTGTTGCGGGATGGCGCTGGAGAAACAACCGCTGGGTTTACTACGGCACAGATGCAGACCGCATTGTGTCCTTCCAATGTACGTGAACATAAAATGAATGGTTAGTCGCGGCTTTCGTGGATTAGCAGTTTATTCTGCTCTTTTACGAAGGCCGTTTTCTAATTTTAGTTTGATTAGGTTTTTTAAATAAAAGGGGCTGGGACATAAGTAAGTGAATCTGCATAAAAGTCGAACTACTTAATCAACCAATGATTAAATAGTTCGGCTTTTCGTGGTTTTTAATTTTAATACAATGATTAGAAATCTTAGTGGAATGGAGCGAAGGACACTCGACTACTAAGGGAAATAGAGGAAAGGATGAGACCCCGCAGGCGCAGACGAGGAGGCTCAGCTTCCTCCCCGCGGAAAGCGAGTGGCTGCAGCGCAATGAAACGAACTAATTTTAAACCCATATTCTATTTAGCCACGTTCTTCATTTTTCAAATTTAGATGTAATTTCATTATTCTTGATTAGAAAGGTTGTCTTTTGTTTTGTCCCAGCCTCTTTTTGAAAAGCTTATCTTCTTCTAACTCTCCGGGCAAGATATGTGCCTAATGACTGGATGACTTGAACAATAATAATAAGAACAATTACTGTTATTACCATAACAAAGGTATCAAATCGCTGGTACCCGTATGTTAGTGCAAGGCTGCCGATACCGCCGCCTCCAACTGTTCCGGCCATCGCTGTTGCTCCAAGGAGGCCGATTGCGGCAGTTGTTATGGAGAGGATAAGGGAACCGAATGCCTCTGGAAGCAGAAAGTACCAAATAACCTGGAAGGGAGTCGCTCCCATTGCTTCTGCTGCTTCAAGAATGCCAGGGTTTACCTCCAAGATGGAGTTCTCCACGAGTCTTGCAATATATGGAGCGATATAAATAATCAGCGGTACAATGGCTGCTTCCGTCCCAATCGTTGTTTGCACAATAAATCTTGTAAATGGGATGATGGCAATCAGCAGGATGATAAACGGCAAGGAGCGGATTATATTGATGATTGGATTAAGAATATTGTATATAAGCTTGTTTTCCAACACACCGCCCTTTCTTGTCACGACAAGAAGTATGCCAAGCGGACCGCCAATTAATGTGCCGATTAATAATGACCAGCCAACCATATAAAGAGTTTCAATACTTGCTTGTATAAATAAGTCTGCAGTTATGTCTGTTTGAAATATCATGCAGATACCTCCTCAACTTGTATTCCTTGCTCCTTTAAATACAAACAGGCAAGTACAAGCTGTTCTTCTTCCCCAGTTAGGCTAATTGTCATCGTGCTAACAATATTTTCTTGAATTTCTACCATATTCGCAAACAGAATGGCAGGCTTCACCTCAAAACGATTAACAAGCTCATAAAGGAATGACTGTGTCATTTCACTTCCAAGAAACTCTAATCGAATAATCTTGCTTCCTGAGGTATGGTTGAGTTTGCCTTTCATACTTATTGGCAGGTCCTTTTGGACAATTGTTTTGACAAAGCTTCGTGTAGTCGGATGGGAGGGCTTCGAGAAAACCTGCAGAACATTCCCTTGCTCAATGATTTCTCCCTGTTCCATCACCGCAACCTTGTTACAAATTTCCTGAATGACGGCCATTTCATGAGTAATAATCATAATTGTAATATTATACTCTTGATTGATTTTTTTCAGGAGCTGAAGAATGGACATCGTCGTTTGCGGGTCCAAGGCAGAAGTTGCTTCATCACATAATAAAACAGAAGGATTTGTCGCGAGAGCTCTTGCAATTCCGACACGTTGCTTTTGACCGCCAGATAATTCACTTGGATACGCTTTTTCTTTATCAGCAAGACCGACAAAATCAAGTAGCTCTATTACACGCTTGCGGATCTCTCCTTTTTTTCTTTTTTGCAAAATAAGGGGAATCGCAATATTATCAAACACGCTCTTCGATTCTAATAGGTGGAAATGCTGAAATACCATGCCAATTTGCTTCTTCGCTGTTCGCAGCTGTTTATCTGTTAAAGCTAGAAGGGAGTCTCCATTAACGATGACTTCTCCTGATGTTGGTCTTTCCAGAAGATTGACTAGACGGATTAGTGTGCTTTTTCCAGCGCCGCTAAAGCCAATAACACCAAAAATGTCTCCCTTTTCTACTTTTAAGCTAATATTTTTCAATGCCTGCACCTCGGCATCTTTTTTCTTAAATGTTTTGTATATGTTTTTTAACTCAATCATATGAATCCTTTCGTTTAACGGCATTTTTATCCTGTGCTGCATTAATAATAATGAAATTGTGTTGGGAATACAATATTTTACGTCTATTTAAACGAAGGGAGGAATATGAATATGGAGGTTGTTCTGTATAAAGAAACAACTGAGTGGTTTTTATCTTGTTAACATACAAAAAAAGTGAACAAATTTTTTCAGTTTTTGTCGATAAATTAATAAAACTAATTGACGTGATAATATACAGATGCTAATATGTTCTTAGTTAAGAACAGTTGTTATAAAAATAATGAACAAAATATACTGCCTATTTTTTGGATTAACCGTTCTTTATAAAGAACTTTTTAACGCAACAAAAGTTTATAAACAACAAATAAGAGAGTTGGTGATTTTATGACATTGTTAGTGGAAAAAGAACAAGGAAGAATGTCGATTTTTAGTATGCCTGGTGTAAAGAAGACATATATGAAGCCGCGTATTATCGCATTAATTCCTGCACACAATGAGGAGAAATCGATTCGGGACTGCTTAGCTGGCTTAAACGACCAGCTGCTGCCAAAAGGTGTAGAGCTTGATGTGTATGTCATTGCCGATAATTGTACAGACCGTACGGAGGAAAAGGCAATTCAAGCTGGAGAGGAATTCAATTTGAATTTAAAGGTAATAGTGACAGAGGGCAACAAGCTTCGTAAAGTAGGTGCGCTGAATTCTGGCTGGAAGCTATTATATGGAGATTTATTGGACATTTATAACACAGAGCTGACAGAATTGCAAATCGTTTATAAACATAGTGTTAAAGCAGTACTAGGGATGGATGCAGACAGCAGACTTGCTCCAAACTGTTTGAAGTATTTATGGGAAGGGCTAATGAGTGCCCGTAATATTGGCGGAGTTATGGCTAAGTACACGATGCGTATGCCAAAGAAAAAAAGCCAGCTCAGCAAAAGCGATGTATATTATGAAGAAAAAATTGCAAGTGGAGAATATGGCGGACCAATGTCAAGATGGTGGACACACCAGCAAAAGCAAGACATGGCAAGCTGGCTGCTTGATCTTCAATATCATGGCGGGAGTACTTATGTTCTTGGCGGCCAGGCAACATTGTTCAGACCTGAAGCGTTACAAGAGGTTGTTAACAACAATAAGCTGGATGGACCTTGGCAGAATGATAGTGATGTTGAGGACATGCTGCTTACATGGCAGCTTCAGAAATCCGGCTGGAAGACGCTTATAAGTCCTGAGGGAAGATGCTTTGTGGATGCAATGCGCTCTTATCATACTTTCCGAGAGCAGCGGAATAAATGGAATTCAGGTACGGTTGAATTGCTGACAAATAAGGATTTGGATGTAAAGACAAGACATAAGGGGAAGATTTGGCGAAATCAGGTTAAGCTCTTTTCAGATTTGCTGATTCGTGTGATGTTCATCGTTTTACTTGCAGTTGCTCTTGCAACAGATCAGTATTATTGGTCATGGATTTGGCTGACACCCATTGCTCTCGCATCTGTTTTAAATATTATTTTAGCACTGAAAACACCGATGTATCGTCCGATTGACGTGATAATGGCAGGCTTGCTCATAAGTCCTGAAATGTATTTATGGGTAAACTTAATGACATTTGGTCAAGTGTGGCTTGGTAAGCTTTCCGCAAACAAGAAAGACGGTTGGGCCAATCAATACGCTGCAGAATCAGGAAAAACACGAAGCAAACTCACACAAGGAATTTTACTTTGTTTATTGCTAGCAGCTGGAGGAGCTTATCTGTGCTACAATTACCGGGATTTCCTTACAAGTGCTACCGTGCAAGGTGCAATCGAGCCTTACTTGATGGGAGGCTGGGTCGTTCTGACTTATTTAACTATCATTAAGTCACTCATGATGGTTTATCAAGTTTGGACGCTCCGTGGCAGACATACAGCTTGATTTATAGAAAACTAGAAATAAAGGCTTGTAGAAAAATAAAAAAGTTGCTGGTTTAAGCCAGACAGAGAAATGCTACAACATAAAATAGAGAATAGATAAAGTGCAGCAAGCTTAGCTGTGCTTTTTTTTGTGGAATTATCCCTCACACAAGAGCTAACTCTGGTTTTAATGAACCAAAAAACGAGAAAGATACAAGAGAGGAACAGAATAAGGAGGGATTCACATGTGGTCTGCTGCGATGTGGGGCGGTATTTCCGGTTCGGCTGTTTTACTTGGTGCGTTGGCTGCATTGCTGCTGCCGATAAAAAGAAGAATCATTGGGTTTATTATGGCATTCGGTACAGGGGTGCTTATTGGTGCATCTACATATGAGCTGCTTGGTGATGCAGTTGAAAGCGGAGGCTTGCTGCCGACAAGCTTAGGGTTTTTAGCAGGAGCAGTCGTCTTTTTTGGTTTGGACTTGCTAGTGTCCCGCAAAGGTGCGAAGGACAGGAAAAGGTCGACAGGTGACAAAGAAGGCAATCAATCAGGTATAGCGATTTTTATTGGAACAGTCATGGATGCGATTCCTGAGTCGATTATGATTGGTGCAAGCCTAATCGGTCAAAATAGTGTGAGTGCGTTACTAGTCATAGCTATTTTTATAAGTAATATTCCAGAAGGACTTTCAAGTACAACTGGTCTATTGAAAAGCAATTATTCAAAAAAGAAAATTCTTGTGCTGTGGATTAGTGTTCTCGTAATTTCAACAGCGTCTTCCTTCTGCGGGTATGTATTTCTTGATCATGCATCAGAGGAATTAATGGCTGCAATCGGTGCATTTGCTGGTGGAGGTATTATTGCCATGGTTGGGTCGACAATGATGCCAGAGGCGTATGAGGAAGGTGGATCAATAACAGGTTTGATTACAGCATTGGGCCTGCTGACATCTCTTATTCTTGATTATATGTCCTAAGAGGATACAACACTTGTCTGCACTATTTGGTATGGTAAAATGAAAGAAAAATTATCCATAAGGATGGTGCTTTAGTAATGAAGTTAGGTTGGGTCGGTTTAGGAAATATGGGAGTGCCAATCTCTATGAACCTGTTAAAGGCAGGTTACAGTGTGACAGTATTCAACAGGACTGCATCAAAAACTGCTGAGCTAGTTGCTGCTGGCGCTGTGCAAGCAAAATCACTGGAAGAGCTTATTCAAGAAAATGATGTAATCTTCACAATGGTTTCGGATGATGAAGCAGTTAAGGATCTATACTTTTCGAATAAGCTTTTAGAAATAGCAAAGCCTGGACAAGTATTTATTGACATGAGCACAGTTTCACCAGCTACCTCAAAGGAGATATATACAGCAGCGAAGGATAAAGGAATTGGCTTTATAGATGCTCCTGTTTCAGGCAGTGTTGCTCCTGCAAAAGAAGGAAAGCTGCTTGTGCTGGCTGGTGGCGAAGAAGAAACGTACAACAAGGTAAAGAAACTGTTTGAGCCAATAGGCAAAATGTCGATTTACTTAGGTGAAAGCGGATCTGGCAGCAACGCCAAGCTTGCGATCAACCTGCTTCTTGGCATTACTGTTCAAGGCATTGCAGAATCAGTTCTGTTCGCAGAGCAGCAAGGTATTAAACTGGCGGACATGCTGACTATAATTAACGAAAGTGCAGTTGGAACTGCCATTTCCAAAATGAAGACACCAGCAATCCTCGAGGACGAGTATCCAGCTGCCTTTGCATTAAAGCATATGGCTAAGGACTTACGTCTTGCCAAGGAAACAGGAGAATTAAATGCAATCGGAAATTCTGCCCATCATACATATCAGGACGCCCTTGCAAGTCAGCTTGGAGACCTTGATGTAATGGCAGTAATTAAAGAGCTTCGCAGTAAATAGTAAGTAAAATGGACTGTTCCTTTATTGGAGCAGTTTTTTGGTGTTGTTTATTAAAAGGCTTGCAATTTCCTCCTCAAAAAATCAAAATGAAACTAGTAAGGATGGCAGGGGTTCCGTCAAAGATAGATACTAATTAAGCAAGTGGTGATCAAATGAAAGATATTATATTTAGGCTTTTAGATTTTATAAATAACCATAAGACAAGGGACACGAATTACACCATCGCATTGGCATTGCTGCGGGACGTTTATAAAATCCCAGATATGAATATAAGTGCATTGGCAGACTCCTGTTTTACATCCCCTGCTGCTGTTACGAGGTTTTGCCGAAGAATAGGTTATAAAAACTTTCAGGAGTTTAAGGATTATGCCAAAATAAGTGTGATGGATGCTGCACCAGCTTTCCAGCCTGGTCAAAAACAGGAGAAGCCAGAGCAGATTGGGGAATTGCTGCAAAAGGTTCTTTATGAAAAAATTGTCGGCTGGCTTAAGGCATCAGAAAATGTTATTGATGTGCAGAAAGTACAAGAAATCATGGAGTGTATCCATCTTGCAAATAAGGTTTCCTTTTATGGGACACAGCTATCACAGGCAATCGCACAGGATTTTCAATTCAGGCTTGTCAGATTAGGAAAATTTGTAAGCGCTTATTCGGATGTGCAAGAACAAAAGGCAGATATGGCGGATTTGGATGAATATTCTGTTGCAGTAGTTGTAAGTCCGTCAGGGCGATTTATTGCAGGTAATGAGGAGCTAATGAGGCAGCTACTAGAAAGTAGGGCGAAAGTCATCCTTATTACACATAATAGGGATGCAAACCTTTTAAATAAGGCGGACATTGTTTATTATTTAAATGGCGACAGCCATGATAAAACAGGGTTTTCCTCAGAAAGATTCTCGTTAATGTATTTTTTTGATTTTGCTATCGCTTACTATCAAGAGCTTTTTTATAATGAAGAAACAGACGGAAATTAAGAATATACTAGCTGGGAAAGTGAGAGTCGTGTCTAATAAAAGGGCAAGCTCTCTTTTTTTTATTAATTTTATGGAAATTTTGGAAAATGTGATATGATAAGCAAAACTCGTTTAAAGGGTCTTGGATATTGATGAAGTAGGTGGTCAAAATAAAGGGAAATAAAAGGCTGATAAATGGCTTGCTGCTTGTTTCTGTATGTTTTATCTTTTACATGACGATGTTTCCAAACCGCTATTTAGGGATTGGAATTGAAGAAGGCGGCCATAATTTCATCCCTTTTTTGATGATAAAGGAAATGTTTGTGGATAGATCTGTTTTTACTTTTGTGGTCAATAATTTTGGCAATATCGCTTTGTTTATGCCATTAGGTTTTTTCCTGCCGATGGCTGTCCCGAAATTTAGACATGCCATCCTTGCTACTGTAGCCGGCTGCTGCTTATCAGCAGTAATTGAATCAATCCAATGGTTCATGAAATACCGGTGGAGTGATGTGGATGATATTATTCTAAATACGATTGGTGCACTTGCTGGCTTCGGAATTTATAAGGCAGTTTTAAAGGCAAAAGGTCATATTTCTATCTCGTTGTAGGCAGGCTCCATATAATGGAGCCTGCCTTTTTAGTGCGATATGTAATTGCACTGCAAACTTTCTTGCAAAACATTCTATTATACTAGTGATAATCCGTTTACGATAGTACTAATATAGTGTAATATTTGCATTATATGACAAATAAAAAACTAATTTGATAGAGAAGAACTAACATTGCACGATAAAGTAAATTCAGCATGATTATACAAAAGGGAGGGGCGCTATGTGAGCAATAGCTTGATCCAGCAGTATATGTACAAAAAGGTCAAAAAAGGCTTGTTACTTGAGGGGGAAGGATCTGATGAAGCTTTTGGCACCCCGAATCTTGATGAACAATTTATCCAAAGAAATCTTCAGCCTCTGTTAAGTGATGAGTTGAAGAAGGAAGACGATCCTCCATCCTTCCAATTGCTCCAGCCTGAAACAGGGGAGCTTGTCATTGGACAAGCGCAGTTATTGCTTTCAGAAAGGTCAGTTTTTACCCATCAGTATATTATCCCGGCCGAGCGTAAGGAAGAGTGGTTAAGAAGTCCAGAAAAGATCTTCCAAACGCAGTTCGCAAGCAGTTATGACGAAGGCAGAGAAATAGCTTTAGAAGAATTATCGGATATTCCACGTGAAAAAGCAGAAAATATATTCAGGAAAAAGCAGGAGTTGTTCTATAGCCTGAAAATAGATGAAAGCATCTTCAAAAAGCTGTTATATGCTTGTTTAGCAGCGGCAGAAAGCGCTAAAACCGTATATATATCGTTAGACGTACCGCTTACAGAGCAAAATAGACATGCAGTAACATTATTAGAATTGCTGTACATACATTTGCCTTATGCTGCAAGAGAGGTTTTTGGCGCTGTTTCGTTCCAGAAAGCGGCAGCAAAACAAAAAAATGTTCACCTTATGTTTGTGGAGCAAGGCAGCATCCGGTTAAGAAATCATGTATTCGAAAATCAATTTGTTTTTGATTTTACAACGAAAAGAATAAGTGGTGTGGATATGGAAGGACAGAAACATGAATACCTCGATTTTGCATATGATGCCCTGCAGACAGCTTCTAAAATGGATGATTTTTTTCTTTTTGCAGAAAGGGCGCTTAAAGGGCTGAAGCTAGATGATCAGCTGAACATCAGCTATTATGACCGCTTATGTGCCATCTATCTGCTCGACGTTATGGATTATGATGGGTATGAACGGGATAAGCTTGGGATTTTACAGCTTTTATTAGCACTGCTCCAAATAAACCATAAAGAAAAACCGGAAATAATCGAGATAGCGGGAAAAATCCTGCAACGTGAAAAGCTTCAAAAGGACGGAATGATTACGAAAGAATATATGAAGGCAGTGTTTGATATCCATCAAATTACTGGTCTCGTTGAAGCAGTGGATTTTACCGTACGAACATTGGCTTATTATCATGAGGAGCCATTGTGTAAAGAGCTTTGGTCCATGCTAGATAAATATCCACGATTATATAAGCATGTTCTTACATTTATGGATGATATAAAGGGCTCCTATCAAGAGGTAATATCCCTTCATTTAGACGATAAGCTCAGCCAACGTCAATCATTGGAAGCATATCTTTCTAATATGGCAAATCTTTTACATGCGCATGTATTCTTTATTGATGACAAGGAATTTGTTAAGCGTGTGAAAAAACGGCTGCTAATTGAAGTGAAAATAAGCAGCAGACCATTTGCAATTGCAGAAAAATTCTTTGATTTTTTATGGCAAAATAGCATTCATCCTGCATTTGTGAGAGCTGTAATGCCAGATATAAAACTCGAGCTTTTGAAGCTTGCTCAATTAGAGCGGCTGCAGCTAGAGGATGTCCGTATCTTCGGTGAGCTGTTTCTGTCTGCACATGTCATGGAGGATAGTGCTCTTTACAAAAAAGGTGTGGAGGGTGAGATATTTGGACTTCTGCATGCTCTCCATGCTGCATTTTTTGAAAAAATAGATCATGTCGAGAGCTTAACAGAGCTTGTAGACAGCTACTTGCTGGAAGATACGAAACAAGCTGGCAAAAACATGATAAAAGAAGGTGGACTTTTCCAGCCATTTGAAAGGCTTGTCCTGTTCTTCCAAAGTAGTGAAGGACGCAGAATAGAGCATGATAAGCTTTTCGCCTTTCTTGCCATTTATAGCTCTGAAACACAGATGCTTGAGTATATCATGTGGTCTTACAAAAAATATGGAATGCAAGATGGTAATTACGTTCGTGCTTTAAAGGGTTATTTGGTTGGAGACCGTAATTCGATTTGGAAGAATAAAGACTATCAGCGTAAATTAAAGGCAATCAGATCCCAATCATTTAAGAAACTCTTAAAGGAAGTGAAGCGGAAAAGGTCAGGTAAGTTTTCACTTTTGTTCGGCAAGTATGGTTTCTTTTTTGTTTTGCTTGTCCTGCTTGCAGCAGGAGGGTTTTTGTTTATTTAAGGCAGTAGTTTTGATGTGCAAACATCAAGACTGCGGCTTTTTTTTATTTTGTCATGTAGAAGTGGTGAATCTTATGTTAAAATAATAGAAAATTATAAATTTTCTTTACAAGACGGTACAACTCAGGCCCAATACATACATAACAGGAGGCACTATGCTAAATCACGATCCGCTTTATAATCCATACCCTTCAAAACGAAATACAATATATGCGAAGAAAGGGATGGTAGCTACTTCCCAGCCCCTTGCAGCCCAAGCTGGAATTGATATTTTGAAGAAAGGCGGCAATGCAGTGGACGCCGCTATTGCAACAGCAGCAGCTTTAACAGTTGTTGAACCAACATCTAATGGAATTGGCGGAGATGCCTTTGCAATAATTTGGATCAACAATAAGCTGCATGGCTTAAATGCAAGTGGCCCTGCTCCAAATGCCATTTCAATAGACGCTGTGAAAAATGCTGGCCATAAAGAGATTCCTAAGTATGGTCTGACTCCAGTTACTGTGCCTGGCGCACCTGCGGCATGGGTGGAACTATCAAAGAAATTTGGAAATCTGCCGTTATCAGAGGTCCTTCAGCCTGCCATTCAATATGCAGAGGAAGGATATCCTGTTTCTGCGACATTAGGTCACTTCTGGGAGAAAGCCTATCAAGCATTTTCAAAATCTTGTACAGATGATGTGTATCAAAATTGGTTTGAAACATTTGCGCCAGATGGAAAGCCACCGAAAATCGGGGAGATATGGAAGTCTGAGTACCACGGCAAAACACTTCGTGCAATCGCAGAGACAAACGGCGAAGCTTTTTATAAAGGGGAAATTGCCGATAAGATTGACGCGTTTTCTAAGAAATATGGCGGCTACATAAGGAAGGAAGATTTGGAGTCCTATTCACCTGAATGGGTCGACCCGATTTCTGTACACTACAAAGGCTACGATGTTTGGGAGATACCGCCTAATGGTCAAGGCTTAATTGCATTGATGGCATTAAATACGCTGAAAGATGATAAGCTTACAGCAAAGGAAATACCTGAAACATATCATCTGCAAATTGAGGCGATGAAGCTTGCGTTCACAGATGGTCTTAAATATATTACGGAAGAGGACAAAATGAGCGTGAGAACCGCTGATCTTCTATCTGACGAATATGCTAAAGCAAGACGGGGACTTATTGGTGAAACAGCGATTGAGCCAGAGCCAGGCAATCCTCCGAAGGGCGGAACAGTCTATCTAGCGGCAGCGGACGAAGAAGGTAATATGGTTTCCTTTATCCAAAGCAACTACATGGGATTCGGTGCAGGCGTTGTTGTACCTGAAACAGGGATAGCCCTGCAAAACAGAGGCCATGGCTTCAGTCTTGATCCAGACCATGATAATGCCCTTGTACCTGGTAAAAAAACATATCATACAATTATTCCTGGCTTCATCACAAAAGACAATGAAGCAGTCGGACCGTTTGGGGTAATGGGCGGCTTTATGCAGCCACAAGGCCATTTACAGGTAGCGATGAACTTGATTGATTTTTCTCTAAACCCGCAATCAGCATTAGATGCGCCGCGTTGGCAATGGGTCGAGAAAAAGGTCGTTCAGATTGAACCATCCTTTCCAGAGCATATTGCACATGCATTGGCACGAAAAGGCCATGAGGTGCAATGGGCACTTGACTCTGGATCATTCGGCAGAGGGCAGATTATTGTTCGTAATAAAAACGGCGTTCTTGCAGGCGGCACAGAGTCGAGAACAGATGGCTGTGTAGCAACTTGGTAATTGCATAAAAATACTAGCCTCAATCGAATTAATTCGGTTGAGGTTTTTTTCACATATGGTCAACTAACATTGGCAACATAAAGATTTCTTTGTGTATAATGAAGGCCATTTTTTGCAAATACTTTATATAAACAGGAAATTGCCTGTTGATTAAAGTGTATTTTGGAGAAAATTGTCTTTTTTTCATTTATTTTTAATGTTTATTTGCTATGATGGTAAATATTTTGACGAGAAAGAGAGAAATAATATGAAGAAAAAAATCCTGATAACAATTGGCTCTATTATTGCCGTGCTTGTACTGGGAATTGGTGGATATGCGGCCTATCTTTATCATTATGTGCAAAAGACCGCAGACAAGATGTATGAACCAGTGGCGGACGAGGATCAATCTGCTGCAAAACAGCGGGAAGAAAACCTCTCTAACAAAAAGCCTATTTCGATTTTATTAATGGGTGTGGATGAAAGAGAAGGGGATGTAGGCCGTTCTGACACGCTAATGGTAATGACAGTAAACCCGAAAACAGAAAAGATGCAAATAGTTAGCATCCCAAGGGATACGAAAACAGAAATCATCGGGGAAGGCAAAACGACCAAAATCAATGCAGCATACGCCTATGGCGGTGTGAAGATGGCTCTTGATACAGTCGAGAACTTCACAAATATTGATATTGACTATTATGCACAAGTAAATATGGAAGCATTAAGCGATCTTGTAGATGCAGTTGGCGGAATTACTGTAAACAACGAACTTGACTGGATTGATGAGGGCTATTATAAAAAAGGCTATCATTATGAGGAAGGGAACATCCAGCTAGATGGTCCGAAAGCACTTGGTTATGTTCGTATGCGTCATCTTGATCCAAATGGTGACTTTGGTCGAAATGAGCGTCAGCGTAAAGTATTGACAGCAATTATTGATAAAGCAGCAAGTATTTCCTCTGTGTCTAAATTTGATGATATTTTAAATGTACTTGGCAGCAATGTGAAAACAAACATGACTTTTGATGAAATGATGGATATTCAAAAGAACTATCGTGGTGCAAGAAATAATATCGAACAGTATGAGGTCACAGGAACAGGTGATACTTCAACAGGCACCTATTACTTAGTCGTTTCAGATGAAGAAAAACAAAAAGTACATGATATGCTTGCAGATAATTTAGAACAGTAAAGGAGCGGGAAACCGCTCCTTTTTGTTATATATGATAACAAATCTTAGGTGGCTATTTACCGGAAGATTCATTTGTAATTTTTGGTAGTGTGAGCATCTGCAAGGGGTGCTCCTTGGACAATCTGTTAAACTGGAATAGAACTTAATTAATCAAACAATTAAATAGACACATGCAACAGCTGAGGCAGAGGTCTTTAATGCCTGCATTCTTAGCTCCTTGATGAGGATAATTCCTAATTTTAAGGCGGTAAAGCAATAGAGGAGATGTAGTTAAAACAAGGTTTTTACCCTACGTAAAGAAGGCTTTTAGAAAAAGGAACAGGATGAGGCGATTATAGCTCTCCTATTCAAGTAAATCTTGAAGCTTGCCTGATAAGCTAAAAGGAGGATTTCATTATGTTATATATAAATGGAGAATGGGTTGAGGCAAGTAGCGGTGAAACGTATCCTGTCCTAAACCCTGCAACAGGGGAGCTTATCGAGGAAACAGCAAAAGGCGGAAAAAAAGACGCGGAAGCAGCAATAGTTGCTGCAAAGGAGGCATTGTCTGCCTGGTCGAAGCTAACTGCAAAGGACAGATATTTATATATAAAGAAGGCAGCAGATATCTTACGCTCTCGTGTTGATTCATTGTCGAGAACAATTACGATGGAAATGGGAAAACCGTTAGCTGAAAGTGCTGGTGAAGTACAGCTTGCTGCAGAATATCTTGATTGGTATGCAGAAGAAGGAAAACGTATATATGGTGATACCGTTCCATCTAGTTCACCGACGAAAAGAATTCTTGTCTTAAGACAGCCAATCGGCGTAGTTGGCGCGATTACACCTTGGAATTTTCCGATTGCCATGATCGCAAGAAAAATAGCCCCGGCACTTGCAGCAGGCTGTACGGTCGTGATAAAGCCAGCAGAGTCAACACCCTTGACTGCTATTGAAGTGTTAAAGGCATTTCATGATGCTGGATTGCCAAAGGGTGTGCTGAATCTTGTTCATGGTATGCCACAGGAAATTGGTGACGCTATGATGGAAAGCCCGGATGTTCGTAAAATTACATTCACAGGCTCAACAAAGGTTGGGAAGGAGCTTGCAAAGCGGGCAGCAGATACGATGAAAAAAATCTCCATGGAACTTGGTGGACATGCTCCATTCCTTATTTTTGAAGATGCGGATCTTGAAAAAGCGGCAGATGGAGTGATAGCAAGTAAATTCCGGAATGCTGGTCAAACTTGTGTTTGTACAAACCGTGTATATGTACAAAAGAATATTAGTGAGAGATTTGCAGACATCCTGACAGAAAAGATGTCAAAGCTTGTTGTTGGAAATGGTTTAGATACAGGTATTACAATTGGCCCGCTAATTAATGAAAATGCTGTGAAGAAGACAGTTGAACATGTCAGGGATTCCATTCAAAAAGGAGCAAAGCTGCTAGTAGGCGGTAAAAAGCCTGAAGGTGAACAATTCAAAAACGGCTACTTCTATGAACCGACTATCCTTGCACATGCAACACATGACATGAAAATAGCAACAGAGGAGACATTTGGTCCTGTTGCGCCTCTTTTTGATTTTGAAACAGAAGAGGAAGCAGTAGGACTTGCTAACAATACTGTATATGGGCTTGCTGCTTATTTCTATACGAACGATGTTTCCCGGATTTTCCGAGTTTCTGAAGGCTTAGAGTACGGCATTATTGGCATCAACGATCCTCTGCCAACAGTTGCACAAGCTCCATTTGGAGGCGTGAAGGAATCTGGGGTTGGCCGTGAAGGCGGTAAATATGGGATTGAGGATTATTTAGAATATAAATACTTGTCCCTTGAATTAAATATATAAATTTTTAAGCTGATTAAAAGACAATTGCAGCTTCCTTTGAAGAAGGCGATTGTCTTTAATTAGCTTGTTTTTGTTTTGTGACTTACAGGGATACAGATTTGCCTTTAACAAATACTAAAAAGGAGCATTGCTCAAAATCTTGTGACGAGAGGATGAATAGGATGGGTGTAGAATGGAATCCAGCTCGAAGTGCGCTTGTGATTGTGGATGTGCAAAATGATTATTGTCATAAAGACGGCAGTATAGCCAAGCAAGGATTGGATGTTTCAATGGCTGAACAAATGCTGCCAAATTTAAAACAAATGATACGTACATGCAAGGAAAACAACGTGCCGGTTATCTACATTCAGACAATTCATGAAGACAGCACCGATTCAAAAACCTGGGTGAAAAGATTAAAGAACAAAACCCAAAAGGATCTTTGCCGAAAGAATACATGGGGATCTGAATTTTTTCACTTGGCTCCAGAGGATGAGGATGTCATCGTTATAAAGCATCGTTACAGTGCTTTTATCAATACAAGATTTGACAGTGTTCTGCGTGCAATGGAGATTGATACATTGCTCATGGCAGGTGTAAGTACAAATATATGTGTGGAATCGACTGCACGGGATGGATTTATGCTCGACTATGATATTCTGTTATTGTCTGACTGCACAGGCGCTTTTACTCGTGAAGAGTATGACATGTCATTAAAGACAATTGATAAGTTCTTTGGGAGCGTAACAAGCTCTGCAGAAATTATGGAAAGCTTGAAGCGGGAAGTTCAGGTTTAACCGCTCATCCTTTCTGGTGACAGCTAAGAAGCAAGAAATAACCCACAAAGCAATTTGCTTTGTGGGGTACCTTACATAAGTTAGATTCTAAAACGTTTTACAACTGTCATCAGCTCTTCAGCCATGCCAGCCAATACTTGTGCAGAAGCCTTAATTTCCTCCATAGAAGCCAATTGTTCCTCGGTCGATGAAGCAACCTCTTCTGTATTACTGCCGTTAACCTTTGATAAGGAAGCAATCTCATCAGCGGATGCTGAAACACCCTGCACATATGAGGCGATTTGCTGGATTGTTGCAGTAACCTCTTTAATTTTTGGTGTAACAGATTGTGTGCTGTTCAGAATTTCGCCAAATGTATCAGCTGTTTCTGTTGAAATTTTGACACCATTCTCTGCTTGTGATTTTGCTTCGTTTAACAAATTCACTGATTCGGCAGTATCCTTTTGAATACCGCTCAATAGTCTGGAGATATCCTTTGCAGAAACTTGGGACTGCTCCGCAAGCTTACGCACTTCGTCTGCAACAACAGCGAAGCCTTTGCCATTTTCGCCTGCTCTTGCAGCCTCTATAGCAGCATTCAAGGCAAGGAGGTTCGTTTGTTCAGCAATATTGCTAATAATATCAATGATAGACCCAATTTCCTTCGATCTTTCTGATAATGATGCAATGACAGTGTTGGAACGATTAACGGAATCAGAGATAGATTCCATTTGTGCCAAGCTGCTGCTAATAGAATTAGAGCCTTTTGCAGCATTATCTGAAGCAGTTTTAGAAAGCTCGGAAACAGCCTCCGTATCCTTTTCAATTTTCAGGATTCCATCAAGAATATTAAATAAAGAGCTTGAGTTATCATCTGTTTTCGACATAGTAATCTCTGTTCCGCTGGCAATCTGCTGTATAGAAGAAGTAATATTTTCTGCGGCCCGTGCAGATTGGTCTGCACTTGCATTTAGCTGTTCTGCAGATGAAGCAACATGGTCTGCATTGCTTGCGATTTTCGTTATCATGTCTTTTAAGCTGTCTTGCATTTGTGTAAATGATTCATTTAAATGATATATTTCATCTTTATTTTTAAGCTGCATTGGTTCAGTATTTAAATCACCATCTGCAACCTTTTGCATTTTAGATTTAAGCTTGCTGATTGGCCTTACAATAAACAGTGATTGGATAACACCAGCAGCAATGGCTATAACAGTTGCTGCAATACTGATAATCAGAATGAACAATGTACGAAGCTGTGAATCTTCTTGAGCCGCCGTCATTTTCGGTTCTAAAATTTCATTATTAAGCCATGTTATTAAGGAGGTTGTTCTATCTGTCAGGTTGTTTGAAATCGGTTCAAGTGCATCCAGTCCGTCCGCAACCGCAGCTGCCTTGTTTGTGGACGAGCTTGAAAGGCTGTTCATGCTGGAATTAGCCTTCTGAAAGTAATCAGCGTTTAGCTCCTCGATTTGATTCAGTCTATCCTTAGTTTCTTTAAGTGTTGCAAGCTTTTTACCCTGTTCAACAAGGTTCTTAATATTGCTGTTTGCGCCGTTAAGCTGACTTTTTAACTCGGGAGTTTCATAAAGCATAAACCCTCTGTAGCTGGCTACCTGTGTTGCTGTATTTGTTTTGATTTGTTCACTGATTGAACGTAGCTCTTCAACGGTGTTTATAAGATAACCAAAGGATTCCTCCGTTTTCTTGGAGCTAGTGTAAGAGTAATAGGAAGCAATGCTGAAGATGAGCGAAACGATGATAAAGCTTCCGATAAGTTTTTGTCTAATGCTTATATTCATAACCTGTTCTTCTCCCTTTAAAATATGAAATCTGGGAAATGATAACAATCTAACCATCTTTAAATAAATTGGAAATAGACCGTTAGACACTTGTTTCATTTCTTTATTGTTCCTTCTATATCGGCAGAATTTCTGGAATATTAAGCCTTTTTTTAATCGGAAAAAACAAAATATACAGAAGTATAATATAGAAGGAATTTTTTTTTGACAGAAGGGGTATAGAAGAGCTATAGAGGGGGAGTGGGCTAAAAATGGCAAGAGATGTTACATTGTATTATTTTGAACCAAGTGGCTTTATTCCTAATAATCCAACATTCCCTGTTCTTCACTATAAGCAGGTATTCAAACATAATGAGCACAATATCGGCAAGATATTTCGCACTCATAATTGGCGTAACAGCTGGGTGGATGGGGTTTTTTCCTATCATCACTATCATAGTGATTCGCATGAGACGCTTGGTATAATGAAGGGATCTGCATTGTTGCAGCTTGGCGGCGAGCATGGCAGCAAAGTGATTCTTAACGCTGGCGATGTGTTGGTAATCCCAGCAGGAACAGGGCATAAAAAGCTGTCTGGCACACCAGATTTGCAGGTGCTTGGAGCATATCCAAATGGACAGCATTATAATACGAAAAGGGATACGGAGGAAGACTTTCTTCATTCAACGGAAGAAATTATAAATGCCCCATTTCCTCTTAAGGACCCTGTATTTGGTGCGCGGGGACCATTAACAGAAATTTGGAAAATAAATCAGGAGTAAATACCTAATTAATAAAAGGGAAAACAGTTGTTTATACCCCTGATTTCCCTTTACATAAATACATAATTTAGGTAATGTTAAGGTAGGCAAAAATATTATTCAAAGGTGGGAATCTGGCTATATGGTGTATCAAGATATAGTAGAAAAATGGGCTAGCTTTCAAGATTTAGAGTCAAACTTAAAAGCGCAATTACAAGAATTGCAAAAATCTGAAAAACAGCTCGAGGATAGCTTTTACAAGCATCTAGAATTTGGCACTGGCGGTATGCGCGGTGAACTTGGACCGGGAATTAACCGTATGAACATTTATACAGTGCGCAAGGCTGCCCAAGGATTGGGGAAATACATACAAGAACAAGGCAAAGAGGCAATGGAGCGCGGTGTAGCAGTTGCTTATGACTCTCGCCACCAATCACCAGAATTTGCTTTAGAAGTTGCAAAAGTAGTGGGCAAGCTTGGTATCAAATCTTATGTATTCGAAGAGCTTCGTCCAACCCCTGAGTTATCATATGCAGTGCGTCACCTCAATACATTTGCTGGTGTTGTTATCACTGCAAGCCATAATCCGCCTGAATATAATGGCTTTAAAGCATATGGAGAAGACGGGGGACAACTTCCTCCAGAAGCTGCAGATGTTATCATTAAATATGTGAACGCAGTAGAAAATGAGCTTACGATTGAAGTGCTTGAAGA
The DNA here is from genome assembly GCF_032818155.1 of Niallia taxi. Classification (NCBI taxonomy): domain Bacteria; kingdom Bacillati; phylum Bacillota; class Bacilli; order Caryophanales; family Bacillaceae; genus Niallia; species Niallia taxi. The sequence continues at coordinate 928,058 of NZ_CP102589.1, forward strand.
AAAAGAGCTTTTAGATCAAGGCTTATTGACATATATAGGCGCAGACGTTGATGCAGCGTATGTGGAGCAATTGAAGACAATTCAGCTTAATAAGCTTCCAGAAGCTGAAGACTTAAAAATCGTCTTTACTCCATTACACGGTACGGCTAACAAACCAGTGCGTGCAGGACTGCAAGCGTTTGGTTTCGGCAATGTAACAGTTGTTAAAGAGCAAGAGCTGCCAGATGCTAACTTCTCAACAGTAAAGTCACCAAACCCGGAAGAGCATGCTGCATTTGAGATTGCTATCCGTTACGGAAAAGAAATCGATGCAGATATCCTTTTAGGAACAGATCCAGATGCAGACCGTCTTGGTGTTGCAGTGAAGGACTTGAATGGTGAGTATACGGTTCTTACAGGTAACCAGTTAGGAGCATTGATGCTGGAATACTTGCTTTCTGAGAAAAAAGCAAAAGGTATTCTTCCTGAAAATGGTATTGTTATCAAAACAATCGTAACATCTGAAATCGGCAGAACGATTGCAGAAGCTTACGGTATCCCGACACTTGACACATTGACTGGCTTTAAATTCATTGGAGAAAAAATCAAAGAATTTGAACAAACAAACCAGCATACTTTCCTATTCGGTTATGAGGAGAGCTATGGTTACTTGATCGGTGACTTTGTACGTGATAAAGATGCAGTCCAATCTGCTATTTTCGCGGCAGAGGTTGCAGCTTACTATAAAGCAAAAGGCATGACAATGTTTGAAGGCTTACTTGAAGTATTTGGTAAGTACGGCTTCTATCAAGAAGGACTTGAATCGTTAACACTTAAAGGTAAAGATGGTGCGGAACAAATTTCCTACATCATGGATACCTTCCGTCAAGATCCTATATCTGAAGTGAAAGGATTGCAAGTAGTTGCAATCGAAGATTATCAGACAAGCAAAAGAACAGAAAGCGTGAAGGAAATATTAATCGACCTTCCGAAATCTAATGTTATCAAGTACTATTTGGAAGATGGTTCTTGGTTCTGCCTACGTCCATCAGGAACAGAGCCAAAAGCTAAATTCTATTTCAGTGTTACTAGCCCATCTCTTGAAGAGAGCCAAGCGAAATTAGCTGAGCTGAAAGCTGGCGTGATGGATAAGGTACAAGCGGTTATCGCATCATACGAGCAATAAGAAGAAGCGGATAAAGCCCACAGGCTTTATCCGCTTTTTTTTGTAAAAAAGTAGATTGTTGATAGCTGAGATTTGCCTGTTATTACCCTTCCAAATTTAAATAATCTATAAAAGAAACATGAGTTTTCAATTAGCTAACTTTTGCGTTGTTTATGATTGACGATTTCTCAATTAGCTCCTTATTTAGTATGATGAGTTTGCTAGGAAGAAAGGGGTGATCCATTGGTAAATCAAGTGACATTAGTTGGAAGATTGACTCGTGATCCTGAATTAAAGCTGACTCAAGCAGGTACTTCTGTCACTAATATTACGCTTGCAGTTAAGCGGAGCTACAGAAATCAAGCAGGTGAGTATGAAGCAGATTTTATTTCATGCATCTTCTGGAACAAGGCAGCAGAACATATTGTACATTATTGTCATAAGGGTTTGTTAATTGCCATTATCGGCAGTATCCAGACAAGGAATTATGAAAATCAAGAAGGAAAAAGAATTTATGTAACGGAAGTCGCTGCTGAATACTTTCGGTTTTTAGAGCCGAAAAGGGAAGAAGAACAGCTCATTACCATTTAAATTTACTAAGATTAAAGTAGGAGGTGGCAAAATGAAGGGCAGTAGTGACAACATGTCTGATTTGCTTTCAGCTCTAATATCGATGCAAGCAAAAAATATTAAGCAAATGGAACAGCAAAATGTTCGTATTCGGCAATTAGAATTTATAATTCAAGAAGAATTCTCCAGAACGCAACGCTCCGTGCCAACACTCTAAATTAACTCTTTCCCAATTTAAGAAAAACAAACTATTTCCTCGTTACAAAAATCTACGGAAAACATAGTCACTTTCTATAGAGAATCAATCCAATTCCCCATATTCTCCTCACACTTAAAGCGTCCTGCAAGACGCTTTTTCTATTATATAAATATAATGCTATTTTTAGATTTATTCCTTTATTCTTAATTATAAAAATCTTTAATTGATATGGGAGAGAGTTATATGGTAGATTAGTATGGCTGGTATTTAGCAGTGCAAATTATATATGTAAATAGTATTTTATTTTGACAGGAGGGGTTTCTTTTGAGGATGCTTAAGGGTCCTTTCATCCATTTGCTCAGCTTCTTCTTCTTGCTTTGCTTGGCTGCGTTTCCTCTTGTTTTGTCTAGTGCAGAGGATGGAAATATTTTATTTAATTTCTTAGGCATGTTTGCCATTATAAAAACATTTATTACTGGGCTTTTTACAGGAGATGCTTATTATTTTATTCAGGGAGATCGGACTGTTTTTATATTTTCGGTGATAGGAGATAGTTTTGCTTCATCCTTTTATTACTTAATTATGGCAGGTGTAGTAGTGCTCACCCTTACCTTTCTGTTTGGAATTTGGTTTTGGAAGTTGAACGAGCGGTTTTTTGGTAAAATAATCAGCCTGTTGGGGATATTGCCCGATTTTATTCTGATATTGCTGCTGCAGCTTCTTGTTACGATAGTATATAAGAGCTTTGGAATTAAGCTTGCGAAGGTTGCTTCCTTTGATTCTGATAATATGGCTGTATTGCTGCCAGTTATCACATTAATAATAATTCCACTATTGTATGCAGTAAAAGCACTAAATGAAAAAACAAAGGATGTGCTGACACAGGATTATATCCTGACAGCGATTGCGAAGGGAATTAAGAAAAAGGACATTTATCTTTATCATGTAACAACAAATGTTACTCCATATTTAAAAGCAGATATGCATAAAGTGTTAGCAATCATGATCAGCAACCTGTTCATTGTGGAATATTTATTTAATTTGAACGGTATTACCGCTCTTTTCTTTCAGACACAAGCTTATTTTGGGTATCAATATAATTTGGTCATATTCTGTCTGGTTGCATTATTCCTTCTATATGGAGCAGTATTTTTATTATTGTACATGCTGATTATTCTGATAGAAAGGATCTTGAAATATGATTAAGTGGAATATACAGCTTGTTTCAGGAATTATTTTATTAGCCTTTTTTGTACTGATAGGACTTTTTGGTTCATACATTGCGCCATATCCTCCAGATTATAAGATGAAGGTTGGCTATATGGAGACTGATAATGGAACAGAATTTGTGGCACCGCCATTAGCGCCATCTAAGGAATTCCTGTTGGGAACAGACAAATGGGGAAAGGATATTCTCTCCCTTATTCTTCATGGTGCGAAATATACTGTATTTACAGTTTTAATCGTTGCAGCAGTCAGGCTACTAGCAGGAGGAATTGCTGGTGTCTTCGGCGGTTTGACAGCAAGCGGCAAAAAAAGAGGGAAGCAGGGGCGGATTACATTATTGACGAGCATACCACCGGTTATTCTTATCTACTTTATTATGCTTGGAATTAATATTAATCCAAGCCTGTCATCCTTTGCGCTCATTTTTATTCAAGGAGTGCTGATGGCCGCACTTGGTGTGCCTGGTGTATATAATGTTGTTTATTCTAAAACGGCGGAAATAAAAGAAAATCTATATATTATGGCCTCCGTAACCCTTGGCGGGAATAAAAGTCATCTTTTGAAAAAGCATATTTGGCCAATTCTTAAAGGTGATTTTATTATTTTGTATTTAAATGAAACGATTCAAGTGCTTCATTTAATGGGGCAATTGGCGATATTTAACTTGTTTTTCGGAGGAACGGAATTCCAGCCAGACTTCTCTATCTATCTGTCTATGACAAATGAATGGTCTGGATTAATTGGACAGTCACGCTCATTCCTGTCTTATTCTCAATGGATTCTTATCTATCCTCTTATAGCTTTTATTCTGTTTTTACTTTCTTTTTATCTTATTTCGCAAGGCTTAAGTCAACAAAGCAGAAAAAGCCATCGGAAAAATACTTATATTTAATAGTGTTGGTGATAGTTTATCCTGACGAAAACAAGGGAAAAGACTCCTATAATTATTAGGAGGGAATACACCATGAAAAAAGTTAGGAAGGCTATCATACCAGCAGCAGGACTTGGAACTAGATTTCTGCCTGCAACAAAAGCAATGCCAAAGGAAATGCTGCCAATCGTTGATAAGCCAACAATTCAGTACATAGTTGAAGAAGCAGTCGCTTCCGGAATTGAGGACATTATTATTGTTACTGGAAAGGGAAAAAGATCGATTGAGGATCATTTTGACAGTGCCAATGATTTGGAATGGAATCTTGAAGCGAAGGGTAAGGAGGATTTGCTGAATAAAGTCCGATTTGCCTCGAATTTAGCTGACATTCACTATATTCGCCAAAAGGAGCCCAAAGGACTAGGACATGCTGTTTGGTGTGCAAGAAACTTCATCGGTGATGAGCCATTTGCTGTACTGCTAGGAGATGATATTGTCCAAAGTGGTATCCCATGCTTAAAACAGCTCATTAATGAATTCGAGGAAACACAATCATCCATTATTGGTGTTCAGCAAGTTCCAAAAGAGGTAACAGACAGGTACGGTATTGTTGATCCTGGAGAAAATAAGGGCAGAAGATATCAAGTGAAAAACTTTGTGGAAAAACCTGAAAAAGGAACGGCACCCTCCAATTTAGCTATTCTTGGCAGATATATACTAACACCGGAAATTTTCATGTTCTTGGAAAAACAACAGACAGGTGCGGGCGGTGAAATTCAATTAACAGATGCCATTCAGCAGCTGAACCAAATTCAACGTGTGTTTGCATATGATTTTGAGGGTGAGCGATATGATGTCGGAGAAAAGCTAGGATTTGTAAAAACAACAATTGACTTTGCTTTGCAAAATGAGGAAATAAAAGATGAAGTGTTTAAGTTTCTGCATGATAGAATTTCGAAGATGAAGGATGAAAAAAGAATAGATGTGGAGCAGTATGGATAAAAAGCACAGAAACGTTTTACAGGGCAAACATTTCAAATCTGAAGTGTTTGTCTTATTTTACATAAACTGTGCTATGAATTTCACATATATCCATTAAAAATGTTTTTAAAAGAATTTTCAGAAAGTTAGGTTAAGCTATTTATCTGATTGTTTTTTATCTGAAAGAAATGAACTTACTTGTTTACTTGTAAGGCCTAAACGCTTTGCCTCAAGCACCAATTCTAACCATTCACTATCTAGTTCTGCTGGATCTCCAGTTTCTAGTTCTTTTACTGGTAACAAATTTAACACCGTAATAAAAACCTCCTTATATTCTCATAAGGTGACCCAGCCATCATAGCAGTAGAGCTGCCTTAGATCTGTAGCTTTGCGTCCCACTCTTTCAAATGGTTTGCCTTTATCTTGGATAATTTGTTTTGCTCGTTTCTCTTACTACAAGTTGAAAAGTCTTTTAAAAACATATATCTATTTTACCACTTTTTGTTCACAATTTAAAAGTCTTTAGCAGTGTAAAGTTTCGACAAATTCCAACAATATCAAGCTTCTAATGAAAGAAACTAGACGATAATTGTAACATTAGCTAATTTTCTATATAATGAAGCTACATTATGCAAGGCAGGAGACTGTAACAGATGGAAAAGACGTGGATGGGAAATATCGGGGTGAACGTGCTTCATACAAATGAAGCAATCGTCGAAGTCATAAATAAATTAAAGTATAAACATAAATCAAATGTATTCTTTCTAAATGACCATTGTTATAACTTGGCACAGAAGGATAAAAGCTATTTACATCTTCTTAATGATAGTGACTTTTTATTAAATGATGGCATTGGGATAGAAATAGGAGCAAAGCTGTTTGGATTTTCTTTTAAGGAAAACTTAAATGGGACCGATTTTATTCCAGCATTATTTGACAGGCTTAAAGAGGAAAAAGACAGACAATATAATGTCTATTTGCTTGGTGCAAAGCCTGGTGTTGCTAAAGCAGCTCTTGATAAGCTGCAGCAGCAATTTCCTCATTTAAAGTTTGTTGGAGAACAGCATGGTTATTTCGATGTGGACAGCAATGAAGCCATCATTACTGACATTAATAACAAACAAACCGATATACTACTTGTCGGCTTTGGTATGCCGATACAGGAAAAATGGATTGCTGATAATCGGGAAAAGCTGAACTGTACGCTTGCTTTTGCAGTCGGTGCTTTTTTAGACTTTTCATCAGGACAATCCGTCAGAGCTCCAGGAATATTTAGAAAGCTGCGGCTTGAATGGCTTTATCGTATGCTGAAGGAACCGAAAAGGTTGTGGAAGCGTAATTTGGTTGGTCACCTTGAATTCTTTTATTATGTTTTAAAAAATAGGAGAAAAAAATTAAATGCTGCAGACTAAGAGGCTGGGACATAATAATAAACTCTCATTCAAAACCGAACTATTTAATCGTTTATTGATTAATGGTTTGGTTTTTTATGTTTTCCATTTAATAAACAATAATTAAAAATCTTAGTGGAATGGAGCGAGTGGGTGTAGCGTAATGCAACGTTCTATTTAATAGCTGTAATCTATCTTATAATCCATGCTCCATTGTTTCGGAGGTAGATGTAATTATTTAACATTCATGTTTAGATAGGTAATATTTTGTTTTGCCTCATCCCCTTTTTTGATAGGGAAATTTGCACCTGTATAAAGTATGAAAAAAGGAAATTTTGCCAATGAAAATTTTTTTCTAACTGGCTATGTGCTAAAATGAAAATATACGGGTATTAATAGACTGTGAGAAAAAATAATGTAAATAAAGGGGATATAATATGATACTAGTAGTAGGCGGTGCCGGCTATATCGGCAGTCATCTAGTAAAAGAACTGGTGGAAAAAGAAGAGGTTATCGTCCTTGATAACTTGGCGACAGGCCATCAGGAATCTGTGGATGAAAGAGCAGTATTTATTAAAGGAGATTTAGGAAATGCGGAAGATTTAGAACCGATATTCTCTAAATATCCAATTAAAGCTGTCATGCATTTTGCTGCGTTCAGTCTTGTTGGTGAATCAGTGCAGGATCCATTTAAATACTATGAAAATAACGTTGCTAATACTTTAACATTGTTGAAAACGATGCTTAAATTTAATGTGAAAAACTTTATTTTTTCATCAACAGCAGCTACATACGGTATTCCTGAAGAAGAAATTATCTTAGAAAAATCCAATACAACTCCAATTAATCCTTATGGTCGCTCCAAGCTGATGGTAGAGCAAATCTTGGCTGATTTTCATGAGGCTTACGGGTTGAATTATGTTGTTTTTCGTTATTTTAATGCTGCAGGTGCTCATCAATCAGGAGAAATCGGTGAGAAGCATGACCCTGAAACACATTTGATTCCAATTATATTGCAGCATTTATTAGGTCAAAGAGAGTCTATTTCTGTTTTTGGAACAGACTATCCGACAGAGGATGGGACATGTATCCGCGATTACATCCATGTAACAGATTTGGCAGCTGCTCATATTAAGGGAGCTGAAGCACTATTGGATGGAAGCAAAAAGGCAGAAACGTATAATCTCGGAAATGGTGTAGGTTATTCTGTCAAAGAAGTTATTGAAACATGTGAAAATGTTACAGGCAAAAAGGCAAATGTTGTGTTAGCTGAAAGACGGGCAGGAGATCCTGCAAGACTTGTTGCTTCTTCAAATAAAATATATGAGGATCTTGGCTGGAAAGCAGAAAGAGGCTTAGAATCCATTATTCAAAGTGCTTGGGAATGGCATAAAAAAGCATGATGTTAAAGCGGAGAAATGCACCCTGCATTTCTTCGTTTTTTTCTTACATACAAAAAAGTGATCGGATGGTGTTGTCATATGAAAGTCAATAAAGTGCATCATATAGCTATTATTTGCAGTAATTATCAAGTATCTAAGTCCTTTTATGTCGATATTTTAGGGTTTAAACCGATTAGAGAAGTGTTTCGAGATGAGCGTAATTCATATAAACTCGACCTTATGGTAAACGATGTTTATCAGCTAGAACTATTCTCATTTCCTAATCCAAAGAAAAGGCCGAGTTATCCAGAAGCAGCAGGCTTGCGACATATCGCATTTGAGGTGGATGACATTGCTGAAACAGTATCTTATTTACAAAGTCAATCTATAGAAGTCGAAGATATTCGCCGTGATGAGTTTACAGATAAAAGATTTACATTTTTTGCGGATCCAGATGGACTGCCTATCGAAATTTATGAGAAATAACAGTATTCGAGTTTTATTTTGAACCCTTGAATTTAGAAAGAATGCTAAGTGTTTGCAAGATGAATTGCTTGTCCTGTGTAGTTAGTAGTCTCCAGCTTCCTGCTTTTATTTTCATGATTATCATCCTTTCATTGGGATTTTGTTTTTCATATAATACATATACCGCATTCGGTTGAATAAGAAACAACAAAAATATCAACAAATGCTGACAGTTTATTTCCCGAGAAATTTCAGGAAATTTCCTTATTCGAGTTTGTTTTGTATAATTTCGTCAAAAATTGGTTTGTGAGAGTGTGTAATTGCTTTTAATTTGTACGAGCTTTTAAAATGTTTTTAGTTGTGTAAGTGATGGTTTCATTTGAAAGGGAAGGTGTGCGTTGTAAATTTGTAGGGGTTACTATTACTTCTAACAACATCTTAACATAATAGTTTAAAAAACGACTGAAGAAAAATCTTCAGTCGTTTAACCATTTTGTTATTAGTGCGGCAACATTCTCACTTGCTTTGCCTGTGGAATATTCGTTCCAGCGCTTATGAAATGTTTCTACTCGTTTCAGATCATAGCTGTCTTTTTCCAAAATAATGGCCAATTCCTCTGTTGTATAGGCAACAGGTCCAGGGACGAGCTTTTCGTAATCTGTCCAAAATCCTCTGTCTTTTGCATAACTTTCAAGATCGTATGGGAAGAATACCATTGGTCTTCTCATAAAGGAATACTCAAAAGGGATAGAGGAATAATCTGTGATGAGCAGGTCTGTAATCAAAAGTAATTCATTTATATATGGATATTGTGATACATCATAGACAGTGCCATCCATTTCAGGTATATCTGCTTTTTCTTTAATGGAGGGGTGGAGTCTAATCAGCATAATAGTGTCATCACTGAGCTTCGTTTTTAATAATGGTAAATCTAGCTTGGCATTTGTAATCCCATTATTTCCGCCCCTAAAGGTTGGGGCATATAATACGATTTTTTTGTTTTCAAGCTGTGGGTACTCTTTGTATATTTTTTTGATTGTTTCGTTTTTGCGTGTCTCATCAAGGAAAATATCAGTACGAGGTATTCCTGTGTGAATGATTTGCTGCTCTTGGATGGAGAATGCTTCATGAAAAATAGTATCCATCTCATGTGAACCAGTTATTACATATTGAAACTGACTGTATACATCCTTGAATCGCTGATTTGCTTTGCTTGTCCGCGACTGAATACTCGAATCCTTTAAGCCGAACGTTTTAATGGCACCAGCAGCATGCCAGATTTGCAGCACTTTAACATTTGGCTTAAATCGAATGCTAGATAGAAAACCGAAATAATTATCAAGAACAACTACCTTTGCTGTTGCAAGATGCCGTATTCCTGTAAGGAAATGCAATGGCTTACGGGGTGTGAAATCAAGTACCTCACCAATTTGTTTTTCTTCCAGCAATTTTTTCGTTTGTGTTGTTGTTGCAAGAAAAATAGAGCGGCTATTTGCAGCGGTTTTTATTAGCTTTTCATTTATATCCAGCGTATTTTCTGGAAAAGACACACAAAAAACTATTTTCTTTTGTTGCTGGAATAGACTGCTAATCCGAAACAACAAAGAAAATAGCATTAAATAGAAGGAAATCGCAAGTTCCCTTATCATATTACTTAACCTTGAATAAATCCTTTTTGATTTTAGAAGTGGAAATTCCAACAGTCCTTGGCAGGTAAACAACTTCACAATGATCTTTCAAGAAGTCGAACTTGCCTTCCCAGTCATCTCCCATTACAAATACATCGATGTTGTGGTCGATAACGTCTGTAACCTTTTGATCCCAATGGTGTTCAGGAATTACTTCATCAACATAACGGATAGCTTCTAAAATCATTTTTCTGTTTTCATAGCTGTGGTAAGCCTTTTTATCTTTAATTGCATTAAACTCATCGCTAGAAAGAGCTACTGTCAAATGGTCGCCAAGCTCTTTTGCTCTTTTAAGAATATTGATATGACCCCAGTGCAATAAATCGAAGGTGCCATAAGTGATTACTTTTTTCATTTGTATCCTCCTATATGAAGTTCCCATAGTCGTTATAATAACAGCCAGTCATTCTGCTATATTATTGCATTGCAAGCAAATGTGCATGGATGGTTATCCAAGTTGTTTCTCATAGTTCTTAAATTTATGATATATTGTTTCCTAATTACCTTATTTTAAAACCTTTCCACCATTCTGACAAGTATTTCTATATTATTCGACAGCGTCTTTCACAAAAATGAAAAAACATTGAAAAATATGTCATAATAGCGGGTGGTTGTTATAGGACTTTATGTTTAAATGATGCCTGGCTTTAAAATTAGTTCATTTCATTGCGCTGCGCCCACTCGCTTTCCGCAGGGGAGGAAGATGAGCCTCCTCCGTCTGCGCCTGCGGGGTCTCATCCTTTCCTCTATTACCCTTAGTAGTCGATTGGACTCCGCTCCATTCCACTAAGAAATATTCGAATAGATATAAAAAATAATGAAAAAACCGAACTAATAGGCACGATGGCTAAAGTAGTTCGGTTTTATTATCAGGATATAATATAGCTTTCCAGCCTAGAGTGTATTACTTAACTGATAAATGGTCTTTCAAAGCTGTTTGAATTTTTGTTTTTTCTGCATCATCTACGAGTAAATACCAAATACCGTCAATTTTCTGACCTGTACCATTAATTGTAAATTGCTCAATATTTCCGGCAGCTTGTTTATAATTTTTTTGAATATTTACCATTTCATCAAATGTAAGGTTCGTTTTAATATTTTTACTTAAAGCATCAAAAATATCGTCGAAGTTCGTTAATGAATTAAGACTCGCACCTTCCTTTAGCACAGCTTGGATGATCATGCGCTGTCTTAGCTGACGTCCGAAGTCTCCGCGAGGGTCCTCATAACGCATCCGGGAGAATTTAAGAGCTTTTTCTCCGTTAAGGGTAACCTCTCCTTTTGGGAAATGAACACCTTCATACGTGAAATCAAGGTCATTATTTACAGTGACTCCGCCGACAGAATCAACTATATCCTTAAAACCTTCCATATTGATTTGCATATAATAATCAATAGGTATGTCTAGGAAGTTTTCGACAGTGTCCATAGACATTGCCACACCACCAAATGCATAAGCGTGATTTATCTTATCTGTTGTTCCATGGCCAACAATTTCTGTACGTGTATCACGAGGAATGCTGAGCATTTTTACAGATTTTTTCTCTGGGTTAACGGTCATAACAATCATTGTATCTGATCTTCCACTGTCTCCGTCGCGTTCATCGACACCGAGCATTAATACGGAGAAAGGCTCCTGTTGCTCTAAATTTAACGTTTCTGTCCGTTTTGTTGTTTCTCTGTCAACAGGCTTGTGCATTGAATCCACGGCATTTGAAAGGGAATTAAAAACAGTATATACGTAAGCACCGATTCCTATTAAGAGAATCAGCAATATAATGCCGGTGATTCGCAGCCATTTTCGTTTTTTCTTTTTCGGTTTTTCCGATCTCATGTTCTGCTATAACCTCCATAACTTGACAATTTTTGATAAAACTACTTTTAAGATAGCAGAAAAGACCTGGTTTGAATATAAAATTCAGCAAATTTATTATATTAATAATTGTTTATAGAAGGGATGTGTTGCTTCAATAGGCTGAAAATGAGTTTATCTATTGTGTATGAATTAGATATGCCGCTTTTTTGTATACTAATAAAGGTATAAACTAAAATAGTAACTTTTGCCCTGTCTGTAATCGGTGGACAATAAATAATATTGCATTTAAAATAGAGGTAAGATAGGAATTATTTGGAGGTAAATACATGTCTAAAGTTAGAAAAGCGATAATACCAGCTGCAGGTCTTGGAACTAGATTTTTGCCGGCTACAAAAGCAATGCCAAAGGAAATGCTACCAATTGTTGACAAACCGACTATCCAATACATTGTTGAAGAAGCGGTTGCTTCAGGCATCGAAGACATTATCATTGTTACTGGAAAAGGGAAAAGAGCAATCGAGGACCATTTCGATAATGCATGGGAATTGGAAGAGAACTTAGTTGCAAAAGAGAAGTTTGACCTTCTCGATAAAGTAAAAGAATCATCCAATGTAGACATTCACTATATCCGCCAAAAGGAACCAAAAGGTTTAGGACATGCTGTATGGTGTGCAAGAAACTTCATTGGTGATGAGCCGTTTGCCGTGTTGTTAGGTGATGACATTGTGGACAGTGACGATCCATGTTTAGGTCAATTAATGTCCCAATACGATGAAACATTATCTTCTGTTATTGGTGTACAGGTTGTACCTGATGCAGAAACACATCGCTATGGTATCGTTGATCCAATTGAAGGATCTGGAAGAAGACACCAAGTGAAAAAATTCGTGGAGAAACCAAAGCAAGGCACAGCTCCATCTAATTTGGCAATTATCGGCCGCTATATTTTCACTCCGGAAATTTTCCGATTCTTAGAAGAACAAGAAGTAGGCGCAGGCGGCGAAATTCAGCTGACAGATGCAATCGAAAAGCTGAACCAAATCCAAAGAGTGTTTGCTTATGAGTTTGAAGGCAATAGATATGATGTTGGGGAGCAATTGGGCTTTATCCAAACAACAATCGAGCTTGCTTTAAAGCGTGATGATATTAAAGATAAATTGGAAGTATATTTGAAAGACCTTGTTGGAAACATGCAGGACGAGCCTGTTAATAATAAATAAAGAGGCTGGGACATAAGTATGTGAACCAGCATAAAGACCGAACTATTTAATCAACTATTGATTAAATAGTTCGGTTTTTTTGTTTTTAGTTTTAATGCGATAATTAGAAATCTTAGTGCAGCGCAATGAAACGAACTAACTTTAACTCAAAATGCTATTTAGACACAACCTTCATTTTTCAAATTTAGATGTAATTTTATTATTCGTGTTTAGAAAGGTTATCTTTTGATTTGTCCCAGCCTCTTTTTATACGAAGATTACTAAAAAGAGGAATTGATTCCAAGTATTTTCAGCTAATGCTATTAAACAAAACGCCTATCTACTCGATATTAATAGTATATTAAACTATTAAAACAATTGAGGTGTATGGTTATAAAAAAATTACTGAGCAAGAAGGCTGCCTTTTTGGTGTTTTTTTCTATTTTTGGACTGTTATTAATTAACCCTGAGCATAAACTAGCAGCGGATACAGGCTGGTCAGGGGATTTTTATAATAATACCAATCTATCTGAAACGGGAATCTCTGTACAATTTCCAAGTCTCCACTTGAATTGGGGCTATGATAAGCCTATGAGTGGTGTTAATGCAAATAATTTTTCAGCGTCATTTACAACGAAGCTGAATGTGCAAGAAAGCCAGCGCGATTATTTTCTCCAAACCTTTGCAGATGACGGTGTCAGAATGTATGTGGATGATAAGCTATCAATTGATAGCTGGAGCAAATCTGGCCAAACCATTTCGAAACCAATCAATCTGACTGCTGGTGTTCATAATGTCAAAACAGAGTATAGTGAGGCAGGAGGCAAAGCGATCCTGTTTTCTGATGTGCTGCCTTTTGACAGCTGGGTTGGTTATTTGTACAATAACACGACAAAAAAAGGTGCTCCAGAGGATGCGCTTCTATATACACCTACTAGTAACAGCGATTTGTCTTTTAACTATGGCTATAATGCACCTGGTGCAAAAAATATCGGCAGTAACAATTTTTCGATGAAGCTTTACACATACAAAAAGCTTGCTGCAGGGCAGTATGTTATTCATACAAAATCTGACGATGCTATTCAAATTTTTATAGATAATAAGAAGGTGTTAGAGAAAACAAGTCCAGGAGAGGAACAAATTATCGTCGATGTGGCTAACTCCTCGCAAGGAAGCACCCATGCTATTAGAGTGGAATATGTGGAGAAAACAGGGAAAAGCTATCTAGACTTTTCCATTACACCTGTGAAGGAAGAGCTGGCTGAAAGCTCATGGCTTGCCGCTTATTATAACAGTACAACTGCTGCGGGAATCGGCAATGTATATGGAGGCAACAGCAGCACAAGCAAAATCAGCAATGTGTTTTATAACTGGAAAACTGCTGCACCGAACACTAAGACAGCGAAGGATAATTTTTCTGCTTCCTATTATAAACTATTGAATAAAGGTGATTACTTTGTTCATACAATTGCTGATGATGGAATAAGTGCGACTATTAATGGACAACCATTATTTAATCGCTGGTCATCCTCCTCAGGTAAAGAGAATAAGGCAGTGATTCCAAATCTGCAGTCTGCAGGTATACTGAAAATCAACTATTTAGAAAAGACTGGCGGTGCGTTTGTTAGTGCAGATGTGCTTCCGTATGGACAGTGGCTAGGTTATTATTATGCAAATACTAGTTTAAAAGGAGTCCCTGCTAACAAAAAAATCATCAAGGGCGATGGAAACGGGGCATTCAGCTTTGATGCTGGCACTGGCGCTCCTGCTGCGGGTGTTCCAGTTAATAATTATACGGCCCAGTTTATTACTGCAATGAAGCTGACTGCAGGTGATTATGTACTTCGTTATAGTGCAGATGATGGTATACGAGTTTATGTTGATGATAAGCTAGTGCTGGACAAATGGACTAGCTCCAATTCTTCTGAAAACACAGTGAAAATCAATATAAATGATATAGCGACAACAGATGCCGCTAAAAAGGATGTTCACTGGATTAAAGTTCAATATCTAGAGAAAAGCGGGAAGTCAAAGCTTAACTTCGACATAAAACCATTACAGCAATCAGTGACGACAAGTGATTGGCTTAATGTGTTTTATCCAAACAAAACGCTGACAGGAACTGGAACAGTAATTGGCGGGAAATACGCTAAGACAAAAATCAGTTCAATTCAGTATAAATGGAATAAAAATGCGCCTCTTGCGGGTATTCCTGCAGATGGCTTTTCGGCATCCTTCTTGAAAAAAATAACTGGAGGTCAAGATTACTTTGTTTCAACATTTGCAGACGATGGCATGCGGGTGAAGGTAGACAACAAATCTGTTATCAATCGCTGGAGTAACTCAGGCGGTGTATATAACAATGGATTAATTACAAGCTTGAGCTCTGGCGAACATGTTATCCAGGCTGATTATTATGATAATACTGGCAGTGCCTATGCTTATGCAGATGTACAGCCATTAGGAAACTGGATTGCCTATTATTATAACAATACGACACTGACAGGAGCACCGGTGGCATCTAAGGGTGTTAATAACAGTAACAGCATGACATTGACTCAGAATTTTGGAACAGCAGCACCGGCAGCTTCTGTTAATGCAGACGGATTTTCGGCGAAATATGTGACTGCGAAAAGAATCGAAGCTGGGGAGTATGTTATTCGTGGTCTTTCTGATGACGGTATTCAAGTATTTATTGATGGACAACCAGTCATTGATCAATGGAATAACGGCTCTTACAGAGAGAAGGCTACAAAGGTAAAGATTGCTGATACGAAGGACGGTAATATTCATTGGATAAAAGTGCGTTATTACGATAATAAGGGAACAGCGAAATTCGAGCTTTCTTTTGTCCCATATACTGCTGAAAATCTAGTCAACAGCACTGGCTGGTATGCAGAATATTATCCGAAAATTATCGGTGCTGATGAGACTCCTGCTTATACTTTGTCTGACAATGTTCAACCAGTTGTCATCGGCGGACAGAATTCGATTAACAAAATAACAGCTGTTAATTTCGATTGGGGAACAGGATCGCCAGCAAGCACACTTGGTACAGATAAATTCTCTGCCATTTACAGAAAGACAGTGGAAATAACAGAGGATGGATTGTACAACTTTACGGTCCAAGCAGATGATGGAGTCATTCTGGAAATCGATGGTGAAAGAGTGATAAATTCATGGGAAAGCACCTCAAGCGGCAAGCGCGAAGTTACTGGCTATAAGCTTGCGAAGGGGACACATGAATTTGTCCTAAAATATTATGATAATACTGGTAAAGCATCTGTTAGCTTTGAAATGAAGAAAACAAAAGCTGTCTATACAGCATATGATTACTTAAATTATTCGTTGGCTGACGCAGCTGCTATTCAAGCTAGTAAATCTGCCCAAACTGATAAGAAGTATAAAGCATATGTCAGAGAGGATGTCTTCTCTTATATAAGCAGCTACAGTGGTTACGGGTTGATTAATAGTGGCAGCTGGAATGTGAGAGGTGGAGCTAGCCTAAATGATTGGATAATTGGCAAGTTCTCAACAGGAGATAAAGTAACCATTTTGTCAAAAACAGCTAAGGACAGTAGCGGGTATTACTGGTATGAAGTAGACTTCTACAAATACTATGATGAAATAGCTGCAGCAACGACTGACATGCCTGCCCAATACAGACTATCTTACAATTATTGGGTTAATGCTGGTCCTGCAGACATCCAATATTATTTGAATCCGGATAATTTCATGAGTGATGAAAAGCAGAAGCTGCAGTTCTTGAAGCTTTCAGCAAGTGCAAGCTTAAATGAGGCAGAGGTAAACGCAAAAATTCTTGTCGGAAAAGGGATCTTCGCAGAAAAGGCGAGCTCGTTTATAGAGGCAGGCAAACAGTATGGAATAAATGAAATTTACTTGATTTCCCATGCATTGCTGGAAACAGGCAATGGTTTTTCAGAGCTGGCAACTGGAGTTACCGTTTCTAGTGTTGACGGTAAGGCAGTTGAACCGATGAAGGTTTATAATATGTACGGAATAGGAGCATATGATGCTTCGCCAACACAAAGCGGATCTGAATATGCATACAAGCATGGCTGGACAACCCCAGAAAAAGCTATTATCGGCGGAGCAGAGTTCATCGGCAAAAATTATATTAATAATGCCACATACCAACAAGACACACTTTATAAAATGAGATGGAATTCCAATAATCCAGGAGTGCATCAATACGCAACAGATATAGGGTGGGCAAGTAAACAAGTGAATCGCATGAAATCCTTGTATGATTTGCTTGATTCCTATGAAATGTACTTTGAAATTCCGATATATAAATGATAACGGAGCCAGCACGAATTGGAGTGCTGGCTTTTACTTGTTTTCAAAGCATATAAGTTTTAAAATGGTCTTCATAGAAAAAAAGGGATTTTGCTTTGTTCGAACCCCTGTAGGAGAAATTAGTTTCTGTAGGCTTTTAGTGAATTGATCCAAAAGTAAAAAC
Organism: Niallia taxi; assembly: GCF_032818155.1. Classification (NCBI taxonomy): domain Bacteria; kingdom Bacillati; phylum Bacillota; class Bacilli; order Caryophanales; family Bacillaceae; genus Niallia; species Niallia taxi. The sequence continues at coordinate 945,474 of NZ_CP102589.1, forward strand.
AATAGATTTTAAAGAAGGCTTTATACTGTTTGACAGCACATAAATAAAGGTAAGAATTAGGTCGGAATTCCTAGAAAAATCAAAAGTAAAATTACTTATTTTTGCTTGCTTGCTCCATAATGATAGGTTAATGTTTAAGAAAATCTGCAAAATGTGTATAATAATAAAATGGTTACTTTTGTAAAAGAAGTGAATCGTTCTAATACATAGTGTATTTGATAATGAAGAGGCGGTGTTTTTATAGTGTCAAACTATAATAAAAAACAATTCGAAGCGCAAAATAAAATTGAGTATAATAATGATGGCTACTATGTCTACAATAAAAAAAGCAGCATATTCAGTGCATTGAAAAAGAAGAAGGAAAAGCTGTTGACTGTTGTTACACCTGTTTATAATGCTGAAAAATACTTAAGCAAAACAGTTGATTCTGTTATTAATCAAACAATCGGTTTTGATAATGTGGAATATATTCTTGTCGATGACGGGTCAAATGATAATTCTCGTCCGATGCTGTTGGAATATGCTCAGAAATACCAGAATATGATGGTTGTTTTTCTAAAGGAAAATACAGGAACCCCTGCACAGCCAAGAAACTTAGGAATAGAACTGGCAACAGCTCCTTATATTACGTTCCTTGATGCAGATGACTGGTTGGAGAATAACGGTCTTGAAGTTCTTTACAATATCCTGAAAGAAACTAACGATGATTATGTTGTCGGCAAAACAATCCAGGTAGAGAATAAATCTACTAAAATAGTTGGTGAGCATGAATCCTGCAAAGAAAGAAGAGGTATTCAAGCAACGTCCATTCCTCATATTTTTCAGCATTTAGGACCGCGTTCAAGAATGATGAAGACAAGTCTGTTGAGAGATAACAATATTCGTTATCCGGAAATGAAGTATGCAGAGGACAAGCAGTTCTTTATCGATGTGCTTGTTGCAACTAAAACAATTTCAACTACGACTAATGTTATTTACTATTTGAACAGGCTTGATGAAAATGATGCTTCCTTAACGAAACAAACAAGCATCATGCAGAAAATGGATACAAACATTAAAGTAATTGACTATGTAAAGGCAAAGAAGCTTGATGAAAAAACAGAAAAGATGATTTTAAATCGTCTTTATGAATTTGATTGCATCACTAGATTCTTTAATCGTCAGCATTTCTTCAAGAGTAAAAACAAGCAGGCGTATTATGACAAATTTAATGAAGTGATTGAAACAACGAAGGATCTCAGCTACTCTATTGAGGATCAATTCTTCCACCCAATCAATAAGGTCGTTTATAATATGTTCCTTAATGGTGAACAGGATAAAATTGCTGACTTGTTTAAATGGGACAAAAAGGAAAAAGTAAAAGACATTGTCATTCTGGAAAATGAGCCATATATGGTAACACCTTTTGAAGACAAGAAGCATATTCGTGTTTCTATGGCAGGCTTCTATGAAGAGGGAGCTTTCGGTGAAAGCGACTATGTTTTGGACTTCCATTTGTATGGTGATTCTATTGATAATGTTAATGATATAATCTTGCGTGACAGGGGCAATACAGTAAATCAATATTCCTTTGAGCTTGAAAGAATCGATAAGCATCATTTCCGCTTGACGCTTCCATTGACAACAATGCTTGAGTTTGGGAAGGGAAGCTATGCAATATTCATCCGTTATAATGAATATCAAAAGATTAGCTTAATTCGTATGGACTATACGCAAAAAGTGATGGATAAAAAGCTGTACCAGTTCTATACAACAATCAATTCAAATCTTGGCTTGAATATTAAGTAATGTAAGCAATTCTGTACCCTATAGTGCGGGTCTTATGCCCGCAGCTATAGGTTTTTTTCATTTTTGTGACAAAAATGAAAATAGTCTAACACAGTTGAGCATCGTACTTCTAAATAAGTTTGAAATCCATTCACGTTACCTATATAATGTTTGATAGATTGTAAAGTACGTGAATTTAGGTACTGTATGTTTGAGAGGAGTAGCATAATGAGTGAATCTGGATATGTTCATAAACAGGCACATAAGGTAATTATTGATAACGATCAATTATCCGTAAAGTTCTGTTTTAAACATGAATTGCTTGAAGCAAAGCAGACAAGCCTTGTACTAATACAAAGAGGCTCTGAAAATGTAATAGAGGGGTCTATCAAGCAAATTGACATAAATGAAGATTTTGGAATTTATGAATCGGCAATCAGCCTTACTGAAAATAAAGAGGAATTGATCAAGACATCTACATGGGACTTGTATTTGCTTGTGAAGGATGAAGACACAGAGACAGAGACAGACACAGACACAGAGAAGAAATTTAGAATAAAAAGCAATAAGGCAGCATTGGAGCTTAATTATTATATGTTTGCTGAAGCTGGCACAATGTTTTATGCTTATACCACGAATAAAGGCAATGTTTCCTTCAGAACGGTTCAACAGAGGATTATTGCTAACATTGAGGAAGCCCATTTAACAAATGGAAGTCTTGTACATATTTCTGGATATGGCTTTAATCCGCAGTCACAGCAGGCTCCTGTCGAAAAAAGGCTGATTATCACAAATAATATTAATGAAGAAGTATTTAATATTTCCCTTGAGGATAACAAAAGAAGCGATTTGCAGGAAATGTACGGTGGTAACAACCATAATTACGAAACAATTGGTTTCGAAGGTAAGATTGATTTAAGCCAATATCTTTTCCAGTCAGAAGCAATCTTTTATCGCCTCTATCTGGAGCTTTCTTATGAAGAAAACGGCGAAATAGTAAAAGTATTAAGCCCAAGATTAAAGTTTATTTCCTTTAATCCAAAATATAAAAGACAAAAAAGTATTATTTCAACTGTATATGGAAAGAAAAGAGTGCTGCTTAAATCAACAGCAAAAAATAATTATCTATCCCTTAAAGTGGCGGACTACAATGCAAAACAAGAGCTGAAAAGCAGAATTAAAGGCAAGCTTGTGCGCATTAAAAGAAGCAGAAAAGCGAAAAAGCTCTTTAAGCTTGCATTTAAAATGCTCGGCATGCTTCCAGCAAGCAAGAAAACAGTTATATTTGAAAGCTTCTTAGGAAAACAGTATAGTGACAGTCCAAGAGCAATTTATGAATATTTGAAAGAGAATCATCCAGAGTATAAGCTGTACTGGAGTGTTGATAAAAGATTTATCCAAAACTTTGAGAACAGAGGTATCAATATTACGCCAAGATTCTCAGTTAAATGGCTATTCAGGATGGCTAGGGCACAATATTGGGTCAGCAACAGCCGTTTGCCTTTGTGGATTCCTAAGCCAAAGAACACGACATATTTACAGACATGGCATGGCACGCCACTAAAACGTCTAGCAGCAGATATGGATGAAGTGCATATGCCTGGCACGAACACGAAAAAGTACAAAAGAAACTTCCTTAAAGAAGCAAGCAACTGGGATTATCTCGTTTCTCCGAATGCGTACTCTAGTGAAATCTTTGCAAGAGCATTTGATTTCGACAGGAAGATGATTGAATCAGGCTATCCGCGTAATGATGCATTGATTAATGATAACCATGTTGATAACATTACAGCGATTAAAGAAAAGTTTGCTTTACCACTTGATAAAAAAATCATCCTATATGCACCGACATGGAGAGATGACCAGTTTTATGGTAAAGGAAAATACAAGTTTGATTTGGAGTTAAAACTCGATCAGCTAAAAGAAGAGCTAGGCGATGACTATATCGTTATTTTGAGAATGCACTATTTAGTGGCAGAGAATTTAGATCTAACTCCATATGTTGGTTTTGCATACGACTTTTCAAATTATGAGGATATCAGAGAGCTATACTTGATATCTGATTTGTTGATTACCGATTATTCTTCCGTATTCTTCGATTACGGTAACTTAAGAAGACCGATGATCTTCTACGTATATGATATAGACACATATCGCGACAAGCTGCGTGGCTTTTACTTTGACTTTGAGCAGAAGGCACCAGGTCCATTGGCAAAAACGACGGATGAAGTTATTGCATATATCCGTCAAGCGGAAAAGGAGCCTCTTAACGAACAATTCGAGGAGTTCTATAATACGTTTTGTTATTTGGAAGATGGGGAAGCATCTAAGAGAGTGGTTGAAGAAGTATTCCTTAAGTAGAGCAATCTTGCTTAAAGCTTACATTAAAAAGCCCATTTAGTCCTATTTGGCTTATGAGAGAAGGGTTAGGTTTACATGGTTTCAATGTTTAAAGTGTTAAAAGAACAATATGATAATTTTCATTTGATCAATAGACTGGCTGCATATGAACTGAAAAGCGCCAATAACAATAACTATTTGGGAAGCTTATGGGAGCTGTTGAACCCTGCTATCCAAATTGCGATTTATTGGTTTGTGTTTGGTTTTGTTCAGAACAGACCGGCTGTTGAATATGGCGATGGAAAATACGCTTTCTTTCCATGGATGCTAGCAGGTATCACTTTATGGTTCTTCATTTATCCGTCGATAACACATGGATCGAAATCGATTTATACAAGGCTGAAGATGGTGTCTCGCATGAATTTTCCGTTGAGTGCAATACCATCCTATGTAATTTTATCCAAGCTGATGCCGCAATTGCTGTTAATGCTTGTGACAATCATTATTTTTCAGTTTATGGGATTACCTATTAACATATACTATTTGCAGCTTCCATACTTTTTGGTTGTAACAATTCTATTTTTGTTTTCATTGTCCTTAATCACATCAACCATTTCAACAATTGTGAGGGACTTTCAAATGCTTGTTCAATCATTGATGAGAGTACTGCTTTATACTACACCAATACTTTGGCCGATACAGGATCGTTTTGGTGAAAAATTACAATTAATAATGCAATTGAACCCGTTTTATTATTTAATTGAAGGTGTCCGCTATTCTCTTTTAGGTGAAGGCTGGTTCTTCATCGAGCATGGCTGGCTGACCCTTTATTTCTGGGCAATTATGCTTGTCTTCCTATTCCTTGGTTCGTATTTACATGTAAGGTTCAGAAGGCATTTTATTGATTTCTTATAATGGAAGTGATTGTATGACTAAATCTGTCGTAGTGAAGAACTTGACGAAAAGATATAAACTATACAGCAACAACAAGGAAAAAATGATGGATATTTTTTTGCCGAAGAGCTATGGTGAGCCGTTTTATGCACTTAGAGATGTCAGCTTTACTGCGGAAAAAGGCGATACAATCGGCTTTGTCGGCATAAATGGTTCAGGTAAATCAACGCTTTCCAACATTATTGCAGGCATCGTTCCAGAAACGAGCGGCACTGTTGAGATAGATGGACAGGCTTCCTTGATTGCTGTTGCAGCAGGGCTTAATAACCAGCTGACAGGCAGGGAAAACATTGAGCTTAAATGCTTGATGCTCGGCTTCAGCAAAGAAAAGATTAAAGCACTTGAGCCAGATATCATTGAGTTTGCTGAATTAGGCAAGTTCATTGATCAGCCTGTTAAATCCTACAGCAGCGGGATGCGTTCCCGTCTTGGTTTTGCGATTTCTGTTCATACAGATCCAGATGTACTTATCATTGATGAAGCATTGTCTGTTGGGGATAAGGCGTTCGGTGAGAAGTGCTTGGAGAAAATGCAGGAATTTAAGGAACGAGGCAAAACAATGTTCTTTGTCAGCCATTCCATCGGCCAAATGAAGAAATTCTGTGAAAAAGCGATTTGGCTTGAATTTGGCCAGGTGAAAATGGAAGGCAGTATTAAGGATGTTATTCCCGCTTACGAAAAATTTATGGACGATTACAAAAAGATGTCTAATAAAGAGAAAAAGCAGTATCGGGAAAATGCCTTTAAAGACCGAAGTGAAGAAAAGGAAAAAGCACATAGTTAATTATTGCAGCATTCAAAAGGGAAACCTTGATTTGAATGCTGTTTTTTTTGCCTTTTTCGTCATGGAATGGCTGGCAATAGAGAAAAAGCGGAAATTTATCAGTAAGATGGAGAATTTATGTCCATATTATAAGTAAAGAGTGCAACTTTTGCTTGTGATGCTACGTCTAATATTATATATTTATAAAAGGTTTTAATTATTTGTAATTTATATGTAAACTATCATGAAGAAATTAAAGGATTTATTAAGATGAAATATGCTATAATCAGTCTTGAAAAAATATAAGCTTAAGAAGAAAGCGCAAATGCCTAAAATACAAAAGGGGCATTGGGGAGGATCTTATGATTTATATAATGCTTATTACATGTTTTTTTGGATCCATCATACTTACTCCTTTAGTGAAAAAACTGGCATTTAAATTAGGAGCGGTTGATAAACCAGAACAGCGTAAAGTGCATCTGAAAATAATGCCCCGAATGGGCGGTTTAGCAATATATATCAGCTTCATTATCGGAGCTTTAATTATTAATCCGAACAAGGATTACCATTTTCCGATTTTAATCGGGAGCACCATCATCATTATTACAGGCATATTAGATGATATTTATAATTTGTCTGCAAAAATCAAATTCCTGACACAAACATTGGCAGCTGCTGTTGTCGTTATCTGGGGTGGAGTACAGGTCGAATTCATTAACCTGCCGTTCGGCGGTCAAATCGAGTTTGGATTCCTGGATATTCCGATTACCATTCTTTGGATCGTTGGGATTACAAATGCGATTAATTTGATTGATGGTCTTGATGGACTAGCTGCAGGAGTTTCCTCTATCGCCTTATTCACGATTACAGGTATGGCGATGATTATGGGGAACGGCTATGTTATTGCCATATCCTCGATTGCTCTTGCGAGTACATTAGGATTTTTATTCTTTAACTTTTATCCGGCGAAGATCTTTATGGGCGATACAGGAGCATTATTCCTTGGTTATATTATTGCTGTTATGTCCCTGCTGGGCTTCAAAAACGTAACATTAATCTCATTCGTTATTCCAGTGATTATCCTAGGTGTGCCGATTTCTGACACGTTTTTCGCGATAATACGCAGGCTTATTAATAAGCAGCCACTATCTGCACCAGATAAATCACATCTGCATCATTGTCTGCTCAATATTGGCTTTACACATAGACAAACAGTCATCATTATTTATGCGATGGCAACATTCTTTGGATTAGTGGCAGTTATTTTCTCGCAAGCGAAGGTGTGGGGAGCAATTCTCCTAATCGCTACAGTACTGCTAATTATTGAGTTGTTTGTTGAAAAGATAGGACTTGTCGGCAAGAACTATAAACCTATCCTGAAATTCATTAATGATATTCGATACGCAGCAGATAAAGAGCGTTAAAGCACATAAAAAAGCTTACCTGAATGGGTAAGCTTTTTTTTTGTTATGTGGTTACAGATCATCATCTGTAATGCTCTCTAGTGCCGGCATTACATCCTCTTCATCATCCATAAGGAATGAATCATGTTCTGAAAACAACGGCCTTTCAAGCGCATAATTAATTAAAGACCAAACTGATTTAATCATGGTTGTTTCCCTCATTCTTGGTAGTTTAACAGCATCAATAGTATTTACAAAAACTAACCGTTTTATAGGGGAAATATAAAAAAAAAGAAGATGGACTGCTTGTCCATCTTCTTTAGTAAAATTAATTAGTTGTACCTGTTGATTCAGAATAAGTCGAATCTGTAGTAGTTGTGCCTGTACTATCTGTCGTACCGGTAGTGCTGTCTGTTGTGCTTTCAGAAGAAGTATCAGTAGTGCTGTCTGTTGTGCTTTCAGAAGAAGTATCAGTAGTGCTGTCTGTTGTGCTTTCAGAAGAAGTATCAGTAGTGCCAGTAGTATCAGTTGTTGAATCTGTATCTGTACTGTTTGTATCAGAAAGCTCCTCACTGATTCCAAGATGCTCCTGCAGGATTGCTTTCGTTTCTTCTAATGCCGTTTGATCTAATTGATAAATATACTTACCGTCCACGTTGCCATCACTGCCTTGTAATGTCAGAGTTTCCACTTGCAATCCGTTTTCAGCAGTTGCATATGCAAGAAGTGATTGAATGTTGCTGAAAGAAAGGTCTGTTGTCATATTATCGCCGACAGCTTCCATCAGCTTCGAATATTTCGTAATCGCTTGAGCAGAAACTGCTTTGTTCATAACTGCTTTCATAATCAATTGCTGACGTTTGCCGCGCTCAATGTCATTATCAATTTTTCTTGTTCTTGCAAGGGCTAAAGCCTGCTCGCCATTAAGTGTTTGCAAGCCTTTTTCTAAATGAATAGCATTAGAGCCTTTTTGGTCCTTTGAGTTTTGCTCTGTGAATGTAACTGGAACGTCCACTTCAATTCCGTCAAGTGCGTTAACTACATCCATAAAGGCATCAAAGTTCATTTTTGCATAGTAATCGACAGGTACGTCTAACAGATTTTCCACTGTTTCAATTGTTGAGCTCACACCACCGAAATAATGGGCATGGGTGATTTTATCACTATAGCCTCGTTCAGGGATGTACACATAGGAATCCCGTGGTATGCTTAGCAGCTTAACTGATTTTTCCTTTTCATTTAATGTTGCAAGCATTAGTGCATCCGAGCGGGATCTTGTTGTGCCAGAAGATGAAGAGCGTTTTTCACTGTCATCGACTCCGATAAATAAAATGGATATATCGTCAATGTCTGGGTCTACTGCTGAACTGCGTAGGGAAGAATCCCTATCGATTGGCTGATAAGAGTCATCTGCTACCGATTTAGCCTTTGTATAAAGGAATGCCCCGTATCCTATTCCACTTGCAACAATGACAAGCAGCGGCACAAGGATAAATGTCAGGATTTTTTTCCTCTTTCGCTTCTTTTTATTATAATTAACATAAGATTCTCTATTCGATGCCATTGGTTTCTCCTTTAAGCGTTGATTTTGGAAACTAGTCATAGCCATTACATTAATCTTATCTTACTATCTCATCCCATAATAATAACTAGTGTTTTATTTCTTGTTAAGGAATTTTTTAATAAGAGAAGGGAAAATATTCATATAAGAGTTTCTAAATAAACGGCTTCTTTTTCTTTTAGTATGCCTTGGCCATTCGTTAATTCTGTCATCCAATTCTTGTAGGTTTGGATTTTTTCGGTCTCGACATATACATCAATCTCAACAGACTCCAGATAATGGATTTCTTTTAATTGATAAGGGGAGGTTCTTAATTCATTCTCTATTTTACCGAGGAATGTATAGTCAATTTTAACGCCAATAATTGTCATTAGTTTTCTTTCCACGACTCCTGTCGCAGTTATACCCTCTGAGGCCGATTTTCCGTATGCACGGATAAGGCCGCCGGCTCCCAGCTTAATTCCCCCGAAATAGCGAGTAACGACAACCACTGTATCTTTCAGTTTTCTTTTCTTCAGCACTTCTAAGATTGGTACACCGGCTGTTCCGCTTGGCTCTCCATCGTCATTTGCTTTTTGGATTTGGTCATTTTCGCCAATTAAATATGCTGAACAGTTATGGGTTGCATCTTTATGCTTCTTTTTAATATCTATGATAAACGCTTGTGCTTCTTCTTCACTAGTTGAAGTGCAAACATGTGCGATGAAACGCGATTTCTGTATGACGATCTCATGTTCTCCATAACCTTTTACAGTATGGTAGCAAGGAAGCATTCATAACAGCTCCTTTCTAAATAAAAAAAGCAAAAATGTTTGTTATAACGAACAAATAAGAATATAATATTTTATAGCCTTATTTCATTATAATTCGACATTCTTCATTCTTCAATTGTTGATGTGTTTGTAACAGAATTTTAATATTAGTCCGATATTGCCATGTTATAATAAGTAAAACTCCATGCCTAAAAAGTCCCTGATAAAAAAGCAGTCATATTGAAAGTGGATAGGTAAATGCAAGGAGCAGCTTGATATCAGCCGTATTTTTTGTAAATGCTAAATAGGGCAAAGGACATTTATTCCGTATAAAAAATATTCCTTAAAAATTTCTTAATTAGGTAAATAGTATTACTTTAATTGGGTATAATATATGTCTATATAACGATTTTATATTATTTACCCATGAAATTATACATATTTTCCACTTTCACGCTAAAATAAGATTTGATACAGGAAGGGTTTTCAACCTTTTTGGAGGAATTATATAATTATGATAATAAGGAAATTTGATACAAAAACACTAGATTTTATTTTAGAAAAAATGGTTGAGACAGTCAGCTCCAGCAAGGATGAAATATTTCGCATTGGAGAACAGTGTCGAAAGGATTATGAAAAGCTGACCGAAGAGCTAAAGGAAATAAGGAATCTAGTCCTTCAAACAATTGAAGAGGGAGATAAGCTTGAAGCACAATCCCGCTTTGCGAGAAAACGCCTGTCAGAGGTGAGTAAGCATTTCAACGAGTACTCTGAGGTAGAAGTGCGTGAAGCATATGAAAAAGCGCATAGCCTGCAAATGGACTTAAGCATGAACCGGCATCTGGAAAAGCAATATCGAGACAGACGTGACGATATTGAAAGAAGGCTGATCGGTTTGGATGAGACGATTGAACGGGCAGATCATCTTGTTACACAAATCACAGTCGTAATGAAATACTTGATTAGTGATTTGAAGCAGGTCGGAGAAGTACTTGAGGATGCGAAGCAAAAGCAGGATTTCGGCTTGAAAATAATTGGGGCCCAAGAGGAAGAGCGGAAAAGACTCTCACGGGAAATTCATGATGGACCTGCCCAAATGATGGCAAATGTCATGATGCGCTCTGATTTAATAGAAAGAATATATAAGGAGCATGGCGCGCAGGAAGCATTTGAAGAGATAAAAAATCTTAAGCTTATGGTTCGCAGCGCACTCTATGAAGTGAGAAGAATCATCTACGACCTTCGCCCGATGGCACTCGATGATTTAGGTCTTGTTCCAACATTAAAGAAATACTTAAAAACGACGGAAGAATATTATCAAACAGCAAGTATCGGCTTTACAACAATAGGCAAGGACTTCAGACTGCCAAACAAATATGAGGTAGCGCTGTTCCGGCTTATTCAGGAATCAGTTCAAAATGCATTAAAGCATGCCGAAGCCAAGACAATCCTCGTAAAAATAGAAATGAGGCGCGATCAAGTTATTGTTGTCATCAAAGACGATGGTAAAGGCTTTGACAAAAGTGTTAAAAAACAGGAATCTTTTGGTTTAATAGGGATGAGAGAAAGAGTAGAATTGCTCGAAGGGGAATTATCAATTGATTCAAAAATTGGAGCAGGGACGCTCGTCATGATTAATGTTCCAGTTAAAAATTAATGAAATTGATAAGTGAGATTAGGGGAGGCGAAACAATTGGCTACAACGAAAATAGTTATTATAGATGATCATCAATTGTTCAGGGAAGGTGTTAAACGTATCCTGGATTTTGAATCAAGCTTTGAGGTTGTCGCAGAAGGTGATGACGGTTCACAAGCTATCCAATTGGTAGAGCAATATGAGCCGGATGTAACAATCATGGATATTAATATGCCGACAACAAATGGTGTGGAGGCAACAAGACAATTGCTGGAGAAATTTCCAGATACAAAGGTTATTATCCTGTCGATTCATGATGATGAAAACTATGTAACACATGCATTGAAAACAGGTGCAAGTGGCTATCTGTTGAAGGAAATGGATGCAGATGCACTTGTAGAAGCAGTTAAAGTGGTTGCTGATGGCGGATCTTATCTTCATCCGAAAGTAACTCATAATCTTGTTAATGAATACCGCAGGTTAGCATTGGAAGAGACAGGCGGCGGAGATCATTATGTACAAACAGTTGAAATAAGAAGACCGCTTCATCTTCTGACGCGCCGTGAGTGCGAAGTGCTGCAGCTTCTTGCAGATGGAAAAAGCAACAGGGGTATTGGGGAAGCGTTGTTCATAAGTGAAAAAACAGTTAAGAACCATGTCAGCAATATTTTGCAAAAAATGAATGTTAATGACCGTACTCAAGCAGTTGTTGTTGCAATCAAAAACGGTTGGGTAGAAGTACGATAAAAGCTTCCTTATGGGGAGCTTTTTTTATTTGCTTAAAATAAATGTCGATTCCTGTCCTAAAACATGGGCAGGAATCCACTTTTTTGTCAAAAAAGCAGCGGAAATAGTAAAATATTCCTATGTCCATCATATGGCGAATAGTGCAGAATATTCATAGATATAGGGATAGGAGTGTTTGAGATGAGCGGAGTTTGTATTCTTTCAAACGCTGAGCTGATAAAAGCATATCACCTGGCGGTATCCTTAAAGTTGGAGGAAGAATTTATCTCCATATTATTCGAAGAAGTAAATCGTCGGGAACTGACTGTTTGATTCTTTTCATATATGAATCAGTATAAGATACCTTTTTGACTATAATAATAAAATTAGCCTATATTTGGTGCAAATATTTTGTTTTTTAGTTAAAATATACATACAACTGTATAGATAAGGAAGGTATTATATAAAAATGAAAACAGCTATTGTAACAGATAGTACTGCTTATATAACGAAAGAAGTAAGAGACAAATATGATATACATATGATTCCGTTGACAGTTGTGTTTGACAACGAGATTTATGAAGAGGAAGTAGACTTGCAAGCAGGTCAATTTTATGAAGAAGTGAAGTCAAAGGCACTTCCGACTACCTCTCAGCCGTCAATTGGGAAATTTGCTGAACTGTTTGAGCAGCTTTCAAAGGAATATGATGAAGTAATCAGCATTCATCTATCAAGCGGTATTAGCGGTACATACCAGGGCGCAATTACTGCCGGCAATATGGTGGATAATATTAATGTATTTGCTTTTGATACAGAAATAAGCTGTATGGTCCAAGGTTTTTATGCTATAGAAGCTGCTAAGCTTGCCAAATCGGGCAAAACGGCAGCAGATATTATTCCTGTACTGGAAGAGCTCAAAAAAACAAGCCATGCCTACTTCATGGTAGATGATTTAGCTCATTTGCAGCGGGGAGGACGCTTGTCCAGTGCCCAAGCATTAATTGGCAGCCTGCTTCAGGTTAAACCATTGCTGCACTTCGCTGATAAGGTAATTGTTCCGTTTGAAAAAATCAGAACAAGAAAAAAAGCGATGAAACGAATTGTTGATTTGCTTGCAGAAGCAACAAACGGAGAAGAGTACCAAGCAGTAATAATTCATGCGAACAGAGAAGAAGAAGCAATCGAATGGAAAGCAGAGCTTGCTGAAAGATATCCTAATATTGAATTTTCCATCAGCTACTTTGGTGCTGTCATCGGAACTCATCTTGGTGAGGGTTCGATGGGGCTTGGCTGGATGAAAAAAATCTGAACAATGGCCTATCTAATGGAGAATTAGATAGGCTCTTATTTTTGTTAGAAGGAATGCGTAGGATAAATAGAGAAGATAATAGAGGAACATAGAAAACAACGGAAGGAGGATCAATAATACATCATACAAAAATTCTATAAGGAGGCTAAGTTATGCTTTTTAGAGTTTCACCTGAAAATGAACTTCTTCCCACCCTCACCTACAGTCATGGACTGTCCCGAATAATTGATCTCCCTTGCCATCCGCGCACAATAAACCCAAGCTTTCCCTACAACAAAAAACTTCAAGCAGCACTACAAGGCAAAAAATTATTACTGGAGGAGACCAACTTCTCATTAGAAGAAATTCAAACACATTATAGGAATGGATATTGCACGTATCAGCCAGCAATGATAAAAAACCACAAGCAAATAATGTGTGTGCGTTGTGGAAATAACCAGCTGAACCTATTTGCGTCCTTTCATTGTGCACGGTGCAGGCGGAAATGCACCTATTGCCGTAATTGTGTCATGATGGGTAGACTTTCCGAATGCACCCCTCTATTAAGCTGGACAGGTCCGGATACACCAATACCTGCTGCATGCAGGCTCGATTGGCAAGGAACATTATCATCAGGGCAGCAGCACGCTTCTGAAAAGATTGTAGCAGCAGTCGAACAAAGTATGGAGATGCTTGTCTGGGCAGTATGTGGAGCAGGGAAAACAGAGCTTTTATTTAAAGGCATCGAAAGGGCACTTCAGTTGAAAAAGAGAGTGTGTATTGCCACACCAAGAACAGATGTTGTGCTTGAATTGGCACCGAGACTGCAGCAGGTTTTTCCTGATATAAATGTAATCGCGTTATATGGAGGCAGCGAGGATAAGCTGACATACAGCCCTCTCCTCATTAGCACAACACATCAGCTTTATCGTTACGAGAAGGCATTTGATCTTGTTATCCTTGATGAGATGGATGCATTTCCGTATTCGGTAGATAAAACGCTGCAGTATGCAGTGAGAAAAGCAAGGAAACAAAACTCTTCAATGGTATATTTAACAGCTACTCCCAACAAAAGCTGGCAACGAAAATGCCAAGATAACAAAATTGACTATGTCACAATTCCGGCACGCTTTCATCAACATCCACTTCCCGTCCCGCAATTTGTTTGGTGTGGAAATTGGGAAAAGAAGCTCCACCGAGAAAAGCTGCCATTCACGCTGCTTACTTGGTTGAAGGAAAGATTAATCACGGATAGGCAGGTTTTATTGTTTTTACCGAAAATCGCTTATTTACAAAAGGTTATGTCAATATTGAGTCAGCTGGACAGCAATATCGAATCTGTTTATGCCGCCGACCCCATGCGGGTGGAAAAGGTGAAAAGGATGAGAAATAAGGAAATAAAGTTACTGATTACTACGACGATCTTGGAAAGAGGTGTTACTTTTCCTAATATTGATGTTGCTGTGTTAGGTGCAGAAGATGCTGTGTTTACTGCAAGTGCACTAATTCAAATTGCTGGCAGAGCAGGGAGAAGCGTTAAAAATCCATTTGGTGACGTCGCTTTTTTTCATTACGGAAAAACGAAAAGTATGGTAGAGGCAAAACAGCAGATTACCAACAGTAATAAGGAAGCAGCAAAAAAGGGTATGCTCCTGCCTGGGATGGGAGGGGAAAAATGAATTGTACGATTTGCTTAAGCTCATTAAGGCCAGTTTTAAATTGGACTAATTTGGTTAAGAGACAAAAGACTTTTTTATTATGTGAGGACTGTATTAGCAAATTGGAGATAATTGAAGGAGAACGCTGTAATTTGTGCTGTCGTCCCTTTGCTTTAGTAGATGCTCGCTTCAAAAAAGGGGATGTTTGTCTTGATTGCTATAAATGGGAAAGCAACCCGAGTTGGAAAGGCATGCTGGACGGAAACACCTCGATTTTTCGTTATAATGATTTTTTGAAAGAGAAGATTGCACAATTTAAATATAGAGGAGATCATCAAGTTGCAGGCGCTTTTGCTGAATATTTTCCGAAGAGCTTGGTGAAAGGGAGATTTGTCACTCCTATGCCATTAAGTGCTGAAAGGTTGTACGAAAGGGGCTTTAATCAAGCAGAAGCAATTCTTGAGTATGCTCAAATAAAGTATAAACCGCTTTTAACCCGAACCCATGGTGAAAAACAATCAAAGAAAGAACGGCAGGACCGATTGGAAAATACTGCTGCCTTTTCTGCGGCAATTAATACTGGTTGTAATGCTCAACATGTTCTATTGGTTGACGATATATATACTACAGGTGCAACAGTAAGGCAGGCAGCAAAAGTGTTAAAGGCCGCAGGTGCAATCACAGTCTATTCCTTTACTATTGCAAGATGACGATACTAATGGAGGGAAAGAAACAATGGCTGATTTAGCTAATTGTCCTAAGTGTGGGGACATTTATGTTGTAAATAATCTTAGGGATATTTGCCCTAAGTGCTATAAAAAAGAAGAAGAGGATTATGAGAAGGTATATCAATTCATCCGTAAAAAGCAAAACAGAACAGCACCAATGGAGCAAGTTGTAGCAAATACGGGTGTGGAAAAATCGTTAATATATAAATGGATAAAAAAAGGTCGAATTAAGCTGTCCCAATTTCCAAACTTAGGGTATCCTTGTGCGAAATGTGGCACTCAAATTAGAGAAGGTAAGCTTTGTACAAGCTGTTTATCTAGCCTTCAGGGGGATATAAAGAGTTTAGAAGTAGAAGAAGAACGGAAAAGAAAGGAAAAATCGTCCACTTATTTTTCAGGAAAATAATTTGAGTGTGATACTAATGATCTGGGGCTGTGCATGACAGCCCAGATGACACTGCTTTCCTTCTTCTTATCACCCCAGGAAACAAGCCTCACGACACGATTTCTTCAATATAGTAAAATACTCTTGGTTTTTTTGTTTTAAATTAGTCTTTTTGGCGCATTTTAAGAAAAAGCGAAGGAAATGTTTAAATAAAACGCTAATCATCCGATACTAGGTGTAGAGCTTTTCTGTACGGAAAAAAGAAAGCGAGGAATTACGATGAAAATTAATAATTATGGAACACAAGGAATTAACCCATACAAAAAACAAGTCAATAAAATAGATCAAGTAAAATCAGAGGCTGTAAAGGGAACAGATAAAATTGAAATTTCTTCTGCAGCTAAAGAGCTTCAGCAAGTGACACAAGTGTCACAAGCAAGAACTGAAAAAATAGAAGCACTTAAAAAGGAAATCCAAAATGGCACATATCAAGTCCGTGCAGAAGATGTTGCGAGCAGCATCGTGAATTTCTATACGAAAAATAATCAAGCTAACTAATTTTTAGAAGGAGGGTCTCTAATGTCTGCGTTCTTATTGATTGAAGTGCTGGAAGAGCTCGTCAACTCCCATGCAAAGCTGTATGAGGTGGCGAAAAACAAAACAGAGATCATAAAGAAGGGGGATATTGAGTCCCTTCAGCAAGTGATGAAAGATGAGCAAGCGCAAGTCATGAGCATTCAAAAGCTGGAAGCGGCAAGAATGGAAGTTTGCCGAAAAATTGTCAAGACCGTTCACAATCCTACCATTTCAGATTGCCTGGAGCTGCTGCAGCCAGCAGATGCCAAGCGAGCAGAGGAAATAGCAGATAAGCTGCGAAGCATCATAAGTGAATTAAAAGATGCGAATACGTTGAATCAGCAGCTGTTAAGACAATCAATGCAATTTGTAAATGTATCATTAAGCTTGTTAAAACCAACAAAGCAAAGCCTAAACTACGGAAAACCGGTAAACGGAAACACTGTACAAACAGACAGCATCGGAAAAATATCAAGCAGTCTTTTAAATATGAAAGCATAATGGAGGATAATCATGGGATCAACCTTTATGGGGCTTGAAACAGCCAGAAGAGGGCTAGTCGCACAGCAAAGTGCACTTTATACAACAGGAAACAATATTTCAAATGCTAATACACTTGGCTACACTCGTCAAAGAGTAGATTTAGAGCAATCACAAAGCTTTCCAGGAGTTGGACAAAATGCTCCAAGGATTGCCGGGCAATTAGGTACAGGTGTTGTTGCAGGTTCTGTAAATAGAATCAGAGACAGCTTCCTTGATACACAATACCGTTCAGAGTCAAGTAAGCTTGGTTATTGGGAGAATCGTTCTGCAGCATTAAGTAACTTAGAGACGATTATGAATGAACCATCTGAGTCGGGTTTGTCTACGTCTATGGATTCTTTCTGGGAGTCATTGCAGGATTTAGCAACAGATCCACAGAACTCAGGGGCACGTGCTGTTGTGCGTCAGCGTGGGATTGCAGTTTCGGAAACATTTAACTATTTGTATAAAACAGTAGCAGCAGAAAAAAGTGATGCAAAAAATGAACTTGGTGTTGCGGAAAAGGCTGTAAATACAATTCTTAGCCAGCTTGACCAGGTTAACAAACAAATTGGCAGTGTGGAGCCAAATGGCTACTTGCCAAATGATTTATATGATCAAAGGGACAGCTTGCTTGATGAACTTTCTTCGTATGCAAACATTAAAGTCTCTTATGAAGCATCTGGTGGCCACTCACTTGCACAAGCGGAAGGAAAAGCAATTGTTACGCTTGTTGATGATAAAGGTAACTCGTTAGGAACATTGGTAGATAAAAATGGTTATAACACGTTTAAGGTTAACAGTAATGCTGATGATAGTGCTGTAAAAAGCATAACAATCGGAGATAACGAGATTAATATAAATGACTATGAATCTACTGGAAAATTAAAGAGTATTGTAGAAGCATATGGCTATGAAGATGCAGATGGTAATAAAGCTGGAATATATAATGATATGCTGACAGAATTAGATAATTTAGCATATACATTTGCGACAAAGTTCAATGAGGTTCACCAGCAAGGGATGAGCCCGAACGAAATTAAAGCTGGCGAAAACCAGTCTATTTCCTTCTTTGCTGACGCAGAAAGTGCTGATGGTTCCATTACAGATCGAAGCGGCTTTGCAAGCAGAATTTCGATTTCCGCTAGCATCGAGAGCAGCTTAGATAATATTGCGAATGCTGATCCTGGTACAGATCCAACGAAAGCGACACTTGGGGATGCGACAATTGTTAGCAAATTGGCTGACATCATCAACCAAAGCTATGATTATGGAAACAATTCACAGACTTCTAACTTCCGTAACTATTATGAAGGTGTAATTGGAAGTATGGCAGTTAGTGCACAGGAAGCAGAAAAGATGTCTTCCAATGCGACAACACTACAGCAGACTGTTGAAAACAAACGAATGAGTACAAGCGCTGTTTCTTTGGATGAAGAAATGACGAATATGATTCAATTCCAGCAGGCTTATAATGCAGCTGCAAGAATGATTTCTTTAACGGATGAACTTTTAGATACGATAATAAACGGCATGGGTGTCGGAGGGAGATAGGTGATTAAGCAATGCGCGTAACACAATCAATGCTTTCAGCAAACAGCTTGCGTAATATTAGCAGCAGTTATAATAAGCTGAACCAATTATCTAACCAAGTCTCAACAGGGAAAAAAATCACAAAGCCATCAGATGATCCAGTTGTAGCGATGAAGGGGATGTACTACCGCTCCAGTCTGTCAGAGGTGGAGCAATATAAACGTAACCTTTCAGAGCTGTACCTGTGGATGGATAACTCAGAGTCAGCAATGAACCAGGCTAGTTCAGGATTAGACCGTGTCAGAGAATTGCTTGTTCAAGGGAAAACAGATACAAATGGCAAGGATGAAAGAAATGCAATCGCTGAGGAAATCAATCAAATCAAAGAAGATTTAGTGAATGTAGCTAACACGAAGGTAAATGGAAAATATCTTTTCCACGGTACAGATGTTTCTAATCCACCTGTAACAGCAGGAGATCCGCCGCAGGTCGCAGCGAACTTAACAGATGGGTCAATTGACAGCTATAAAGTAGAGGTTTCAAGTGGTGTCACTATGAAAGCGAACGTGAACCCTGCAACATTCAATCAAGAGATGTTTGATGTTGTTCAAGAAATCCAAGACAAAATGGCAAACAACGATAGTACTGGTTTGGATGATTTGCTGACAAGACTTGATTCTGTCATGAACTCTTTATCAGGCGAAAAGTCAGAGCTTGGTGCAAGATATAACCGTTTAGAAATGGTTGAATCAAGAATTGATGCACAGGAAGTACTTGCGAACAAGGTTCTTTCAGACAATGAAGACGTAGATATGGAAGTTGCCATCACAAACCTGTCTGTGCAGCAAAGTGTTCATAATGCTTCATTGAGTGTAGGAGCAAAAATCATCCAAACTTCATTGATTGACTTTTTGAGATGATGTAAGCAAGTTCCTTCATTATTCAGGCTGATGAGCTCATTTTGAGCATGTTATCTATGTCGAATATCACCTGAATATAGGAGAAACAGTGAAGCTATTCTGAAAGGAATAGCTTTTTTTTATAGAAAGGAGAGTGTTTTGTATGCAAATTCCGCAAATTAGAATTGAATCAACTCCTGGCAAGCTAGGACTGACAATACTCCAACCGCAAGTTTCTATGGAGCAAAGGCCTGCTGATTTGCATATTGAGCAACCGGAGGCGATTCTGACAATCGACAAAAAGGCAGCCACTTTAACAATCGATCAAACAGAAGCGAGAGCATATGAAGGAATGAAAACAAGAGAAAGATTCATTGATGATTATGTTCGAAAAGGCCGCCAAGAATGGCTGAAGGGGATTGCAAGGCGAGTGCAGGAAGCAGACCAGCTTGGAGCAATTCAAAATAAAGGTAAGCCAATCCAAGCAATTGCGAAGCGAAATAGCGAAGGTCCTCAGAAGGAGTTTGGGCTCGGCTGGATACCTCCGGCAAACAGTGTCAAAATTAACTATGATCCTGGCTATGTAAAAACAAATGTTGAAACTCGTGATCCAATTATTGAAGTGAATCAAAATAAGCCAATAATTGATTATACGCCTGGAAAGGTTATCACAGAGTTAGTTCAATATCCAAGTTTAGAAATTCATTTTGAAAATTTAAAGTCCAATGGGGTAAACTATCAACAATCAAACTAAAAGGACTGATGTAATTGAAAATCAATACAAGATTTCATGGGGAAAAAGAAATAACAGACAAGGAAATAATCCATTTTCCAAAGGGAATTCCTGCTTTTGAAGAGGAAAGACAATTTGTTATATTGCCAATCGATGAGCAAGAGCATGTTTTTATCCTTCAATCAGTAACAAATGAAAACCTTGGTTTTGTTATTGCCAATCCTTTTGTTTTTTTTAAGGAATATGAGTTTGACCTGGAAGAGCCTATCACAAGCTTTTTAGAATTAGAGTCTGAAAAAGAAGTTCTCTTGTTTACCATTCTGACAGTGCAGGACCCATTTCCAAATTCAACAGCTAACCTGCAAGCGCCTATTGTGTTGAACATGAAAAACAATAAGGCCCAGCAAATCATTCTAAACCTGCCGCATTATAAGACAAAGCACAGTATTTTTTCACAACAATCAGAAGCGGTAAAGGGGTGAGGAGATGCTTGTACTATCAAGAAAAGTTGGAGAAGTAATCAAAATAGGCAATGATATTGAATTGACTGTCGTGTCTGTCAGCGGAGACCAAGTGAAGATAGGCATAAAAGCACCTAAACAAGTTGAAATACACCGCAAGGAAATTTTTGATCAAATTTATAACGAGAATAAAGCAGCATCTGTTGATATAAGCAGTGTTTTAAATGTCTTTAAAAAAAATCAATAAAAAATATTAAACAAAAAATTCTCCTGCCGATATATAAGTTAGAGAGGGGAAGGGCGGCCGACCTTCCCCAATCCTAAAAAATGAAGTCCACAAGGATGTGGACAGAACATTCACGGAGGAGAAATTTACAATGAGAATCAATCATAATATTGCTGCATTAAACACTTACCGTCAATTGAGCTCTGCAACAACTGCTCAATCTAAATCAATGGAGAAATTGTCTTCAGGTCAACGTATCAACCGTGCTGGTGACGATGCTGCTGGTCTAGCAATCTCTGAAAAAATGCGTGGACAAATCCGCGGTTTGGATCAAGCATCTCGTAACTCACAAGATGGTATCTCTTTAATCCAAACAGCTGAAGGTGCATTGAACGAAACACATGCAATCCTTCAACGTATGCGTGAGCTAGCTGTACAAGGTGGTAACGACACTAACACTACTGATGACAGAACTCAAATTCAAACAGAATTAAACCAATTAATGTCTGAAGTTGACCGTATTGCAAATACAACTGAATTCAATACGCAAAACCTATTAAAAGGTTCTTTCTCAGCAACACTACAAGTAGGAGCTAATAATGGACAAACTATTAACTTCTCAATTAGTGGAATGGGTGCAGCTAGTCTTGGTCTTACAGCTGCTAAAATTTCAGTAGGCACTAACTTGCTTGCAAGTGGAGCAATTTCAACACTTGATGCTGCAATCAAGTCAGTTTCTACACAACGTTCAAACTTAGGTGCATTGCAAAACCGCCTAGAGCACACAATCAACAACTTGGATACATCTTCTGAGAACTTGACTGCTGCTGAATCTCGCGTTCGTGACGTAGACATGGCGAAAGAAATGATGACGCAAACGAAGAACTCTATTCTTGCTCAAGCAGCTCAATCAATGCTTGCTCAAGCAAACCAACAGCCACAAGGCGTATTACAATTACTTCAATAATATGTATCATTCTTTTATCAAAAGAGGATTGTCTATTTTTAGACAGTCCTTTTTTGTTTTTAAGTTATCCATGTCTATTTTTATTAATACACAAAAGCTCTGAAGGAAAGTTATTGGGAATATCTACATGTTAATGAGGGAATCGAATTCCCGATATATAAAGTAGAGAGGGAAAGAGCTGCAGAACTTTCCTGATCAAAAAAAACTTTAACGTTCACAAGGATGTGGACACTTACATTCAGGGAGGAAAAATTACAATGAGAATCAACCATAATATCGCTGCATTAAACACATATCGTCAATTAAGCTCTGCAACAAACGCACAATCTAAATCAATGGAGAAATTGTCTTCAGGTCAACGTATCAACCGTGCTGGTGATGATGCCGCTGGACTGGCTATTTCTGAAAAAATGCGTGGACAAATCCGCGGCTTGGATCAAGCATCACGTAACTCACAAGATGGTATCTCTTTAATCCAAACAGCTGAAGGTGCATTAAACGAAACACATGCAATCCTGCAACGTATGCGTGAGCTAGCTGTTCAAGGAGGTAACGATACAAACACGAGTGATGATAGAGCACAAATCAAAACAGAAATCGATCAGTTAACAAAGGAAATCGACCGTATTGCCGATACAACGGAATTCAACACACAAAACCTATTAAAAGGTTCATTCTCTGCGACGCTTCAAGTAGGAGCTAACGATGGTCAAACAATTAACTTCTCTATCAGCGCAATGGGTGCAGGTGGTCTTGGGATTTCTGGAACAATCAGTGTTGGAACAAATGCTGAAGCTGGTGCTTCTATCTCTGCTCTTGATAAAGCAATCAAAACAGTTTCTACACAACGTTCAAACCTTGGTGCATTGCAAAACCGCTTAGAGCATACAATCAATAACTTAGATACATCATCTGAGAACTTGACTGCGGCTGAATCTCGCGTTCGTGACGTAGACATGGCGAAAGAAATGATGACACAAACGAAGAATTCTATTCTTTCTCAAGCAGCTCAATCAATGCTTGCACAAGCTAACCAACAACCACAAGGCGTATTGCAATTACTTCAGTAATTTAAATAATTTGTTTTAAAAGGAGTGCTTGATTTTAAGGTATTCCTTTTTTCTTTATTGAGTCAGGTCGGCAATCGTATTACGTTGAGGTGTTTTTTGACCTGCTATGTGAAATGGTGGATGGGGATACTAGACACTTTTAATAGAGATTCTTTTAAAAATTTATTCTACTAAAGAAGTTTTTGTTATTCTGAAATAATTAATGGTGATGAATCTGTAAAATGAAAACTATATTATTTAGTGGTATAACCTACCATTAAAGAAAGGTTAATAATAAGTTAAATAGAAAAAATGATATACCGATATATAAATTAGAGAGGGGAGGAGCGGCCGCTTCCCTAATTCTAAAAATTATAAAGCCCACAAGGATGTGGACCTAAATTCAAGGAGGAAATTTAAAATGAGAATCAATCATAATATTGCTGCATTAAACACATATCGTCAATTAAGTTCAGCTACAAACGCTCAATCAAAATCAATGGAAAAATTGTCTTCAGGTCAACGTATTAACCGTGCTGGTGACGACGCTGCTGGACTAGCAATCTCTGAAAAAATGCGTGGACAAATCCGCGGTTTGGATCAAGCATCTCGTAACTCACAAGATGGTATCTCTTTAATCCAAACAGCTGAAGGTGCATTGAACGAAACACATGCAATCCTTCAACGTATGCGTGAGCTAGCTGTACAAGGTGGTAACGATACTAACACTACTGATGACAGAATACAAATTCAAACAGAGTTGACTCAATTGACTTCTGAAATTGACCGTATTGCTAATACAACTGAGTTCAATACACAAAACCTACTAGGTGGTTCTTTCTCTGCAACTCTACAAGTAGGGGCTAATGATGGACAAACAATCAACTTCTCTATTTCTAAGATGGATAGTGCTGGATTATCTGTTGGATCACTTAGCGTGACTTCAAACGCAGCTGCAAGCTCATCTATCTCTAAATTAGATGAAGCAATCAAAACAGTTTCCACACAACGTTCAAACCTTGGTGCATTACAAAACCGTCTAGAGCACACAATCAACAACTTGGATACATCATCTGAGAACTTGACTGCAGCTGAATCTCGCGTTCGTGACGTAGACATGGCGAAAGAAATGATGACACAAACAAAGAATTCTATCCTTTCTCAAGCAGCTCAATCAATGCTTGCGCAAGCAAATCAACAACCACAAGGTGTACTACAATTGCTTCAATAATGAGTATTATATGGAGAAGGGCTTCCAGTTTTAAAGGAAGCCCTTTTTCTATAATTCCCCAACAGTATATTAGTTACTAGTTTTTTAATAAATTCTTTTTCCTAGAATTAATGGTTTGAATAAATAATTTCATATTTCCTTTCTTTCCTCATGATAGGAATTACCTACTAAACTTTGTTTACAGTAAAACTGTTAGTGCTTGTAAACTAATTGCTTTTGCAGATTTAGAGAGAAGTTTTTTGAATGAATTAATTAGTACTCAATCTTCATTATCACGACAATTATTATCATGATTTCTATACTGAATTTAATAATTTGATTGGATAGTCTATAAACAAGGAATAGGTTTCTTAAGCAAGTCAACTAGCACAAGGTGTAATTCAATTGTTTTAATAATTTTAATCATTTTTGTAAAAGGATTACCTATTAATAGGTAGTCCTTCTTTGTAGTTTAACCTTTATGTTCTCTAGCAGTAATGTGTTTATACACTAATTTAAATTAAGAAGGTGGATGATAAAAAAACTCTAACACATGGGCTTATACTAAATAAGTTGTTGTATTCATGGAATAATCTACCGGTTAACTAGGAAGTTGTTTTCCCGATATATAAAGTAGGGAGGGGAGGAGCGGCCGCTTACCTAATCCCAAAAACTATAAAGTCCACAAGGATGTGGACACCTAAATTCAAGGAGGAAAATTAAAATGAGAATTAATCACAATATCGCTGCATTAAACACATACCGTCAATTAAGCTCTGCAACAAACGCTCAATCTAAATCAATGGAAAAATTGTCTTCAGGTCAACGTATCAACCGTGCTGGTGACGATGCTGCTGGTTTAGCAATCTCTGAAAAAATGCGTGGACAAATCCGCGGCTTGGATCAAGCATCTCGTAACTCACAAGATGGTATCTCTTTAATCCAAACAGCTGAAGGTGCATTGAACGAAACACATGCAATCCTTCAACGTATGCGTGAGCTAGCTGTACAAGGTGGTAATGATACAAACACTACTGATGATAGAGCACAAATCAAAACAGAAATTGACCAATTAACAAAAGAAATAGATCGTATTGCCGATACAACGGAATTCAACACACAAAACCTATTAAAAGGTTCATTCTCTGCGACGCTTCAAGTAGGAGCTAACGATGGTCAAACAATTAACTTCTCTATCAGCGCAATGGGGGCTGAAGGCCTTGGGATTTCTGGAACAATCAGCGTTGGAACAAATGCTGAAGCTGGTGCTTCTATCTCTGCTCTTGATAAAGCAATCAAAACAGTTTCTACACAACGTTCAAACCTTGGTGCATTACAAAACCGCTTAGAGCATACAATCAACAACTTAGATACATCATCTGAGAACTTGACTGCAGCTGAATCTCGCGTTCGTGACGTAGACATGGCGAAAGAAATGATGACGCAAACGAAGAATTCTATTCTTTCTCAAGCAGCTCAATCAATGCTTGCACAAGCTAACCAACAACCACAAGGTGTACTACAATTACTTCAATAATTTATTTAATATCTTTCAAGAAAGAGGACTGTCAATATGCGACTGTCCTCTTTTTGCTTTTTTTACGACGTATAAGATGAATATATCCTTTTTTGTATGAAATGCAGTGTATAAGTGAATAATAAATATAATGATATTGTGAACTTGGGTTCTTTAATTTCTTTGTGAATGCTCCTCTTTGCTTATATGGGATTGTTCTTATTGGTGACATAGTATGTCTTATATCCTTTATAAAGTTTTTGTAGTCCTAGAGATTTAAATTATAAAAACTTTATAAAAACAGGTTAAACAAAAAACTATCTGTCCGATATATAAAGTAGAGCGGGGAAGACAAATTCTCTCTTGCTTTAAAAATAAGAATGTCCACAAGGATGTGGACACCAAATTCAAGGAGGAAGCTTTACAATGAGAATTAATCACAATATCGCTGCATTAAACACTTACCGTCAATTGAGCTCTGCAACAACTGCTCAATCTAAATCAATGGAGAAATTGTCTTCAGGACAACGTATCAACCGTGCTGGTGACGACGCTGCTGGTCTAGCAATCTCTGAAAAAATGCGTGGACAAATCCGCGGTTTGGATCAAGCATCTCGTAACTCACAAGATGGTATCTCTTTAATCCAAACAGCTGAAGGTGCATTGAACGAAACACATGCAATCCTACAACGTATGCGTGAGCTAGCTGTTCAAGGTGGTAACGACACTAACACTACTGATGACAGAACTCAAATTCAAACAGAATTAAACCAATTAATGTCTGAAGTTGACCGTATTGCAAATACAACTGAATTCAATACGCAAAACCTATTAAAAGGTTCTTTCTCAGCAACACTACAAGTAGGAGCTAATAATGGACAAACTATTAACTTCTCAATTAGTGGAATGGGTGCAACTAGTCTTGGTCTTACAGCTGCTAAAATTTCAGTAGGAACTAACACGCTTGCAAGTAGCACAATTTCAACTCTTGATGCTGCAATCAAGTCAGTTTCTACACAACGCTCAAACTTAGGTGCATTGCAAAACCGCCTAGAGCACACAATCAACAACTTGGATACATCTTCTGAGAACTTGACTGCTGCTGAATCTCGCGTTCGTGACGTAGACATGGCGAAAGAAATGATGACGCAAACGAAGAACTCTATTCTTGCTCAAGCAGCTCAATCAATGCTTGCTCAAGCAAACCAACAGCCACAAGGCGTGCTTCAATTACTTCAATAATAAAATACTTTAGTAGTTCTATTGAAATATCGTGCTTCGTTTTATTAAAGCACGATATTTTTATTAGCATTATTAATAATCAGGAGGAATAATCGTGAATATAAAAGTATCATTATGCATGATTGTAAAAAACGAAGAGAATGTATTGGATCGCTGCTTGGCATCAGTGGCACATTTAGTTGATGAAGTGATTATTGTAGATACAGGGTCAACTGACAAAACGAAGGAAATTGCAAGTAAATATACGTCTAAATTATATGACTTTGAATGGGTTAATGATTTTTCGGCTGCAAGAAATTATGCTGCAGAACATGCAACTGGTGACTGGATTTTAGTATTAGATGCTGATGAATTTATTGATGAGGAAAATTATCAAGAATTTTTAAACGGATTAGAAGAGGATAATGGCGAATTTGACACATATGGTGTTAAAATAATCAACTTTACTGGTTTGTATGGAGAGAAATTAGTTCAAAATTATCATGACCGTGTGTATAAAAATAACAAAGAGATTGCCTATTATCGTGCTATTCATGAACAATTAAAGGGTGTTGATGGACAATCACTGAACGGAAGTATAGCAAAGCTTTCGGTATTTCACTCTGGATATATGAATCAAACTGTTGCAGAAAAGGGAAAGAATGAAAGGAATAAAGACCTTCTTGATAAAGAAATGCAAGAAAGTAATAATGCATTTGATTACTTCAATTTAGGTAATGAATATTATTCTCAAGGAGAGTTTGAAGAGGCATTAAAAGCATATACAAAAGCTTATAACTTAAAGAGCAGTTATCAATTATCATGGGTTGCATCTACTGTAATCCAGATAATAAGTGTGTTAATACAATTAAAGAGATATAATGATGCAGTTAATGTGATAGATGACTCTATTGAGCTATATCCAGGCTCATTTGAAATGATCTTCTTAAAAGGTGAAATTAGTTTTGTTAGAGGACAATATGATGATGCCAAGTATTACTTTGAAGAGATAATAAACAATAGTGAAAAGTATAATCATACAATCTTAAGACCAGACTTAAAAGATCAAATGCCCCACAGAAGGCTTGGAGATATATACAACTACGAGAAGGTATATGACAAAGCTATTTATCACTATATGAACGTACTGAATATAAATAAGTTGGATAGTGACAGCATAATAAAGATTATTTTCATCCTAAATAAATTCCATACTGAAGATGAGATTATACAATTTATTGAAAGAAATGACCTGATTAATAAAAATAATTTAAGCTATTACATGACAGGGTGTTTTGATATTGGGAAACCAAATATAATTGAACCTTTTCTAAAATATAATAATGAAGACAAACTGTTAGAGAAAATATACAAACTAAAAAATTACTGTTTAACTGGCACAGGAAATATTGAAGAATTTAATGACTTGTTAAATCCTAAATTAGTTGAGCGTTTAAATCAGAAACAAATGTTAAACATTATTGACTTATATTTTTTAAGAAGTAGGCTCTTAGAAGGAAATCAATCACCTTTGCTTATTACTGCCTTTGAGAAAGATGAGCATGTAAGTATGTTGGTTAAATTATTGAATAATTTAACAGTCGGAAAATTAGATGAGGCGGAATTATTTTTAGGTTCTCTTCAAATCCTTATGAACTATAAGAAATATGATCTAGCATCCAATTTATTAAATAATAAACAGTTATTAACAGATTCTGCACTTGTGAAGGCAGCAGCTATTCTTTATGAGAATGATTTTAAAGGAGAGGGTCTTCAATTATACAATGCATGTGACTGGGATGTTTATACTGAACAAGATTTCCTGAATATAATAAATGGTCTATTTGAAACTGGAAATGATCCGAATGCTATTGAATTCACAAAATATGCTAATTTGTTATTCGAAAATGACTTCAGATTCTATAAAATCTTACTGGAGAACCCAATTGATGATCACCTGTTTAATACTACAGTAAAAAAAGCGTTAGAGACTTTTAAAGGAAGCGTTTATTTGGAAAAGTATCTATTATAGAAAAGGATTATTCAAAAGGGGTTAAAGAATGATTATTGATATTGTATTAGTGTATGCCGCTGGCCGCGGTGGTTTAGAAGATGTTGTAGCTACAGTCAGCGAGGAACTGACAAAAAAAGGGCATAGGGTAAGGTTTTTTCAATCTTATCCTTCTCTAAATCCAGACTGGGAACAGGGTCTGCCTGAACTCTATTACTATGGAGAAATGGGAAACCTTGAAAGTGAAACACTGCAATCATTGTCCAAAGGATATGCTAATAAATTAAAAGAGGCAGGAAAGCCAGATATTGTCCTTGCGACACATGCACCAAGTATAAGTTATATATGTCGTTCTGCTATTTCTAGTGTGGAAGGAAAGATGGCCCCAGTACTTTCATGGCTTCATGGCCCACCTGAATATTATGGAAATGAAAACATGTTAAGATACAGCGAAGCTCATCTTGCTATATCCTCTCAAATTGGCGAAAGCATAGGTAAAAATACTTTTGAAGGACAACCAGTTTATAATGTGGGAAATCCTGTCATTAGAAATGAGTTTGAGACGATAAATAGAAGTGAAGGAAGAACATTAGAGCTTCTTTATGTTGGAAGGCTTCATCAGCATCAAAAAAGGCTAGACATTCTTTTTAAAGGACTAGAATTACTGGAAGCTGATTGGAGACTTCATTGCATAGGGGAAGGACCGGATGGAGATGAAATAAGAAACTTAGCAGATAAGCTGGGAATCAAGGATCAGATCCTGTTTCATGGCTGGCAGGAAAATCCATGGGATGTTGTAGAAGAAGTTTCTGCGCTAGTTATGAGCTCTGACTATGAAGGCCTTCCACTCGTTCTTATGGAAGCGCTTGGGAGAGGAATACCTGTTATTTCTACAAATTGCAGTGGTGCATCAGATATTATTAATGATGGGGAAAACGGTTGGATTTACCCAATTGGAGACTTCCATGCTCTTGCTAATATCCTTCAAAAAATCGGGGAAGATCAGAGCATATTGCCTTCTGTTGAAACATGTAAGGCAAGTGTTCAAAAGTTCCACTATTTAAAGGTTGTTGATAATATTGAGATGATTTTGAAGTATCATCATGAACTGTTTTTGCAGCAATCTGATAACAGGGTTTCTCACATTGTAAAAGATAATTCCTATTGGAAATCTCAAGTTGTTAATAATATTCTTGATTCTGTTATTAATGGAATTGAATATTTAGGTACAACAAGGGAGACTGTTATACAGGAAAAACTTGCGGATTATTTCTCACGAGAATTTATGGAACTTATTCAGCAGGATGACCAAATAGTAGACGATAAGGAAAAAGTGATAGCATACGTTTGTTATCCTAAGGTTGACTTAATCGATTATACATTCATGAAGGCTAAAGTAAGCTTTCTGTTAGTTAATGATATTCAAGATGGGGATACTTCCACTAAAGAAAAGCTGCATTATTCTGCAAGGCTTTTCAATGAAAATGGCAAATGGAAAATTTCAGAACTTATCTTAGCAGATGATTACCCGATTGAATCGCGTCCAAAAAAAGAGCGAAAACAAAAGGTACTCTTAGTAACTACTTCTAACAGCAGTTCTTCTAATACGGCTGCTTTATATAAAAATATGCCTAAACACATTTCAGATAGCTTTGAAGTGGAAATTACAGAGCAAAGACTGACAGATGAGTATTATCAAAAGGTCCTTGCTGCAGATATACTTGTACTGACAGAAGCGAATGTCATTTTTGATAAGGAACAAAATGTTCCAAACCAAACGATAATTGATTTATGGCATGGTTTTCCATTAAAGGCAATGGGACATGCAGATAGAAATGAAGCAGACCGAAACGCTGTGACAGAAAGATGGAAAAATATCGACTATGTTTGCTCATATTCAGATAAATTTAGTGAAATGATGACGCAATGTTTTAAAGTTGATCCAGAAATATTCCAAATTACGGGAATGCCTCGAAATGATTTGTTAATAAATTCTCATCTTAATATAGATAAGTCTGTTCTGGAAAGATTATTCCAAATCAAAACAGAGGGTAAAAAGTTTATCATGTTTATGCCGACATATCGAAAGGCAGCTTTTAATAACAGACAGGATACAACATTGAATAGAAACCATTTTTTTGGATTGGAAAGATTTAATTCAAATGAGTTTACTGCGTTTTTGAAAAAAAATAATTTGGAATTGATTGTAAAATTCCATCCAGTTGAAGAACAATATATGCTGAAAAATGGAATTGAACTAGGAGAACATGTTCATTTGTTGACACATGAAATGCTATTTGAAAATAATTTGGATATGTATGATGTTTTAGGCAAGTTCGATTTGCTGATGACAGATTATTCTTCTGTATACTTTGATTATTTGTTGATTGATAAACCAATTATTTTTCTTCCTATTGACGTAGAGCAGTATAAGACAACAAGAGGATTTATCTTAGGTGAATATGATAAGTGGACACCAGGAGCAAAAGTGACGACTCAGGAACAACTTCAGGAAGAAGTTCTAACAAACTTAAAAGACAGTGAGAAGTTTGCTGCAGAAAGAGCAAAGGTACGTGATATTGTTCATTATTATCAAGATGATGTTTCATCGTCCAGAGTTTGGGATTTCATAAAGCAAAGGGCCATTTCTAACAATTGAAAGATTAGGTACTGACATGAAAATATCGTTAGCAATGATAGTCAAAAATGAAGAGAAATCAGTAACAAAATGTATTCTAAATGCAAAAAAAATAGTGGATGAAATTGTGGTAGTAGATACTGGATCTACAGATAGCACACTTAAGGTCTTGAAGGAGTTTTCTCACATAAATCTTTTTCGATTTCAGTGGGAAAACGATTTTTCAAAGGCCCGTAATTTTGCAATTGAACAATGCACGGGCGACTATATTCTAGTATTAGACGCAGACGAGTATGTAACATTCGGCAAAAGAAGTGAGCTTGAAAAAATAATGAAGCAACACCAAATTGGCAGGATGAAAATCGTCAGCAAATTTAAGAAAGACGGCCAAGTATATGAGGCAAGCTCGTATATCTCTAGGTTTTTTCCGAAAGAGGTTCGTTTCACTGGAGCTATTCATGAACAGCTTGAATCTAATTTGCCAAGAGTTGATATGAAGCTGACTGTAGCTCATACTGGCTATTTGGATAAGGAAAAAGGCTCTAGAAATATACCGATTCTTCATCAAGAGCTTGAGAAGTATCCCAATGATGCCTACTACCATTATCAACTTGGGAAGGAATACAGATTAAAACGAGAATTTCAACAATCTTGGCTGTACTTGATGAAGGCGTACAAGCTAGCGGATGATCGTTATGCCTATTACAACCAGCTCATATTGGAGCTATTGCAAACAGGGAAGGAACTGGCTGATAAAGGCACCATCTCTGTAATTGTTGAAAACGAGATAAAGCTTAAACATGTTACAGATTTTCATTTTTATAAAGGGCTGTTTTATCTAGATTATTGCCTAAAGCACTTGGAAGAAGCGATAAACCTGCTTCCTAATATTGAAGCAAGCTTCCTGGAATGTATTGCGATTAGCAAGAAAAAGCATATCGAATATCTATCAGGAACGGCCAGCTTTCTAGCGCTTTACAATTTAGGCGTTTATTATGAAGCAATTGGCGCTGTACCAAATGCTAAAAGGTATTATATGGAGTCTGCTAAACTTGGTTATGAACCAGCCAAGACACGGCTCTCCGCTATGTAATTGGAAAGGGAAGGCAGTTTGGCATTTTTGTCGAACTGCCTTCCCTTTTTATAAACACAGGAAAGAAGCCGCCGATATAATGGTGGTAGTATATATTTTTTAGGGGGAAATGCCTATGATAGAAAAGTATTCTTCAAATGGCGTCTATTCAGCTCAACAGCTCAAAACCAGTGAGAATATTGTGACGAAGGGTAACGATGCAACTACCGAACCACAAGTAGAGGAGAATAAGGCTGTAAATCTTGTCGATAAGGAAAAAGAGAGAAAAAACCTAGAAGGCTTGATGGCCAGCTTAAATGATTTCATGCCTGCACACACATCCCTTAAATTCCAGCTTCATGATAAGCTGGAGGAGTATTATGTGCAAGTTATTGATGATCAAACAAAAGAGGTAATAAGAGAGATACCCTCAGAAAAGATGCTTGATATTCATGCTGCGATGAAAGAGTATTTGGGCTTAATGGTAGACAAAAAAATTTGATGCATACATTGACAGCATCTTTTGCATGTATAGGAATAGATGCTGTCACCCTAAAAAAACTACATTTGATTTTTTAAATAAACACCATTTATAAATAGGTAAAAAGTAAGATATCTTAATAAAATGTTAAAGGCTGAATAGGACTGGCCGATAATAATAGTAATCAATGATTATATTTAAAAAATAGCAACACACTATTGATTTAAATATAAAAAAAGTACGAGGTGAGGAATTTGGTTTTAAGAATAGGCGGACTTGCAAGCGGCATGGATATCGACTCCTTAGTAGAACAGCTAATGACTGCGGAAAGAGTTCCGTTGGACAAGTTGAATCAAAAGAAAACATATACAGAGTGGCAGCGAGACGACTATCGCGAAATGAACACCTTGCTACTGTCATTAGACACGCTAATGTCAGAAGGCGTCGCAAAGCAGTCGACATTTATTAAGAAGACGATTAATTCATCCAATTCAGATGCATTGGGTGTTAAAAATATAACGTCTACAGTTGATTTTTCAGGTTCCATACAAATAGACAAGCTGGCAACTGCTGCTTCTATGCGAAGTGGAACAACCGCTGATGGAAAAACTGGTATTACAAACTACACTACAACTGGAACATTAGATTCTTATAATATAACTGGAAGCAAAATAACAGTATCTGCTATTGATGCAAATGGAGTTATGTCTAGTAAAGATATAACATTTGATCCTAAAACAGATACGATGGATTCACTTATTTCAAGAATAAATCAGCAATCAGGTGTGACAGCATTTTATGATCCGAATTCCAATCAAATTTCTTTTACTGCGAAAAATACTGGGGATATTAAAGACGGACCTGAAATCTCACTTAGTACTGACGGAACTTTGCTAGATGTTCTAAAGTTGGGTACGAGCAATACTGATACTACGCAAGGTGTTAATACTAACGGAACAAATGCTGAATTTATATACAATGGTGTGGCGACAACAAGATCTTCCAACACCTTCCGCATCAACGGTGTTGAACTGACACTTAAACAAGTCACAGAATCAGGCAAGCCAGTAACGTTCTCATCAACGGCTGATGTTGATTCTATTTATGACTCGATTAAAACCTTCGTGGATAAATATAACGAAATAATTGACAAGATTAGCGATAAAATTGGGGAAACAAAATACAGGGACTATGCTCCGTTGTCTGATGCGCAAAAGAAAGAGATGACAGATGATGACATTGAAAAGTGGGAAGAAAAGGCGAAGAGTGGAACACTAAAAAATGATCAAATCCTTTCCAGTGTCTTAACTAAAATGCGTTCAAGTCTTGGCTCTATTGTGAACACAGGAGGAGCATTCAAAAGACTTTCTGATATTGGAATTTCCACTACAAACAACTATTTAGAAGGCGGCAAGCTGGAAATCAATGAAGACAAGCTAAAGGAAGCAATCACCGCTGACCCAAATAGTGTTTATAAACTATTCCAAAACAGCAGTGCTAAAACTTCTTCTGAAAATGGCTTGGCACAAATGGTTAGAGCAAACTTGAAAACTGCTATGGATGATATCAAAACAAAGGCAGGTTCATCTTCAAGTGTCAATAATACATTTACATTAGGGAAATTATTGAACCAATATAGCTCAAGAATAACTGATTTTGAAGATAGATTAAAGAATATTGAAGACAGATACTGGTCAAGATTTACGGCAATGGAGACAGCTATCAATAATGCAAACAGTCAATCTGCATACTTAACAAGTATGATGAGCTCATAAAAAAGGAGTAAAATAAATGGCAACTACTAATCCGTATCAATCATATAAACAGAATTCAGTAAACACTGCTTCACCTGGCGAGTTAACACTAATGCTTTATAATGGCTGCCTGAAGTTTATCGGTTTAGCCAAAAATGCTATCCAAAATAATGATATTGCGACGAGAAATGTAAATATTCAAAAGGCGCAAAAGATTATTAATGAATTAATGGTTACATTAAATATGGATTTTCCTATTTCTAAAAATTTCATGTCTTTATACGATTTTATGAACCGTCAGCTTATTAAGGCTAATATTGTAAATGACATTAAAATTCTAGAGGATGTAGAGTTCTTGTTAACGGAATTCAGGGATACATGGAAAGAAGCTATTCAAATTAACCGTCAAAAACAATATGCGGCAGGCGGACAAGCTTAATGGAAGCAATTAAACAGTGCTATGCAATCACACAAGAACTAATCGGCTACTTAAAGGGCGATGGGGAAAAGGAATCGGATATGATTGGCGGCCTGCTTAACCAAAGAAAAGCAGCACTGACATTGTTGACAAAGCCTACTACCGAAAATGAAAAAAAGCTCGGGGCTGTACTTCTTCAGCAGGATAAGGAGTTATTGGAGCTGCTTCATGCTGAAAAGAGAAGTATCCAACAGGATATAAAAGAATTAAAGCTTAAGAAAAACTCTAATCAAAAATATGTGAATCCGTACCAGTCTTTACAGACAGACGGCATATATTATGATAAGAGAAAATAACAAGTGAAAACCATTTGCCTTGGCAAATGGTTTTTTGCTTTTTCAAAACCAAATTATAAAAAAAACGACTTAGAAGGGTTGCCATTAACAACCCTTCTAAGTCAGCTTATAATGTTTGTTTAGATTACTCTTGAAAGTTCATGATGCTTCTTATCATTAACGACATCTTCACCAATTAAAGCAATTGCGTCATAGGGTGTTTTTGATTTGATGACAGAATAATCGTCTATTTTCACGTTAGATGCAACAACAGCTCTTTCGATAACTGCGTTTTCTCCGACAACGGCTCCTGGTAGAAGGACAGAATCCTTAATAACTGCGCCTTTCCCGATTGTTACATCTTGGAAAATAACAGAGTTTTCCACTGTTCCGTAAATCTCGCAAGCCTCACTGACTAAGGAATGCTTAACAGTTGAAGCATCATCAAGATATACTGGTGGATGGGACTGTTCTACAGTGTAGACATTCCAATCCTTGTCTTTTAAGAAAATGTTGGATTCTTTTTCAAGTAGATCCATGTTGGCTTCCCAAAAGCTGTCGATTGTACCGACATCTTTCCAGTAGCCCTTGAATTTATATGCGTGGAGTTTAAGATTGTCATGCAGCATTGCGGGGATAATGTCTTTCCCAAAATCCTTGCAGCTGTCTTGATTGTTTTCTTCTTGTTCTAAGTATGCTTTGAGGGTTTTCCATTTGAAGATGTATACACCCATTGAAGCAAGGTTTGATTTTGGATCTTCTGGCTTTTCCTCGAATTCGCTGATACGGTTGCTGGAAGTTTCTGTGTTCATAATACCGAAACGGCTTGCTTCTTCCCATGGCACCTCTGTAACAGAAATAGTGGCATCAGCGCCTGTCTCGATATGCTGCTTCAGCATAAGGTCATAATCCATTTTATAAATATGGTCGCCAGAAATAATCAAAACATTCTCTGGATCATACTGCTCAATGAAGGGGGTATTCTGATAAATGGCATGTGCAGTTCCTTCATACCAGCGTTCTTCCGTATCGCATTGATATGGAGGAAGGATGGAAAGACCGCCATCTCTTCTGTTTAAATCCCATTCCTTTCCGTCTCCGATGTAATTTTGTAATACATGGGGCTGATATTGTGTTAGCACGCCAACTGTATCAATGCCAGAATTGCGGCAATTGCTTAAAGTGAAATCGACGATTCGGTATTTTC
The DNA here is from genome assembly GCF_032818155.1 of Niallia taxi. Taxonomy (NCBI): domain Bacteria; kingdom Bacillati; phylum Bacillota; class Bacilli; order Caryophanales; family Bacillaceae; genus Niallia; species Niallia taxi. The sequence goes on from NZ_CP102589.1 coordinate 982,264, forward strand.
CTCCGAATGGTACGGCTGGTTTCGCTAGATGATCTGTAAGTTTTTTTAATCTCGTTCCTCTTCCACCGGCTAAAAGCATGGCGATGCATTGTTTTTTCATGATAACCCTCCTGTATTCGTTTTCAGATTGTAGTTTGATTGAAGAATTATAATCGGTCATCTTCCCATAACTTGTAGTAGTACTCATGCTCTTCTTCAGCTTCTATGCTGTTATGCTGTTCTTCTGGAAGTTCTGTTAATACTTTTAAGTTGTTCAATGCTGTTCCTCCTTGGCCATTCATATAGACGTAATTCTATTAGATTTTTATTAGATTAACAATTAAAATAATTAGATGTTTTCTGTCAACTAACGACAAATTTCGAATGTTTTTTTATGTTTTGAAGAAGATTTAATTTATTGGTTGAAAAAATATTAGCTTGTTTCACGTAGTTTTTAGATACCCATGCTAAAAAACTTTGAAACCAAGTTATATCAAAAAAATTGTAAAAGATTGTTCTAAACGACAAATTAGTACTATAGAATCAGTAAAAAAATAGAAAGTATGAATTTTTAGGAAAGATGTATGGAGACGAATAACGGAGAAAAAGGAGGGTTTACCTACATATAGAAAATATATGTTAGGATACATGCCACGGACTCCTACATTAGGAGAAGCTATACTGCTAAAGATTCTCGTAAAAAATTTGTCTAAATGTATAAATGAAAAATTTGCCGTAAAGTTTTTGGTGAAAACAGCTTTTTTTTAACAAGTTCACAAATTTGTCGAATTTTCCAAAAGTTTTTGCAGGAAATCGAAAGGGTAAACAAGAATTATATAGCATAGTCAAAAAAGTTCACTGCTCGCATAGATATAAGAATGTGGTGGGAACAATAAGACTTGCACTGGAATCCAAAAGGAGGAGTAACTTATGAATTTCAACATTAGAGGAGAAAACATTGAGGTAACTCCAGCAATTAGAGAGTATGTAGAAAAGAAGATTTCCAAACTGGAGAGATATTTTTCCGAAACGCCAGATGCTAATGTCAATGTGAATTTAAAAACCTACAGTGATAAGACTGCTAAGGTGGAAGTTACAATCCCGATGTCCCAGCTGGTGCTTCGAGCTGAAGAAGACCATTTGGACATGTACGCAGCTATTGATTTGATCGTTGATAAGTTGGAGCGGCAAATCAGAAAACATAAAACAAAAGTAAACAGAAAGCAGCGCGAAAAAGGCAATCTAAATGCTCTGTTTGGCGCAGACGAGCCTAATGCGGTCTCTGTACAGGATGAAGAGGACGAACTGGAAATTGTTCGCCAAAAGCGCTTTAATTTAAAGCCAATGGACAGTGAGGAAGCCATTTTACAAATGGATCTTCTTGGCCACAGTTTCTTTGTTTATACAGATGCGGAAACAAATTCAACAAATATTGTTTATAAAAGAAAAGACGGCAAGTATGGTTTGATTGAAGCAAAGTAATTAGATAGCACTTTTTAAAAAAACCTGCAGGAAACTGCAGGTTTTTTTCTAATATAGTAAGAACATGTTAGGAGTAAGCCTTTTTTTAGAAGACGGTATGCAGCAATCATTATATGGAAATTACTTGAATATTCCACTATGATACAGGAGTGTTTGATATAATAAACAAAAGAATTTATAGCTAAAACAGCTGAAATCAGAATATCCTTTCTTATAGAAGTTAATTTCATTTTCAAGGAGTGTGAAAGGGATGAAAAGGTCTGTAATGGAAGCGAACCTGTTTTGTACACACTGTAATAATGAAACAAACCATGACGTTGTTTATATAAATGAAGAGATAACGAGCGTCAAGTGCCAAAGCTGTCAGCATGAAGCAGGCATGAAGGTTGACATCATGAAGAAGTTTTATAAAGAGCTATTTGAGCATATTGCCACAAAGCCGAGCAGGATGACAGAGGAATACAAGCAGGATCTAAGCAAATTCATTGCAAGACTCCCGATTAGGGTCATCAGCAAGCCATATCGCTTCATGCGCTACTTGAATGAATCCAGAAAGGTATTAAAGTACTATAAAAAGACCTGATTTTTTTACTATAATGAGCAGCTGCATTTTTTTCTTTAGGGCATCAGTCCTTTACATACCCCTTTTTTCACCTTTCTATCTTTCCTTTATACTAAAGTTGTCACTCTATTAAGGAAATGGTAATATTAATAGGAAAATACTAGTTAAGCTATCATATATTCAATGATATCCTTCTTATATGGAGTTTACAAAAGAGTCCTATTCTTTTCATGTGATTTTAATGAATAGTGAATATGCTATAGAGACTTTAATGCTAGTTATTATGCTATTGATATAATAAACGGATGGAATTTTTCACATAGAATCTCTCATTTTAATTATAAAGGAGCGTTTTTTAATGCTTGGTATTTTAAATAAGGTTTTTGATCAGAACAAACGCGATATAAAGAAACTGACTAAGATTGCCGAAAAGGTTGAGCTTTTGGCTGGAGAAACGGCAGCATTAAGCGATGAGCAGCTCAAGGCAAAAACGGAGGAGTTCAAAGCGCGCGTTCAAAAAGGAGAAACACTTGACGATTTGCTGGTTGAGGCTTTTGCAGTTGTGAGGGAAGCTGCAAAGCGTGTGCTTGGCCTATACCCATATCCTGTTCAGCTGATGGGGGGAGCTTCTCTTCATGAAGGTAATATCTCTGAAATGAAGACTGGTGAAGGTAAAACCCTGACTGCGACAATGCCGGTATATTTGAATGCACTTTCTGGAAAAGGCGTTCATGTTGTCACAGTCAATGAATATTTGGCAACACGTGATGCTGCTGAGATGGGACAGCTATATGAGTTTCTTGGGTTAACGGTTGGTTTGAACTTAAACGGCCTTTCAAGAGAGGACAAGCAGGCAGCATATAATGCCGATATTACTTACGGTACAAATAATGAATTCGGATTCGATTATCTTCGTGATAACATGGTTTTATATAACGAGCAAAAGGTACAAAAACCACTTTACTATGCAGTAATTGATGAGGTTGACTCCATCTTAATTGATGAAGCGAGAACGCCGCTGATCATTTCTGGCTCTGCTCAAAAGTCGACTCAATTATATGTACGGGCAAATGTTTTTGTGAGCAGCTTAAAGGTAGAAAAGGACTATACGTATGATGAAAAGACGAAGGGTGTTCAGTTGACAGAAGAAGGTATGTCAAAGGCTGAGCGTGTCTTCCAGATTGAAAACTTGTTTGATGTAAGCAATGTGGCAATTAACCATCATATCACACAAGCCCTTAAGGCACATGCAAGCATGCATAAAGATGTCGATTATGTTGTGCAAGATGGCGAAATCGTCATCGTTGACCAGTTCACAGGCCGTTTAATGAAGGGGCGCCGCTATAGCGACGGGCTTCATCAAGCAATCGAGGCTAAGGAAAATCTTGAAATTCAAAATGAAAGCATGACACTTGCAACCATTACATTCCAAAACTACTTCCGCATGTATGATAAGCTTGCTGGGATGACTGGTACAGCAAAGACAGAGGAAGAGGAATTCCGCAATATTTACAATATGAGTGTTATTGTTATTCCAACGAACAGAGATATCGTTCGTGATGACCGTGCCGATTTAATTTACGCAACAATGGATGGTAAATTTAGAGCTGTTGTTGAGGATATTGCTGAAAGACATAAGTTAGGTCAGCCGGTCCTTGTTGGTACTGTGGCAATTGAAACGTCTGAAATTATCTCGAAGTATCTTTCTAAGAAGGGTATTCCTCATGATGTATTGAATGCAAAAAATCATGAGAGAGAAGCAGAAATTATCGCAACTGCCGGCGAAAAAGGCGCTGTGACAATTGCAACAAATATGGCAGGACGCGGAACAGATATTAAACTTGGAGAAGGAATTAAAGAGGTGGGCGGTTTAGCTGTTATCGGAACAGAACGTCACGAAAGCCGACGAATAGATAATCAGCTTCGCGGACGTTCCGGACGTCAAGGAGATCCAGGTGTGACGCAATTCTACCTTTCTATGGAAGATGAATTGATGCGCCGCTTCGGATCTGACGGCATGAAAGCGATGATGGCTAAACTGGGCATGGATGACTCCCAGCCGATCCAAAGCAAGATGGTTTCAAGAGCTGTTGAATCTGCTCAAAAACGAGTGGAAGGAAACAACTTTGACTCACGTAAACAGCTTCTTCAATATGATGATGTTCTTCGTCAGCAAAGGGAAATCATTTACGCTCAGCGTAATGATGTACTAACATCTGACAACCTTCGTTCTATTGTTGAAAGTATGATTAAATCATCATTGGAGCGTCATGTTGCAGCACATACTCCATCGAGTGAAGATCAGGAAAACTGGGATCTGCAGGCAGTTCTTGATTATGCGAACGGAAATCTGCTTCATGAAGGCGAATTGGAGCTGAATGATATCCGTGGCAAAGAAGGCGATGAAATTGCCGAAGTCATCATGGAAAAAGTATTGCATAACTATGATGAGAAAGAAGAAAAGCTGACAACTGAACAAATGCGTGAATTTGAGAAGGTTATTGTGCTTCGCGCTGTTGACAGCAAATGGATTGACCACATTGACCAAATGGATCAGCTTCGTCAGGGTATCCATCTTCGTGCATATGGTCAAATCGATCCGCTTCGCGAATATCAATCTGAAGGGTTTGCAATGTTTGAGCAAATGGTTACTTCCATTGAAGAGGATGTTGCTAAGTACATTATGAAAGCAGAGATCCGTGAAAATCTTCAAAGGGAAGAAGTCATGAAAGGACAAGCGGTCAACCCGAAAGAAGAAGGCGAAGATAAGAAGCCGAAGAAAAAACCAGTGATGAAGAAGCTTGATGTGGGCCGAAATGCTCCATGCTTCTGCGGCAGTGGCAAAAAGTATAAAAACTGCCACGGAACTAATCTTTAAAATAGAATAATGGGACCTGCCTCCCCGAATTCGGAGAGGCAGGTTTTTTAGAGTCTAACGTTTGAGCAAATAAAGTATATCTTCCTGAATAATGGAAATGCTTTATTACAGAAAACAACTATTCAAATTAACTTCTAAAAAGGAAAGCATGCATTTTTTCTTGAAAAGCCATATAATACTAGAAGGAAGCAGCCGTGCTTTGAACAATAATATTTAAAAAGGGTGACAGGTAAATGGAATTAGCAGATATTCGCAATGAGTTAGAGAAGATAAATGTAACACTAGAAAACTTTAGGGGGTCTCTTTGACTTAGATAACAAAGAGGCACGTATCGCTCATCTGGAGGATGAAATGTTGCATCCTGATTTTTGGAATGATCAGCAGGCAGCACAGACAGTTATCTCCGAAAGCAATGGTTTAAAGGATCAAGTCAATGAGTTTTATAAGCTGGCAGAAACATTTGAAAACCTAGAGCTTACTTATGAGTTGGTTAAGGAAGAAGACGATGAAGAATTGCGCACTGAGCTTGAAGAGGAACTAGGACAATTGGTAAGCAGCTTAAGCCAGTTTGAGCTTAATCTTCTGTTAAGTGAGCCTTACGATAAAAACAATGCAATTTTAGAGCTGCATCCAGGTGCTGGTGGTACAGAGTCCCAAGACTGGGGAAGCATGCTGTTGCGTATGTACACTCGCTGGGCAGAAAAAAGAGGCTTCAAGGTGGAAACATTGGATTATCTGCCTGGTGATGAAGCTGGAATTAAGAGTGTAACATTGGCTATTAAAGGACATAATGCATTCGGATACTTAAAAGCAGAAAAAGGCGTACATCGTCTTGTTCGTATTTCTCCATTTGATTCATCTGGCCGCCGCCATACGAGCTTTGTATCATGTGAAGTTATGCCAGAATTCAATGATGAGATTGAAATTGAAATCCGTACAGAGGATTTAAAAGTTGATACGTACCGGGCAAGTGGTGCCGGTGGACAGCATATCAATACAACAGACTCCGCTGTACGTATTACACATATCCCAACAGGAGTAGTCGTATCTTGCCAAACAGAGCGCTCTCAGATTAAAAACAGGGAAACAGCAATGAAAATGCTGAAAGCAAAACTTTATCAGAAAAAAATCGAAGAGCAGGAAGAAAAGCTTGCGGAAATCCGCGGCGAACAAAAGGATATTGGCTGGGGAAGCCAAATTCGTTCGTACGTTTTTCATCCATACTCTCTTGTTAAAGACCACCGTACAAACACAGAAGTAGGTAACACACAATCTGTCATGGACGGAGATATTGATCTATTTATAAATGCTTACTTGCGTTCAAAGCTAAGCATTGCAGAATAAGTATTAGAGGCTGGGACATAAGTATGTGAACCAGCGTAAAGACCGAACTACTTAATCAACTATATTGATTAAATAGTTCGGTTTTTTGTTTTTAGTTTAAATACAAAAAATTAGAAATTTTAGTTGAATGGAGCGGAGGCCACTCGACTCCTGCGGGAAATAGAGGAAAGGATGAGACCCCGCAGGCGAAGACGAGGAGGCTCATCTTCCTCCCCGCGGAAAGCGAGTGGGTGCAGCGCAATGAAACGAACTAACTTTAACTCAAAATTCTATTTAGACACAACCTTTATTTTTCAAATTTAGTTGTAATTCTATTATTCGTGTTTAGAAAGCTTATTTTTTGTTTTGTGCCAGCCTCTTTTTGTGTTTAAAAAACCCCTAAATAGGTAACTAATTATGAAGTGATTATATATTTTTGGTTAAGTTTTGCCAGCTAAGCATGAGGGAAAGGAATTGTGACGTATAATTTTTTAAAGAACTAAATTTAAGAAGACAAGGAGATAAAGCAAAAATTCACAAATAATAATAAATTTACTTTTTTAGGAAAAAGTGAAACTTTCTTCTGTATTTTTCGTTTATATGTATATTGTTGGAATTATTTAGGGATTCTTATAGTAATTGGTTATTTTAAGAAAAGAGGTTATGAAATGAAAGAGGTCGTTTTGACTATTGCTGTACCATGCTATAACGAAGAGGAGGTATTTGAACAATCATATTATCAACTGAAAAATGTGCTAACTTCCCTTATTTCAGAAGGACTTATTAGTTCTAAAAGTCAATTGCTCTTTATTGATGACGGAAGCAAGGATTCAACATGGGATAAAATTGAAAGTGCAACCCATTTTGACAAGCTTGTCAGCGGTATAAAGCTGTCGAGAAACTTTGGACACCAAAGAGCGTTACTTGCTGGGCTAGAGGAAGCTGTTCAGTTTTCTGATTGTGTCATCAGTATTGATGCAGATCTTCAGGATGACACCAGTGTAATAAGAGAATTTGTGCTGAAATACTTAAGCGGCTATGAAATAGTGTATGGTGTTAGAAGCAAAAGAGAAACAGATACCTTTTTTAAGCGGAGTACAGCACAAGGCTTTTACCGCCTAATGGGGAAAATGGGCTTATCACTCGTTTATAATCATGCTGACTATCGTTTGTTAAGCAAAAGAGCATTAACAGAAATGCTACAGTTTAAGGAGTCCAACCTTTTCTTAAGAGGTGTTGTCCCATTACTTGGGTTTAAGTCGACTAGTGTTTATTATGAGCGCAAGGCTCGTGAGGCAGGGGAATCTAAATACCCAATCGCAAAGATGCTTGCATTTGCATTAGATGGTATTACATCCTTCAGCGTTAAGCCGATTCGGTTTATTACATTAATAGGATTTTTGTCTTCCATTATCAGCCTTATTGCAGGTGGTTATGTGCTTGTTCAAAAATTCCTTGGTGATACAGAATCAGGCTGGGCATCTGTAATGATTTCTTTATGGCTGATTGGTGGCCTTCTTTTAATGAGCATTGGTCTTATTGGTGAATATATAGGGAAAATTTACGAAGAAGTAAAACACCGTCCGCGCTATATTATTGAAGATAATCTTTGCAGGAATAAGCAGGCTAATCCTGCTAAATCAAAGGTGCATATATAATGCTTCGCTATCCTTTTATACGTTTTCTGTTCGTTGGTCTAATTAACACAGCAGTCGGCCTTTCTATTATGTATGCCTGTCTGCTGTTATTTCATATTAATTATTGGAGCTCCACTTTTATAGGTAACTTGGTTGGAGCGGTTGTAAGCTATTTTCTTAACAAAAATATTACTTTCCAAAGCAATGCTAGATTCATAGGAAGTGGTATACGGTTTGGCATTGTCATTCTAGCTTCTTATTTCATTGCCTATAAGCTTGGTCTAGTGCTTGTGGAAGAAGTGGCAGGAAGAATTCCGGTGCTCACGGGTTATGTGGAAGTGCTTGCTGTTCTTTTTGGAAGCGGCATGTACACAATATTAAATTATTTTGGGCAGAAGTATCTTGTGTTTTCAACTAAATTTCAACAGGTTTCAAGGAGTGTTAAATGATTAAAGTAACAGGTTTAGGGAAGCAGGAAAAAATCTTCCTCTCATTGGCATTATTAATCGTTGTTTTATGGGTTTTGCCCTATTTTATTCTAAATGGAAATGCTCATATGCGTATCCATGATAATCTCGATTCCAATCTTGGCTGGTATGAAGTTTTAAAAGACAGTGGTAATATGTTTGCACCTGTTAATACGCCAATGGAACAGATTATGAACGGTGAGTTTTCCCGGGATACATACTATTCGGAATACTATGGCATGGTTTTACTTTTTAATATCCTGCCTCCTGTCGTTGCATATGGTCTGTGTCAGGCAATTACGAGAATTGTTGCCTTTTTAGGAATGTATCTTCTTTTAAAAAAGTATGTTTTTAAGAAGTCAAACCCTTATATCATTACAATAGGTGCAGCATTGACGTTTTCACTCACGCCATACTGGCCTTCTGGCATGCTCAGCATCCTTGGAATGCCTTTAGCATTATGGAGCTTTCTAAATATTCGCAAGGGTGAGCGAAACTGGAAAAACTATGTAGTAATTACACTATTACCGTTTTTTTCGACGTTTGTGATCGGCTTTTTTTATTTTCTTACATTCATTGGCCTGCTGTGGGTATATGACCTCTTTAAGACGAAAAAATGGAACCTAGTATTTTTACTATCCATCATTTATATGCTAGTAATCTATATGGCGATTGATTATCGTTTAGTTATGTCCATGATCGCCCCAGCATCGAATGAACTAACAAACAGGGATGTTTTTTATCAATCTAAGCTTGATCTAATCCAGACATTTAAGCTAATTGGCAAGAACTATGTTATTAGTCATAATCAAGACAGAACGATTTCGCAATATATCATATTGCCCCTCACCATTATTTGCTTAGTTTGGGTGCTTATTAAAAATAAAGCAAAAGACAATCGTCTATTTATTTTCTTGCATATTGTTAATTTGCTGCTGTCCACATGGTATGCGTTTTGGTTCTTTGAAGGCTGGCAACCATTGAAAGAACGGTTCGGTATTTTGACGAGCTTTAATTTTGGCAGATTCCATTATTTGCGACCGATGATCATCTATGTTTTATTTGCACTATCATTGAAAATGCTATGGGATCAAGGTGGACGAGTAAGAAAATTAGTTTATGTTTTGGTTATAGCACAGCTGCTTGTATTGATACCAAATAATGAGGAGATCATGTACAAAGATCAGCCGAGCTATAAGCAATATTTTGCAGTTGACGAATTTAAGGAAATTAAAGATTACATAGGTAAGCCATTAGAGGATTACAGGGTTGTCAGTATTGGCATGCATCCTAATGTTGCCCAGTACAATGGCTTTTATACACTTGATTCCTACAGCAATATATATCCATTAAGCTATAAGGAAGAATTCAGAAAAATTATTGAGCCTGAGCTCAATAAAAATAAAGGGCTAAGGGAGTATTATGATTACTGGGGTGGCCGCTGTTATATATTTGTTGATGAACTCGGCAAAAAATACCAGTTTTCCAAGCATACAAAGAAAACTATCAAGAATTTGGACTTAAATACAAATCAGCTTAAGAAAATGGGCGGTCAATATATTCTGTCCGCAGTTCCTATTGATAACGCTGCAGATAATAATTTAAGCTTTGAGAAATCATTTGCTTCAAAGGAAAGTTATTGGAAGATATATCTTTATAAAGTAAATGGAAAAGTGTCTCAACAAAGACTGTAGAAAACCGATGATTTAAAAAGCTCTTGAGGGTATTATACTAAAAACAAGTGGATATTGATTTCTCCTGCAGATTGGCTGTCCCGCTAATCTGCAGGGGAAAGAGATATCTTTTTTTATTGGAGCTTACTCTATTTTTTCAAACGGGTTTCGTATACAGATAAACATCTATCCACTTTATAGTATAAATTACTAATCACCCCAATATATATAAATTGGAGGTGTTTATGGATATTTTAACGGCTATTATCATGGGTATTGTAGAAGGCTTGACAGAGTTCGCGCCTGTTTCGTCAACAGGGCATCTTATTTTAGCAGGCCATTTGTTGGACTTTACTGGAGAAAGTGCGAAAACATTTGAAATCATTATTCAGCTTGGCAGCATACTCGCCGTTATTTTTGTTTTTTGGCGAAGGATATTAAGTATTTTAGGATTAAAGAAATATCAAGATTCGGAAAGTGTTGGTACACTAAGTATTTTTCATATTGCTGTAGGAATTATTCCCTTCGGTGTTGGCGGTGTTCTGTTTTATGACTTGATAAAAAATGTTTTATTTAGCCCGGCAACTGTTGTTATCACATTAATTATCGGAGGGTTGCTGATGCTGGCAGCTGAGAAGCTGAAGCCGAAAGCTTCTGCAGAAACGCTTGATCAAGTTACATACAGACAAGCTTTAACAGTAGGTTTTTTTCAGTGCTTTGCTTTAGTGCCAGGCTTTTCCCGATCTGGAGCAACACTTTCAGGCGGACTGCTTGCAGGCATGAGCCATAAGACAGCGTCTGAATTTACATTTATCATGGCAGTTCCCATCATGTTTGCAGCATCGGCAAAGGATTTATTTGAAAGCTGGAGTCAATTGGGCGCACAAGATATACCTGTTTTTGCAGCAGGCTTTGTGACCGCCTTTATCGTTGCATTAATTGCGATCAAGTTTTTTCTGCGTCTTATTAATAAAGTAAAATTAATTCCTTTTGCGATATATCGTTTTGGACTGGCCATCGTTTTTTGGATATTTATTATATAAAAATGACAAATGCTATCCTTTGAGAAAGGATAGTATTTTTTTGTTCCATCCTTGAAAAAACCTCGTTTCATCCCTTTACCACGCTAATTTGTCACCATTTACACTTGTTCATTTGAATGATATACTCTCTGCTTGGGAAAATATAAAGAATGCATTTTTTAAGCAATATTAACCTTTATGAACAATGCTTCTTACATATTTTTTAATATCAAAAATTATGTCGATTTTTAAAGAAATGAAGACATGTCAATAAAAGACAATAAACAAATGAGGTGTCAAATCTTGCGTGAGTATATTTATGTATTAATTGGATCTGCTATTGTAGCATTATCATTTAACTTATTTCTATTGCCTAACAGCATCGCTTCAGGTGGAGTGAGCGGTATCAGCACAATTACTGCGAGTCTGTTTCATTGGGAGCCGGCATTTGTACAATGGGCGTTTAATATTCCTTTATTTATTGCCGGCGTAATATTACTAGGGAAAAACTTCGGTATTAAAACGCTTGTCGGAACATTATTTTTGCCATTTGTCGTTTTCTTATCAAAGGATATGGAGCCATGGACTATGCAACCCCTGCTTGCAGCGATATACGGTGGAATTGGTATTGGCCTTGGGATAGGGATTGTTTTTAAAGGAAGGGCATCAACAGGCGGAACAGATCTTGCCGCGCAAATTATCACTAAATATACTGGAATGTCATTAGGAAAAAGCGTTGCATTGATCGATGGGGTTATTGTTATTACGGCTGCTGCTGTATTCAGTATTGAACAGGGTTTATACGCATTGTTAGCCTTGTTTATTACAAGTAAGACAATTGATATTGTCCAGGTTGGCTTTGGAAGCAGCAAAATGGCACTTATCATTACAGAAAAACAAGAGGATGTAAGGGAAGGAATCTTAAATAAAATCGACAGAGGTGTTACAAAGCTGACAGCCCATGGCGGTTATACAGATTTTGAGCGTCCTATTTTGATGTGTGTTGTTGATCAGGCCCAATTTATGAAATTAAAAGGGTTAGTTCAATCGATAGATCCGTCTGCTTTTGTCATTGTAATGGATGCATCAGAGGTTCATGGCAGAGGCTTTAGTGCAAAAAAAGCATAGTAGTAAATAAATGTCCTTCTATTTTTGTATAAAATGCAAAGATAGAAGGATTTTTTATGTGTAATATGTCGATTCTTTGTAAGATTTGTAACAGGTTCAAAAATGTAATCGCTTTATTGTAAATGGAGAATAAGTTAAACAGAATTATGTCATGTAAATATTTCCTCAAAATGTAACATAATATAGGTATAAAAGCCTAAAATAAAGAAAAAAATAAAAAAAAAAGGGGAATTTGGTTGATTTGTAGTACTATTATAATAGTAAATTAAGGTATGGGAAGATAATAATAGTACTTTTTTCGATATTTGAAAAGAAAATGTAATAATTTTATCCGTTAATTTACCGTACTATGATGATATAATAATGTAAGTAATTAGAAGGAAGTCTTATATTTATAAAAAAAATGTCTCCTTCAGTCGGTTTGTAAATGTCGAATTTTGGTGGTTAATGGAGTTAGAAAAGGAAAAACGAGAGAATTAAGTTTCTCTTATTAGAGAAAGCAATTGATATGGCAATTCGCAAATGTGATTCGTCTTCCATGTTGCTATAGACGTTTTGCACTTTTCTTATGTTCTTACAAATAAAATTCAGGTGTGATAATAGATGATAGAAATGAAAAATGTAATCAAGAAATATGCCAATGGTGTTATTGCAGCAAATGGCATTGATGTGAAAATTAATCAAGGTGAGTTTGTATATGTAGTAGGGCCGAGTGGTGCCGGAAAATCTACATTTATTAAAATGATGCATCGGGAGGAAAAACCGACGCAAGGCACGATTCTAATCAACGGAGTTAATTTGGCAAAACTGAAAAACAGCAAGGTCCCGTTGTTGAGAAGAAATATGGGAGTTGTCTTTCAGGATTTCAAGCTCTTGCCTACATTGACTGTATATGAAAATGTTGCGTTTGCATTAGAAGTTATTGAGGAAAATCCTAAATTAATAAAAAAACGAGTAATGGAAGTTCTAGGACTTGTTGGTTTAAAACATAAAGCAAGAATGCTTCCTACTGAATTATCAGGAGGAGAGCAGCAGCGTGTCTCTATTGCCCGCTCAATTGTGAATTCTCCTAAGCTTGTCATTGCCGATGAGCCGACTGGGAATCTTGACCCTGAAACTTCTTGGGAAATTATGAATATCTTCGAGGAAATCAACAATAGGGGAACGACAATTGTGATGGCTACTCACAATAAGGAAATTGTTAATACGATAAGACATCGTGTAATCGCCATCGAGGGTGGAAGAATTGTTCGTGACGAGCAGAGAGGTGATTACGGATATGAAGGCTAGAACAGTTAAAAGACATGGTAGAGAGAGTTTTAAAAGTTTATGGAGAAACGGATGGATGACATTCGCTTCGATCAGTTCTGTTACTATTACCCTTTTACTTGTCGGTGTATTCTTCGTCATTATGATGAACTTGAACGAAGTTGCCACGACGATTGAAGAAAATGTAGAAATACGTGTTCATGTTGATCAGACGGCAACAAAAGAGGATCAAGCAGCACTTGAGGATAAAATAAAGGGAATATCAGATGTGGCAAGTGTTACATTTTCTGCGAAACAGCAGGAATTGGACAATTTAATTAAGAGTTTTGGTGATCAAGGGGATGCCTATGAACTATTCCAGCAGGATAACCCGCTAAGTGATGTTTTTGTTGTTAAAACGAAGGATCCGAATGACACGAAAAAGGTAGCAAAAGAAATAGAGAAGTTTGATAATGCAGCAACTGTAAAGTATGGGCAAGGCACTGTTGACAGACTATTTAATGTCATCAATGTTAGCCGAAACGTCGGGATTGTCCTAATTGCAGGACTTCTGTTCACAGCAATGTTTTTAATTTCCAACACAATTAAAATTACCATTGTTGCTAGACGTAAAGAGATAGAAATTATGAGACTTGTCGGTGCAACAAACTGGTTTATCCGCTGGCCGTTCTTCCTTGAAGGAATGTGGCTTGGAGTATTAGGCTCAATTATTCCAATTGGCCTCGTATCTGTTATTTACTATTATGCATATGAATATTTACAGCCAAGATTAGCTGGAAACTATATTCAAATTCTTGATTACACACCATTTGTTTATCAAGTGGGAGCATTGCTATTGTTGATGGGTGCAGTAATCGGTATTTGGGGAAGTGTTATGAGTATACGTAAATTCTTGAAGGTATAAGGTGAAACAGGAGGAAGTAGTCCCTTCCTCCTAATACTCACAATATACTGTTGAGTTCATAGTCTGGATGAAGGCCAGGCTATTAAATTGGCGTTATTTTCGATGGTATAGTTCTAATTTACTAGTTTTATGGTGATTTAATCTACTTATCTATCAATAGAGGGGAAGGCATGAGAGCTTGAAAAATACAATAGTTAAATGGACAATCGTTACTACTTTAGGCATTGGTGGTATAGTTACTCAAGTACCATTTTCTACGGCATATGCTGCGAGCATAAGTGATCTTAATAAACAAAAAGAAGATATTGAAAGCAAGCAGAATGATGTGGAAAATAAAAAGAGCGATAAAAACGATGAGTTAAGCAACATCCATGACGAGCAAGAATCTGTGGAAGCGGAGCTGAAGAGACTAAATACAGCCATTTCCACTACTCAAGTCAACATTACTGAGAAGAAAAGTCAGATAGAAACAACAAAAGCTGATGTGAAAAGGCTGGAAAAACAAATTAAAGAAACACAAAAACGAATTGATGAAAGAAATGAAGTACTGAAGGACAGAGCTAGAGCAATGCAGGAAACTGGCGGAGCAGTAAGCTATATGGACGTTCTTATGGGCTCTCAAAGCATAAGTGATTTAATCGACCGTATCGGAGCTGTTGCAACGATTGTGGAGGCAGACCGAACTATTCTAAAAGAGCAGGAAGCCGATAAGAAGCTTTTAGAAGATTCAAAAGCAGAATTAAAGGAAAAGCTCAGCTCTCTTGAAACAATGCTAAGTGATTTGGAAGATATGAAAGCTGATTTGGATTCAAAAAAGAAAGAAAAAGATAAAGTGATGGCTCAGCTTGAAAAAGAAGAGGATCATGTTCACGCAGAAATGCTGTCTCTTGAAGAAGAAGAAGCAATTTTGTCAGATCAAAAGGTAGCAATGGAAAAAGCAATTAAGCTGGAAAAACAGCGTCAGGCTGAAGCGGCTAAAAAAGCAGCAGAAGAAGAGAGAAAGAGACAAGAGGCAGAAGCAGCCGCTGCTGCAGCTGCGGCAAAAGCTAAAGCTGCAAAAGCGAGCAGCAGTTCAAGTAGTTCAAGTTCTAGCTCTAGCTCAAAAAGTTCAGGTTCAAGTAGCTCAAGCTCAAGTTCAAGTTCAAGCAGCTCAAGTTCTTCATCTGCACCTTCAAGCCCGGCAGTATCATCAGGTGCTTTCACTAAACCGGCAAACGGAGTTCTTACTTCTGGCTTAGGCCAACGTTGGGGGACATTCCATGCAGGAGTTGACTTAGCGGCAACTGGTGATAATGTGGCAATTCTAGCAGCTGCAGACGGTGTTGTTATCCGTTCTTATACATCAAGTAGCTATGGGGAAGTTGTTTTCATCGCTCACTCTATTGATGGTCAGACGTATACAACTGTTTATGCACATATGAAATCTGGAAGCAGAAAAGTAAGTGCAGGCCAGGTTGTTTCGAAAGGCCAACGCATCGGTACAATGGGGAACACTGGTGATTCTCAAGGACAGCATTTGCATTTTGAATTGCATAAAGGCGAATGGAACCAGGCTAAATCAAATGCAATTAACCCAGTTGGTATTGTTCCATTGTAATAGATTAAAAGACTTGTCCACAAATGTGGACAAGTCTTTTTCCTTTTTACTGGAAGAGCCTCCAAATAATGAAACAGGATACAACTATGCTATAATGGAGGCATTAGTTTTAGTTAACAAGAGGAGCAATGAAAATGAGCGGCAATGATCATAATAATGACGAGTTAAATCCGATAAACGGAAACAGTGCCATGCTTGATGAGGAAACTTTATTTATCGTTTCTCAAACCTTTAAAGCATTATCAGATCCAACGAGAATTAAAATTCTCCATGTATTATCTGAAAAGCAGCATTCTGTTAATGAAATTGCAGAAAGGCTTCAAATGCTGCAGTCTACCGTATCACATCAATTGCGGTTTCTAAAAAACCTTCGTCTTGTCAAATACCGTCGCGAGGGAACTACGATGATTTATTCCTGTGATGATGAGCATGTAATGAGCGTTTTAAAACAGATGATTGACCATGCAAGACATCACTAATGAAGAGCTACAGCAGCCGCTATTTTTGCGGTTGCTTTTTTATACCCATATTGGAAATTACATTGACACTTTAAAGCCTGCTTACATATAATATGAATATATGAGTAGTTGTTCATATATTAATTTATATATAAATAAGTAAAATAGATAAAACCACTTAAGATACTTTCATTAAGGTTTACGAAAGAGGGGATAACCATGGAGAAGGGAAGAGAGCTGCAAAAAAAGGATTTTATTTTAGAAGGGCTAGACTGTGCTAATTGTGCAATGAAAATTGAGCGAGGTGTTTCTTCAATTGAAGGGGTGGATGCCTGTCAGGTCAATTTTGCGACACAAACATTGTCTATGGAGTTCAGTCAAGAAGCTGAAGCAATTGTTGCAAAAACAGAAAAAACGATAAAACGATTAGAACCACATGTTAAATTAAGAGAAAAGACAGCAGGAGGACCTAAAAAAGCGAATAATCATGCACATCATCACCATCATCATAGCCACGCTCATGAACATGAACATGAACATGAACATGGACATTCTCATGAGCATGGAAATGAGAATATGAAAAGGATGATCTTTAGGCTCGTTATAGGGACAATTATAGCTGGTGCTGGCCTTTTTCTTCCATTAGATGGTTTTGCTGAGTTATCTGTATTTCTTGTTGCTTACTTGATTATTGGTGGAGATATTGTTTGGAGGGCATGCACGAATATTGTCCGCGGCCAAGTATTTGATGAACATTTTCTTATGGCAATTGCCACAATAGGCGCATTTGCTATCTCAGAGTATCCAGAAGGTGTTGCAGTAATGTTGTTTTATCAAGTCGGAGAACTGTTTCAAGGCGCTGCTGTTAATCGTTCACGCAAGTCTATTAGCAGCCTGATGGATATCCGACCTGATTATGCTAATGTGCAAAAGGGGCAAGGCTTTGAAAAAATGTCACCTGAGGACGTTGTAATTGGGGATATAATTGTCATCAAGCCTGGTGAAAAGGTCCCGCTAGATGGTATTGTGCTTGAAGGCAAGTCAAGTGTTGATACCTCTGCGTTGACAGGTGAATCTATGCCAAGAGATATAGAAGCAGGCCACGATATATTAAGTGGATTTATTAATAAAAATGGTGTTCTTACTGTTAAGGTAACAAAGGAATTCAGCCAGTCCACTGTTGCTCGCATCTTGGAGCTTGTTCAAAATGCCAGCAGCAGAAAAGCACCGACAGAAAACTTTATCACAAAGTTCGCCCGTTATTATACTCCGGTTGTTGTGATTATTGCTGTACTTTTAGCTGCTGTTCCGCCACTGGTATTGGAAGGTGCGACATTCTCTGATTGGCTTTACCGAGCTTTAATCTTTTTGGTTATTTCTTGTCCGTGTGCTTTAGTCGTTTCCATCCCCCTTGGATTTTTTGGAGGAATTGGAGCAGCTTCAAAGGCAGGAATCCTTGTTAAGGGAAGCAATTATTTAGAAGCATTAAATAGTGTTAAATATGCAGTGTTTGATAAGACTGGAACACTTACAAAGGGTGTATTTGAAGTAGTTGCAGTTCACCCTGCAAATGGATATGCAGACCAAGATGTGCTGAAAAATGCTGCGTTAGCAGAAGTTCATTCCAACCATCCTATTGCAGAATCGATTAGAAAGGCTTATGAAGGAAAAGTATCAGAAGCGGATGTAAATAAGTATGAAGAAATTCCTGGTCATGGTATATCAGCTATTGTAGGTGGAGCAAAAATTTTAGCAGGTAATCAAAAGCTGATGGTGAAAGAAGAAATAGATTTTACCGTAAGGGAAGAGTCGGGAACTATTGTCTATGTAGCAGTAAATAATGAATTTATCGGCTCTCTTATTATCTCAGATCAATTAAAGGACGATGCAGCACAAGCAATTACAGCTTTAAAGAAAGCAGGTATTAAAAAGACAGTCATGCTCACAGGTGATGCAGCAGCAGTTGGAAGGAGTGTTGCTAAGTCGCTGGATATTGATGAAGTCTATGCAGAGCTGCTGCCTCAGGATAAAGTCGAACAAATCGAAAAGCTAGACGCAAAAAAGCATGCTAAAGAAAAGATTTTATTTGTGGGAGACGGAATTAATGACACTCCTGTACTTGCAAGGGCAGATGTAGGGATGGCGATGGGAGGATTAGGATCAGATGCTGCTATTGAAGCAGCAGATATTGTTATCATGACAGATGAGCCTTCCAAGATTGCCACAGCAATATTAATTGCCAAAAAAACGAGAAGAATTGTTTGGCAAAACATAGTGTTTGCATTAGGCGTAAAGGCAATTTTTCTCCTGCTTGGAGCCTTTGGAATTGCAACAATGTGGGAAGCAGTATTCTCTGATGTTGGTGTCACATTAATTGCTGTCCTTAATGCAATGAGAGTTCTTAATAATAAAGATATACAATGATTAAACCCGCTGCTAAAAGGGCAGCGGGTTTTTGTGTGGATATTACATTACATTTGGAGGTGTAGTATGAACTGCAGGTGGAGCGGGCTTGAGTTTTGGGGCAGGTCCAAATGGCGGTACATCCTTTACATATTGGAATGTTCCCATGCCATCCATGCTTTGACCAGATGCCCATCTTCCTTTGCTGCTTTCGTCTCCCATCGAATGGTTCAAGAACAAATAAGAAACATCTCTTTTTTCCAGTTCCTTCGGGAATGTATTTGGAACAACAACACCCTCTTGCTGCTCTAGCTCATAGATAGCAGCAAGCCACTGGTTTTGGTGCATTGTGTCACGTGCAATAAGGTACGAAAGCATATCCTTAATACCTCTGTCATCCGTTTGTTCGTAAATTCTTACAGCCTGCAATCTGCCTTGTGATTCTGCATGAAGGTTTGAACGCATATCTGCAAGCAAATTACCACCAGCTATAATATAGCTGCCGCTCCAAGGCACTCCATTACTGTCTTTAGGTGTAGCAGATAACCCTGAGACAATGGCATGCTGCGGATCCATTCCACCAATTATTGCTGCTAAAGCAGGGTTAGTAGCCGCAGCAGTATCCAGCTCTGTAACAGGAGCATCATCTAAAAGGCGGGCAACCATTGTAGATAACAGCTCGATATGTCCAATTTCTTCTGTTCCCGTATCTAACAGTAAATCTCTATATTTAGCATGCCCTCTAGTTCCCCATGCTTGAAATAAATATTGGTTCATGACTGACATTTCACCAAATTGGCCGCCAATTAATTCCTGAAGCCTTCTCGCCATAATAGGATCTGGTCTTTCTGGCTTGGCTTGATAGGCTAATTCCTTAATATGATAGAACATTGTAGGCATTCCTCCCTCATAGTCTGTATAGGTTATTCAACTAAAGGGAAATAGGTTCATTTTACTTAAGGTATGCCGAAAAGCTGTCATCATAACTTGTCCTTTGGCCGCATATAAATGAGTAGGCACTTCTCATGAAGAAGACAGGCATGATGAAGAAGGAAGGGACGATCTTAGATGAATCGAAAATTGCTGGTGATTTGCATGACAGGCTCGCTTATAGTCGGAGCTGGCGGCACCTATATTGGAATGAATAAATGGGGAGAACATTCGGAGACAGCCGCTAATAGCAGTGAAACAGTCTTATCAAAGGTTGGTAAGGCATATGACCTTATACTAAATAATTATGTCGAAAAGGTAGATAAGAATAAATTGGAGGAGGGAGCAATAAAAGGCATGCTTTCCACCTTAGAGGATCCTTATTCTGTTTATATGGACAAGGATAGTGCGAAGCAGTTTGAACAGGCACTTGATTCCTCCTTTGAAGGAATCGGTGCAGAGATAAGTGCAGAGGATGATAAAGTGATTATCGTTTCGCCAATAAAGAATTCACCTGCAGAAAAGGCTGGCATTAAAGCAAATGATGAAATAATGAAGGTAGATGGCGAAAGTGTGGAAGGCTTTGATCTGTACGATGTGACACAGAAAATAAGGGGGAAAAAAGGAACAAAGGTAGAATTAGAGATTGTGCGACAAGGCTTGGAGAAACCACTGCAAATTGCTGTCGTCCGTGATGAGGTACCACAAATTACGGTCCATTCTTCCATTAAAAGAGAAGGTGGAGAAAATATAGGCTATATTGAGATTACCACCTTCTCAGAGGATACGGCATCTGAATTTCATAAGGCATTAGCTGCACAGGAGCAGGAAGGGATTGCCGGCTTAATATTAGATGTCAGAGGAAATCCTGGTGGCTTGCTGACAAGTGTTAATGCTATTTTAGAAGAGTTTGTAACTTCAGATAAGCCTTACGTACAAATTGAGCATCGCAACGGAGAAACAGAGCAATTTTATTCTGATTTAAAGCAAAAGAAGGATTATCCTGTAGTCGTGCTTGTTGATAATGGAAGTGCAAGTGCATCAGAAATTATGGCCGGAGCTTTGAAGGAAGCGGAAAACTATACCTTGATTGGCGAAAAGACATTTGGAAAAGGTACTGTACAGCAAGCAGTTCCGATGGAGGATGGCAGTAAGATTAAGCTGACTTTATTCAAATGGCTAACACCTGATGGTAATTGGATTCATAAACAAGGAGTTGTGCCAAACCTGGAGGTCGAAAAAACCGCCTTGTATAACACGCATCCGCTTCAGATAGAGAATACGTTAAAACGGGAAATGAATAACGAACAGGTCAAATATGCACAGGAAATTTTAACAAGTATCGGCTATCGAACAGACAGGCAGGATGGCTATTATAGCAGTCAAACGGAAATTGCCGTAAAGGCATTTCAAGGAAGTAATAACCTGCCAGAGACGGGTGCAATTGACTCAAATACAGCCGGAAAAATGCAGCAAGTTGTCAGAGAAGAAATGCAAAAAGATGAAAATGACATCCAGCTTCAAACAGCTTTACATTATATTGTTAATTAACAAAAAAGAGCACCGAATTTTTCCGGTGCTTTTTCTGTGCTTATTATTTATTTAAAATGCTGTCCTCAAGCATCAGTGTCTTGTCACCATATACCTTCGTAATATGTCTTTCACCCCAATTGCACAATGCATCAAGGATGCTTTGCAAGCTTTCTCCATATTCACTAAGCTCATACTCTACTTTTGGAGGGATTTGCTGATAAATAATGCGGTTGATAATGCCGTCATCCTCTAATTCACGAAGCTGCTGTGTCAACATCTTTTGCGTGATATTTGGCATTAAACGCTTCAGCTCACTTGTCCGCTTTTTGCCATGTGTCAGATGGCATAAAATCACACATTTCCACTTGCCGCCAATAACCTCAAGTGTTGCTTCGACAGAAATATTATATTTTTTCTTTTCCATCCTATTTCCTCCTAAAGAAAAAAATTAACTATATTTTGATAGGTACTAAAAAGTACCTATATAACTTTTTGGTTCCTATATTACAAAAAAGTACGTACTTCTCAAAGAAAACGATATGATTCATAATAACATTTGCCGGTCGAAAAGCAAGCTGATAAACAATTTAATTCCACTAGTGGATAACATATAAGAAGCATCAAGAAGGAGGACATATGAGTAATCAAAAAAGCAGCATGTATGCCTTGCTTGCATTGGCAGTTAGTGCTTTCGCTATTGGTACAACAGAATTTATTAGTGTAGGTCTTTTGCCGCTTATTTCCAAGGATCTGCACGTCAGTATAACCGCAGCAGGATTGACAGTTTCCATCTATGCGCTAGGTGTGACAGTTGGAGCACCTGTTTTAACATCAATCACATCAAGCATTTCAAGAAAGACATTATTATTATGGATAATGATTGTGTTTATTATTGGAAACAGCATCGCAGCAACGGCAGGAAGCTTAACTGTTCTGCTGACGGCAAGAATTATCTCTGCATTAGCACATGGAATATTCATGTCAATTGGTTCAACCATTGCAGCAGACCTTGTCAGCAAGGATAAAAGAGCAAGTGCTATTTCCATCATGTTCACAGGACTAACAGTAGCAACTATAACAGGAGTTCCAATTGGAACATTTATTGGCCAGCAATTTGGCTGGCGGCTAGCATTTTTTGCCATCGTGGTTGTTGGTGTCATTGCATTTATCGCCAACAGCATTCTTGTTCCTAAAAATTTGTCTCAGGCGAAGCCGGCTACTTTTAAGGACCAGCTTCGATTGGTGAAAAATGGCAGGTTGCTGCTGCTGTTCATAATTACGGCATTAGGCTATGGAGGAACATTTGTCGTCTTTACGTATTTATCACCACTTCTCCATGAAGTCACTGGCTTTAAAGAAGGTACTGTAGCGGGAATCCTGCTGCTGTATGGTGCAGCCATCGCAGCAGGGAATATGATTGGAGGAAGGCTTTCCAATAAAAAGCCGCTTACAGCCTTATTTTATATGTTCATGATCCAAGCTGTTATCTTATTCCTGCTTATCTTTGCCTTGCCATATAAAGGGGCAGGCCTTGCAATGATAGTGTTAATGGGACTGTTGGCGTTCATGAACGTTCCTGGCTTGCAAGTATATGTCGTCATGCTCGCAGAACGATATGTACCTGGAGCTGTCGATGTGGCATCAGCTATTAATATTGCTGCCTTTAATGCAGGCATTGCAATAGGCTCCTATCTGGGCGGTGTTGTCACCAACTCATTAGGACTGATTCATACAGCCTGGGTTGGCGGAATAATGGTCACAGCAGCAGTACTGTTGACTGGCTGGAGTTTAATACTAGAGAAAAAATCAAACAAAGAAGAATGGGGTAATTAAATATGAAACATTTACAAGATACAGTTGCATTATCAAATGGAGTCCAAATGCCATGGTTAGGACTTGGTGTATTCCAAGTGGAAGATGGTTCCACTGTTGTTGAGTCTGTTCGCACAGCGATAAAAAATGGATATCGCAGTATTGATACGGCGGCTATTTATCAAAATGAAACAGGTGTTGGGCAAGGCATTAAGGAGGGACTTGCGGAAGCTGGTATCAGTCGCGAAGAGCTTTTCATCACGTCTAAAGTTTGGAATGAAGATTTAGGCTATGACAAAACACTTGCAGCGTTTGAAACAAGCTTAGAAAAGCTAGGATTGGACTATTTGGATCTTTATTTAATCCACTGGCCAAAAGCTAATAAATATCAAGAGGCTTGGAGAGCACTAGAAACACTATATAGGAATGGAAAGGTAAAGGCAATCGGTGTAAGCAACTTCCAAATTCATCATTTGGAGGAGTTAATGAAGGATGCGGAAATTAAACCAATGATTAACCAAGTCGAGTTCCATCCAAAGCTAACACAAGTAGAATTAAGAGCTTTTTGCCAGCAGCACGGCATCCAAGTTGAAGCATGGTCGCCGCTGATGCAAGGCAAGCTTTTAGATAATAGTCTATTAATGACAATTGCTGCAAAATATAATAAATCTGTTGCACAAGTTATCATTCGCTGGGATTTACAAAATGGGGTCATTACTATTCCTAAATCTATTAAAGAGCATCGTATCATCGAAAATGCAGATGTGTTTGATTTCTCCTTAACTTCAGAAGAAATGGAGCAAATTGCAGGCTTGAATGAAGACTTGCGTGTTGGTCCAGATCCAGATAATTTTGATTTTTAATACTCGTAAAGGCCTGACTCCAAATGGATCAGGCCTTTTTATCGATGTTGGAGGGGAGTTGTTTTATGAAAACTTCAGAAAGCAAAATTTGTTGGTTTCCATTTCAAGGGGAGAGTGGACCTTTTAGATAATCAATAGACGACGCTTTTTCTAACTATTTCTAAAGTAAACTAACAGCTATTTTGCTGAAAAGTCTGACCTTATTAAAAAAATTACGCTACATGTACGTACCATTGTTATATAGTTAATAAGTTTTATAAAAATAAAACTATTTTCTCTATACATGTACGTACGAATATATGATAAAATGTACGTGTCAAAATAAATTTCATGAAAAGGTCTAAAATAGTTAGGAAGGGGATAGGGAATTGAAGCTGGCAATCGCAAGTGATCATGGCGGCTTTCGTTTGAAAGAAGCAGTAAAGGCATATTTAGCAGAGAAGGGCCTTGAGGTTCTTGATTTCGGGTGTACTGGCACAGAGAGTGTCGATTTTCCTGGGTATGCTAAGAAGGTGGGCGATGCTGTTAATGCTGGTGAAGCAAAATTAGGCATTCTTTGTTGTGGAACAGGGATAGGCATGAGCATTGCCGCAAATAAACTAAAAGGGATTCGTGCTGCTGCAGTTGGGGATGTGTTTACTGCTAAAGCTACAAGGGAGCATAATGACAGCAATGTTCTTTGTTTAGGGGAGCGTGTAACTGGAGAGGGATTAGCCTTAACTATTGTGGATACATGGCTGAATGCTGAATTTCTAGGAGGCAGGCATGCCCAAAGGGTAAACGCTATCAGTAATTTGGAAGCAGAGCTCTGCTGACTAAGGGAGATATCTGAAAAATCTGCTAAAAATAATCCTCTAAAAGACAAGTTTTTTTCCATTGCTCTAATAATCCTATATAATACCATTATACGAAAGTAAAAACGCATGCAAAAATTTAGGGGGTAAAATGCTTTGAAAGTGGGAGTAATTGTCTTTGGGAGTTTGCCTGCAGGGGTCAAACAAATAGTGTATAAAATGCAGCTTCATTTGGCTTCTAAGCACGAATTGGTAGGAATGGAGATAGAAAAGGATACAGGTGCAGCAACGTATAGAGAGTTGAACATTAACAGCGACGCTCCTTATTTAAGCCAATCTATGCTGATGATGTCTGCATATCCTGAAGATAATAAATGGGAAGAAATTTTCTCGGCAGTGGACGCTGCTGTTGTTATCGGAAATAAAGAGGCAAAGGAAAAATGGGAAACGCATCTTGCTGGCCGTTCTTCTGTTCGTTCTTTGTTTGTGCCAGTATCAATTTATAACGATATGGAAGGTTCTGATTCTTCTTTAGGATATGATACTGCTGTTAACAGCATTGTTGATAATATTTTAAGAGTCAAAGATACGATTAATTCGTTGAAGTATGATAAACCGAGGTTATTCGGTTTTTCTATAGATGGAAGCCCCTCCACAAAAATGCTGAAGGATATCTCCATTGCAGGAGATGGTCATTATTTTGCACAGGCAGCTAGTGAAGAGGAAATACTTTCTTTAAGAGAACGAATTGAAAACAGCTTTACGGAGTGGAACACGTCCTCCGTTATTGTTTATAGCAAGGCTTCAGCAAATGAGGCTCAAGAAAAAGTGGTCGACCAGTTGAATGTGGACTTTAAATACACGGAAATTGATGAAGCACTTTGTATGGGAACAAACCCAACTTCTGCAGACCGAATCATTGCTAATGGACTGGCAGTAGAGATATTATCATGGGTGCAGAATGAGCAGGAAACAGGCCAAGTGGCTGTTCACACAGATGGGTTTACCTTTTTGAAGAAATAACGACAATCCATAAAGGGCGGGAAATGATGAGTGAAATGACGAAGACAAATATTGAGCAAATGGCAATCAATACAATCAGAACACTATCTATTGATGCTGTCGAAAAATCCAATTCAGGTCACCCAGGAATGCCAATGGGTGCAGCACCGATGGCGTATGCATTATGGGCAAAGGAAATGAATCATAATCCAGCAAACCCAAATTGGTTTAACAGAGACCGTTTTGTGCTGTCTGCAGGACACGGTTCTATGCTGTTGTACAGCCTGCTGCACTTGTTTAATTATGGTGTGAGCATTGATGATTTGAAGAACTTCCGTCAATGGGGCAGCAAAACTCCTGGACATCCGGAATTCGGTCACACTCCTGGAGTGGAAGCAACTACAGGCCCACTTGGACAAGGGGTTGCTATGGCGGTAGGAATGGCAATGGCAGAAAGGCATCTTGCTGAAACTTACAATAAAGAAGGCTATCAAGTAGTTGACCATTATACATACAGCATCTGTGGAGATGGTGATTTAATGGAGGGTGTTTCTGCAGAAGCAGCTTCTCTTGCAGCACATCTAAAGCTGGGAAGATTGGTTGTCCTTTATGATTCAAATGATATTTCCCTTGATGGTGACCTGCATCTTTCCTTCTCTGAAAGTGTGCAAAAACGTTTTGAAGCATACGGGTGGGAGGTCCTTCGTGTCGAGGATGGCACTGATATTACTGCAATTCAGAAAGCGATCTCTCAAGCGAAAATATCAGATGTGCCAACATTGATTGAAGTCAAAACAGTCATCGGCTACGGTTCGCCGAATAAAGGCGGTAAATCAGCATCCCATGGTGCGCCGCTTGGAGCTGACGAAACATTGCTTGCAAAAGCTGCATACAGCTGGGATTACGAAGAAGCCTTCCATGTGCCAGCAGAGGTTGCTGAGCATTATGCAGGCTTAGCTGAAGAAGGTCAAGCAAAGGAAAATACTTGGAATGAAATGTATGACAAATATAAATCAGCATATCCAGAGCTTGCCGAGCAGTTTGAAACAGCTGTGAAGGGTGAGGTTCCTGCAAATTTACAAGAAAGCCTGCCTGATTTTGAAGCGGGGAGCTCTATGGCAACAAGAGATTCCTCTGGCAAAAGCATTCAAGCTGCTGCAAAGGCAATTCCTGCATTTATGGGCGGTTCTGCTGACTTGGCAGGCTCTAATAAAACGTTGATTGCTGATGAAAAGAATTTTGCAATCGACAGCTATGCTGCGAAGAATATTTGGTTCGGTGTTCGTGAATTTGCAATGGGTGCAGCAATCAACGGAATGGCATTGCATGGTGGAGTGAAAGTATTCGGAGCAACATTCTTTGTTTTCTCTGACTATCTTCGTCCAGCAATTCGTCTTGCAGCATTGATGAAGCTTCCTGTAACATATGTCTTCACACATGACAGTATTGCTGTAGGAGAGGATGGTCCGACACATGAGCCAGTTGAGCAGCTTGCTTCCTTGCGTGCAATGCCAGGCCTTTCAGTCATCCGTCCTGCTGATGCGAAGGAAACAGCAGCCGCATGGCAAATTGCCTTGGAAAGCAAGGATACTCCGACTGCTTTAGTACTGACTCGTCAAAACTTACCAACATTAGACTTGTCAAAGTCAGCGGCATATGAAGGTGTAAGCAAAGGGGCTTATACAGTTTCAGCAGCAAAAGGTGAGGCACAGGGCTTGCTGCTTGCCAGCGGGTCAGAAGTTTCACTTGCAATCAAAGCACAAGCAGCGCTTGCGCAAGAGGGCGTTAATGTAAGTGTCGTCAGCATGCCAAGCTGGGATTTGTTCGAAAAACAATCAAAGGAATATAAAGAAAGCGTGCTTCCAGAAGGTATTCAAGCACGTGTGGCAATTGAGGCAGGTGCTTCACTTGGGTGGAGAGAGTACATCGGTTCTAAAGGGGAGCATATTACGATAGACCATTTCGGTGCATCTGCTCCAGCCGACAAGCTTTTCCAAGAATACGGCTTTACAGTTGAGAACATATCAGCAAAAATAAAAGCGCTTATAGAAGCAACAAAATAATACAAAATAATTCGAAGAAGCCTGCCGTTTTGGCAGGTTTTTTTCATGGATTCTACACTAATTATCCTTCCTGGTCTTTCTATTACTTTGCTAGTAGAATATAATAGATTTATATAATGAGGAATATCACATTCTTGTTCAAATAGGAATAACTAGTTTTTAAAAAAGGTGGGACTCTTCATGTGGCAAGATTGGCTGTTTGAATTTTTAAAAGGATTTGGAAAGCTTTTTCTTCATCCTTTGTTTTATGTATCCTTTCTTCTAGCTGCCTACTTAGGTGTCTCGAGGGTAAAGATGGAAAGAAAGGAATTTACCATCAGGGCAAAAAATGCCTTTTATGAGCTGCGACAGCTCCTGCCAATGGGAATTATTATAGGGCTGTGCATGTCCATCCTTTCAATTGGACTCGTTCTTGTTGTACCGATGGAATTGATTATTTATACAGGAGTTTTTACAATCCTGCTTGGGTTACTTGGAAAAACACGCTTGCTTTCCCCTGCTTATACACTTGGTTTAGGGTTATTGGCAACAATGGCTTCCCTTTATATGGGCTGGGATTTTTTCCTGTTTTCCAAGGGGGCTATAGGTGAAGGTACATACATTTTCCCGACAGCTGTTGCAGTA
Organism: Niallia taxi; assembly: GCF_032818155.1. Lineage (NCBI taxonomy): Bacteria > Bacillati > Bacillota > Bacilli > Caryophanales > Bacillaceae > Niallia > Niallia taxi. Next base: position 1,010,667 of record NZ_CP102589.1, read on the forward strand.
TTAGGCTTACTGCTTGCAGCAGAAGGCTTGCTGATGGAGAAGAATGGCAGTAAAGGAACATCTCCTCGTTTGAAAAAAAGCAGCAGGGGCCAATCAATCGGCATACATTTGTCAGAAAGAGTATGGCTTGTGCCAATGTTTCTGTTCCTGCCAAACGGTATTCTTTCAATTCCAATCGAAGGCTGGCCTGCATTTACTGTCGGTAATGAAACATATTCCTTTATCTTTGTGCCATTTTTGCTTGGATTTAGACAAGCCGTACAAGGAATGCACCCAACCCCTGCAATAAAAGCAGTTGGCAGAAAGGTCTTTTTGCTTGGGATTTTTATTGCATTGAGTGCAGCTGCAGCGTATTTTATCCCGCTCGCAGCAATTGGAAGCATTCTTGTTGCGATCATTTGCCGCGAATGGATTACAGCTAGCCAAAAAGCAAAGGAAAAAAATAAAGCCTTTTATTTCACGAAGAAAAATAACGGTATTATGATTTTAGGTGTCGTACCTGAATCCCCAGCAGATAAGATGGACCTTAAGGTAGGGGAAGTCATCACAAAAGTAAACAGTATTTCTGTGCATGATGAAATTCAGTTGTACAGAGCACTGCAAAAAAACTCTGCACATTGCAAGATAGAAGTTCTCGATATAAATGGAGAGGTCCGATTTGCACAACGTGCTCTGTACGAAGGCGACTATCATAAGCTTGGTATTCTGATGATTCAGGATGATAAGGCTAGGGATGATGAGGCAGTATAAAGGAAAGAGCTTGCTTGAGTGAGGCAAGCTCTTTTTTTGATTAGCTTTGTTTGATATAAACAAGTTATTGCAACAAACGGTGAAGTACAAAGACAGTACAGAATAATCCAGGTCAGATACTAAATCTCACTCCTTTCCTAATACAAAAGCCGTTACGGAATTGGTACGAGCTGTCATATTATATGGTGACAGTGCAAAAAAAGGACAAGGAGTGATTGATCTATGGATAAAGGCACACTTATCCGTACATTAGTGTTGGCAATTGCATTGGTTAACCAAGTTTTAGTATCTGTTGGCCTATATGAAATCCCAGGTACGAGCGAGGATTGGACAAACATTATAACAAATGCATTTACGGCAATATCTGCTGCGGTTGCATGGTTTAAGAATAACTATGTGACAGCTAAAGGGAAAATGCAGAAGGAAGTTTTGAAGGCAAATAATCTTACAAAAGCGAAATAAAGTTAGGGAGCATCTTTTTAAGGTGCTCTTTTCTGTTTCTCTCGAAGGGTTTGAGCGTATTAATTTTTTATTTAAGTTGATTATTTTATAATGGTAAAGAGAGACTAGGTAAGACATAAGTCTATAGTAAGTATTTGATGAAAAGAGGGAGCAATAATGAAAATAGAAGTATGGTCAGATTTTGTATGCCCATTTTGTTATATAGGAAAACGCCGCTTAGAGGAGGCAATTGCTCAATTCCCTGGTAAAGATCAGGTTGAGGTGGAGTTCAAAAGCTTTGAGCTGGACCCAAATGCAAAAACATATTCTGGCACAGGAATAAATGAAGCTTTGGCTAAAAAATATGGCATGAGCATTGAGGAAGCGAAGAGAGCAAATGAAGGTATTGGCAGCCAAGCAGCCGAGGTTGGCTTAACATTTAACTTTGATGAAATGAAACCAACAAATACGTTTGATGCACATCGTCTAGCGAAGTTTGCTGCTACTGTTGGTAAAGAAAAGGAAATGACGGAAAAGCTATTAGCTTCTTACTTTACAGAATCGAAGCTGATAAGTGATCATGATGTATTAGTAGAAATCGCTCAAACTGCTGGAATTGAAAAGGAAGAAACTTTAGCTGTTTTGAATGACTCAACAAAATATGCAAATGATGTCAGAATTGATGAAGCGCTAGCTCAGCAAATGGGAGTTACTGGAGTACCATTTTTTGTTATTAATCAGAAATATTCTATCTCAGGAGCACAGCCGACAGAAACCTTCAGACGTGCACTTCAGCAAGTATGGGAAGAGGAAGGAAATGCCCCTAAGCTGCAAGACCTTTCAGGAGGAAACACAGCCGCTGCTTGCACAGACGATAACTGCGAAATCCCTGGAAAATAACATATTATTTAAAGAGGCTTGGATATAAATATGTAAGACCGATTGAAAAAACGAACTATTCTACTTTGTTGAATGATAGTTCGTTTTTTTTTTTATCAGTTCGTTTCATTGCACTACGCCCACTCGCTTTCCGCGGGGAGGAAGCTGAGCCTCCTCGTCTTCGCCTGCGGGGTCTAAAGCGTCCTCTTTTTCCCGCAGGAGTCGAGTGGCCTCCGCTCCATTCCACTAAAGTTCTACCTATTGCAATGAAACGAACCACTTTTAAAACCACATTTATTTAAAGTCCCAAGCCCATTAAAAGTTAGATGTATTATTTTATTTATTTACTCGTGTTTGGACAGGTTATACTTTGTATTATTTCATCCCTTTTTTATTATTGAAATGATGTTTACATAAAAAATAATTGACATGGAGGTTCCTTTTATCATAAAATTACATGCATGTGCAATTATATGTAGTGCAACTATTTTTCTGGAAAGGATACTATATGTCAGATAAGTATATGAATAATAAAGAATTAGGCTTGATACTTTCAAGGACTTACTTAGCCTTTAAAAGGGCGGCTACACGCCAGATGAGCAGCTTCGGGCTGACACCAGAACAGTTTTCCGTACTGAGTGAATTGAGTAAGACAAATGGCGTTTCTCAAAAAAGGCTTGCAGAATTGACGGAAAGAGATCAGACAACAGTCGGAAAGATTCTCGATAAGCTTATAAAAAAGGAACTTGTTAGCCGGTCAGTAGATCCATCTGACAGAAGAGCAGTCCAACTGAATATCACTAGTAAAGGACTTGATTTGCATACACAAATTTGGCCAGAGCTTGAAATGCTTGAAAAACGAGTGTATGAAGGCTTGGAGGACTCTGAAATAGAGAGCTTTATATCCACATTAAATAAAATGTATGACAATCTTTCCTAATTTTTTTTAAACATATACATGCATGTGCAACTATTTTTGTGAACAGAAGTAAAGGGGAGTAGGAATGAAGATTTTACAAGGCTTTAAAAATATGATGAAAATTCCACAGACAAAGATTGGATTAGTATTTGCGATTTTTGTACCTGTGTTTTTTATGATTGTGTGGATGACAGGCTATAATAATGCGACAGAAAGACTTGATCAGCTGAATGTCGGTATTGTCAACGAAGATGGAGCATCTAGCAAGGTAATTGCAGAGCAAATAGCAAAAAACAGTCCGTTCCATGTAGTCGCTGCTTCTGAATATGATAAAGCGAAAGAGCAGCTAGATAAAGGGAAATATGCAATGCTTATTGTCATTCCTGAAAAATTTGCTGAGACAATGACAGATGGCAGTGGAGAATTGACTTTCTATGTGAACGAGGCAAATTCGCAAGTAGCTGTGTCAATGATGGAAAAAGCCGCAGCAGAAATTAGTGCAAACTTAGGAGCACATAGTGGTGTTACAGCAGATATTGTAAAAACAAATGAGCTTCATAATTTTGCGGCATCTATGCTGCCAATGATTCTAGGCTTCATTACGTATATTGCCGTTATGACAATGAATATTCAATTTAATTTAGTTGGTCAAATAATGAAAAAGGGTCATTCCAAATGGCAGATTTTCTGGAGCAGACAAATGCTTCTGTTAATCGTAGCACTCGTTGTTCCTACTATTATTATCAGTCTAACAGTGGCTTTTCAGGATGTCGCGGCATCCTTCTGGAAGCTATGGCTGTTCCATGTATTAGTTACAGCAACATGCATTAGCTTTACACAAATGAGCTTCAGCTTGTTTGGCAATGCTGGACCGCTGTTTAATGTGGCAATGGTGCCGTTGCAGTTAATGACAGCAGGGAACATTATTCCTGCTAATATGCTTGCACCATTTTATCAGCATTTCGGTGCATTCCTTCCAGCCTCTAACGGAGTCCAAGGTTTTACGAAGCTGATTTATACAGGCGAATCAGTGTCAGCATTTGCTGTTCACCTAGTGCTTCTGCTTCTAGTGACATTCGCGATAACTATCATCAGACTGGCAGCTCAAAAAGAAAAGGCAGTCAATCCAGCTTTATCAGCAAAGCAGCTAGCCCATTAAAAAAAGGAGAATTCACCTGTATTGGTGGATTCTCCTTTTTATTATGAGAGAGGTTGTTTATCTAATGTAAAAAATTGCACATCTTCTTTTAGGATGGGTTTTGAGAACAAGTAGCCTTGAATATAAGAGCATCCCATTTCTTGCAGGAGCTGCAGCTGTTCTGGCTGTTCCACCCCCTCAGCTACAAGCTTAAGATTCAGATTGTTTGCTAGCGTAATAATGGTATGAACGATGGCATTATTCGTTTCAGTACCAAGATTTTGCACAAATTCCCTTGGGATTTTTAATGCGTCGATCGGTAGCTCTGTTAAATAGGATAAGGAGGAATGACCTGTTCCAAAATCGTCAATGGAGATTCTAACACCTAGTTTTTTTAGCATGTACATCGTATCTACCGTTTTTTCAATTTGGTTCATAGCAATGGCCTCTGTAATTTCAATGATTAGACAGCTCGGGTCAAAACCAGATTCCTCCAGTGCATCAGCGATTAGATCGACTAGCTGGCTTGATTGAAATTGTTTAGGTGAGATGTTAATAGAAACTTGCAGCATTAAACCACTGTCGTGCCATTCCTTTCCTTGTCTGCAGGCTTCCCTTACAATCCATTCCCCAATAGGAATAATTAAGTTTGTTTCTTCTGCTATATCAATAAAATGGAAGGGAGTCAGCATTCCTAGCTTCGGATGCTGCCATCTTATCAATGCCTCTACTCCGTACATATGACTTTCCAACGTATCAACTTGCGGCTGGTAATACAGTTTAAACTCATTATTTACAATGGCATGATGCAAGTCCTGTTCCATTCTTAAGTGATTCTCCGAAACACCCTCCATTCCGGGCTGATAAAAATTATATTGATTTTTGCCATTTTTCTTTGAGTAGTACATGGCAATATCGGCTTGCTTCATCATCATAACCGCACTTTTTTCTTTTTCTTCCGATAATGAAACACCCATGCTCGGTGTTGTAATAACATAATTGTTTTTTATAAAGTAGGAAGGTGCCAATACTTTCATCATCCGCTCAAGTATTTCAATAATCTCAGCCTTTGTTTGAATGTCCATTAAGAGGATGACAAATTCATCTCCTCCTAATCTGGCAAGAATATCACCACGGCGGATTACAGAGGAAAGTCTTGCAGAGATTGAAACTAGCAGTTCATCGCCAGCGTCATGTCCTAAAGAGTCATTGATTACTTTAAATCTGTCAAAATCAATAAAAATGACAGCCATGTCGCCTCGGTTTGATGCATCCAGCTTCTTCTTAAGTGTTTCTTCAAAATATGCTCTGTTTGCCAACCCTGTCAATGAATCATGATAAGCCAAAAACTGTATTCTTTCCGTGCTTGCTATTTTATTTGTAATGTCTTTGGATATGACAAATACCCCGGCAACATTCTTATCTATATAAATCGGAATGAAGGTAACTGAATAATAGTACTTATTTCCAGCATTATCAAGATAGTCCACCTCAAAGCTTTGGTGCTGTCCTTGAAGGGCAGCTAGAAAGGACCTCTCCACAACCTTTCTTTTCTCCGGAAATATATGAAAGAAGGAAGCACCCAAAAAGGATTGAACTGGCTCATAAGCAATCCTGACAAAAGCATCATTAATTTCAATGATCGTTCCGTCCAAGTCAAGTGTCATTGCAGCATCTGGATGATACTTAAACAAGGACATAAACTTTTGTTTATCAGCAGCGGCCGTTTTAAGAAGCCTTTTATATCTTGTTAGAATGATAATCTGTCTTGCTATAATTAAAAGAACAGATATTATGCTGCCAATTGCTAAAACATAATGGTGATGATTCAACCAAATGGAAATACCTATTAAAATTAAGAACGCAGCGTAAGGAATATAAATCATGAACAATTCGTATTTAGATTCTTCAGGGCTGTCTGCAATCGGACTTTCCTTCGTCATCATGCTAGATAACGAGACTATCAGCAAGGATAACGTGAATAAAGGGTCAAAAAAACTTCCCGAATTATAATATGTTCCAAAAAGTGAGTACATATATCCTGTATCTGAGACTATTTGCACAAGTAAGCCGACTATGATTATCGACAAGCTTGAACGAAATGGTAATTCCTTAATGGAAAACAGAATAAGTAATGCTCCTGTCAATAAAGCAAGGTCACCTAAAGGATACCCAATTGCTATCGTCAAAAATACACCTGTAAATTCGTTATTATTTAATAAAGGTTCAATAATAAAATAGTAGCTTAAGCAGAATGCAGCGATCATAATAATCATCATTTCAAATACAAGCTGAACACTGCGGAGCGCGTTTCTCAGCCTGCTGAAGTAACGAATTAACCCAATTAAGTAAAAGAAAATTTGCAGTACATAAAAAATGTCGCTGTAATCAGGGAAGGGAATAGTGCGGTGCAGAATACTTTCCTGATACATCCAAATTAGATCTCCAATAAAGTAGGTAAACGTTCCAACAGCAAACCAAAACCAAATTACCTTGTCAGAAGCGACACTTTTTCTATAGGAATAAAATAAGACAGTAGAGGAAATTAAAGCACCAGCAACGGATAAAAAATTGCTGCTGACCACAGAAATATGACTTTCTTGTCCGAATAGTAAAATAGAGTAATAGAATAATGTATAAATGAAAATAAATGCTATGCCAAGTCTGATTTTGTAGGTATTTTTCAACGGTGTTCATCCTTTATTTCTCATATATTAATATGAATATTAGGTATTTTGTCTCATTATATACGAAATATTAGGTTATTCCTACAGTATAAGGGAATGTTTAAAGTGGTACTATTTGCTAAATGCTGTGGTGCAGTTTGAAGATATATTTTTACATATTAAGAAAGAAGTCTAAGGATTGAAAAAGTATTTTAGTTATTTACATGTCCTTATTTATAAATGTAGAGAACATTTGCCTAATAAAAGCATATATATAATTGACGTATTGTTGATATACATTTAAAATCTTTCCTAAGGGAAACTTTTTTAAATTAGGCAAAAAACATTGGTGATATGAATTGATTAGAAAACTCAAAAAATAAAAAAGGGGTATGAAGATGCCGGAGAATTTATTGCTAGCATTTGGTTTAACCTTATTAGCGGGCCTTGCAACTGGAATTGGGAGCATACTTGCGTTTTTCACATCCACGACAAATACGAAGTTTTTATCATGGATGCTCGGATTTTCTGCAGGTGTAATGATTTATGTGTCAATGATTGAAATTTTTGTTAAGGCTAAGGATTCGCTTGTGGGGTATTTAGGGGTTCAACAGGGAAATTGGGTAACTGTGGCAGGCTTTTTCGGAGGTATATTGTTGATTGCATTAATTGATAAATATGTTCCTGAACAGGGGAATCCGCATGAATTAAAGAAGGTGGAGGATTTATCTACAACTAACAAGGTTAAAGACCCAGCTCTTCTGAAAATGGGAACATTCACAGCGCTTGCAATCGCTATTCATAACTTTCCAGAGGGGATTGCCACATTTACTGCTGCGTTACAGGATCCTGCACTTGGAATTGCAATCACGGTTGCCATTGCCATTCACAATATTCCAGAAGGAATTGCTGTATCTGTACCAGTTTATTTTGCGACAGGCGATAAAAAGAAAGCATTCAAGCTGTCCTTTTTATCTGGTTTGGCAGAACCGGTGGGTGCTGTAGTTGCTTTCCTTATTTTAATGCCATTTTTAAATGATTTACTGTTTGGATTAATTTTTGCTGCTGTTGCCGGAATTATGGTTTTCATTTCTTTAGATGAACTATTACCTGCAGCAAAAAAATACGATGAAGGTCACTTGTCCATTTACGGGCTTATAACTGGAATGGCTATTATGGCAATAAGCCTGCTGCTATTTATCTAACGAGAAAAATAGCAGCAAGTGATTACTTTACGTCAAACTTTTGGTTTTCAATTTCTAATTTTTCAACTTCTAGCTTCATTTTATTTGTCTCCAAGAGAAAATTTTCATGCTTTAATTTCTCCAGTGCGATTTCATCTTGAAGCATCTTACGCTTTAGTTTCAGCTTATCTTTGGAATGTTCTGATATGATTGCTATAATGGGTATGGCAAATATCATTATTACTGCAACTAGTCCTGTCATGGTTATCCTCCTTAAATTCATTTCTTATTAATAAGTATACGAATAACCCCTTATGTATGTTTCAGAAGATTCCATATTTATGTGATAAAATAGTGAAAAAAAGAGGAGTTAATGGAAATTCCTCTTTTTTTGTATTACGATGAAGACAAGCATTTTTACCAACTAATGAGGTGAAAACAATGAATGAAAAAGCTGCAGTAGGAGAAAAGGCGGCAGTCGATTATGTTAAAGACGGGATGGTTGTTGGGTTAGGAACAGGCTCAACAGTCTACTATACAATATTAAAAATAGGTGAAATGATAAAGCAAGGGATGAAAGTCCAAGGTGTAGCAACGTCTGTTCAAACAGAAAAACTTGCTGAAGAGCAAGGCATCCCACTGTTAACGCTAGATGAGGTCGATTCCATTGATGTAGCGATTGATGGTGCAGATGAGATAGATCATTATTTTTATGCCATTAAAGGCGGGGGCGGAGCACTGTTGAGGGAGAAAATAATTGCAAAGGCTTCCAACAAGTTCATCGTTGTGGCTGATTCTAAGAAGGTCGTTCAAAAGCTTGGCAGCTTCCCATTACCGGTTGAAGTAGTCCCATTTGGAGTAAGGAAAACGGAGAGCTATATTCAACGTTTTGGTTGTCAGACGGTGTTAAGAATGAAAGGTGATACTCCTTATGTAACAGACAATGGTAATTATATTATTGATTGCATATTTGATGTAATAGCAGATCCGACACAACTGGAAAAGGATTTGAACAACATCACTGGTGTTGTCGAAAATGGTTTGTTTATCGATATGGTCAAGGATGTAATTACGATAAACGAGGATAAACAGGCAATCCTCCTTGATAAGCTAGAATAAGCTATACAATAGGAGAAGCTAATTTAGCGAACAAGTGATAAAGAGCTTTCCAGCTAAAACCTTTAACTTTGTTAGAGGTTTTTTATACTGTCTTTATTTGTTCATAAAATCCTCACAATATCGCCATTTTTTTTACTTTATTAAAGTTTCCATTTCATTTTGTAAGTTATATCATCGTTACATGGATATTTATAAAATGAAAAATTATCAGAAGTAAGTGGTTTTAGCTTTATCTGCTTATGATTTGATAAGCGAAAGGGAGAGAAAATATGTCATTACGAGAAGATGCTTTAAAAATGCATCAGGAAAAGCAAGGCAAATTAGAAGTAAATGCAAAGGTAGAAGTAAAGAATGCAAAGGATTTAAGCCTTGCTTATTCACCTGGTGTTGCAGAGCCTTGTAAGGTAATTCATGAGGAGCCGGAAACAGTTTATGACTATACAATGAAAGGCAATATGGTTGGTGTTGTAACGAATGGTACTGCTGTTCTTGGTTTAGGTAATATTGGTGCAGCGGCTTCTTTGCCTGTTATGGAAGGGAAAGCAATTCTATTCAAGAGCTTTGCAGGTGTAGATGCATTTCCAATCGCATTGGACACTACAGACCCAGATAAAGTTGTGGAAACAGTGAAATTGTTAGCATCTGGTTTTGGCGGAATCAATCTAGAGGATATAGCGGCACCACAGTGCTTTGAAATTGAAGAGCGTCTTAAGCAGCAATTAGATATTCCAGTATTTCACGATGATCAGCATGGAACAGCAATTGTAACGGTTGCAGGGCTGTTAAATGCTTTGAAAATCGTTAATAAAGAGTGGAAGGATATTAAGGTTGTTTTAAATGGTGCAGGTGCTGCTGGAATTGCTATCACAAAGCTTTTATATTCTTATGGTGTGACAAACATGATTATGTGCGACACAAAGGGAGCCATTTATGCAGGACGTTCTGAGGGCATGAATAAAGTGAAGGAATCTGTGGTCGCATATACAAATGTAAACAAAGAGGCTGGCTCTTTAGCTGATGTCATTAAAGATGCAGATGTGTTTATCGGTGTTTCTGTTGCAGGTGCCCTAACAAGTGAAATGGTTGCAACGATGAATAAAGATGCTATCATCTTTGCAATGGCAAATCCAGTGCCTGAAATTACACCAGATGAAGCGAAGTCTGCTGGAGCTGCAGTTGTTGGAACAGGAAGATCAGATTTCCCGAACCAAGTGAATAATGTTCTAGCATTCCCAGGAATCTTCCGTGGAGCACTTGATGTACGTGCAACAGATATTAATGAAGAAATGAAGCAAGCAGCAGTTGGTGCAATTGCTGACTTGATTATGGAGTCTGAGTTAAATCCGGATTATGTTATTCCAAGCCCATTTGATCCACGTGTTGCCCCGGCGGTAGCAGCGGCAGTTGCAAAGGCTGCAATGGAGACAAACGTTGCAAGAATTACAGTTGATCCACAGCAGGTCCAAGACAAGACTGCCGAGCTGACAAGCATTGGCGGTTAAGTTTTTAAATTAGTGAAGGGCTGCAGCATATGCTGCAGCCCTTCTTTATTATGATGATTGTTCTAGCGTAGGAGTAATCTTTTGGGTGGCTTTCTCTCTCTTAGGCTTGATGCTGAAAAGCAGATTTAACAGAATGGCAACAAGACTTCCAGAAATAATGCCATCACTGACAATTATGCGAAGAGCTGAAGGAAGCTGTGCGAATAAATCAGGAACAGCAGTTGCACCTAGGCCAATAGAAACGGAGCACGCCATGATAAGCAGATTTGCCTGTTTGCTGAAATCAACAGTGCTGAGCATCTTAATTCCTGAAGCTACGACCATCCCGAACATGACGACAGTGGCTCCGCCAAGAACGGGTGTTGGTATGATGGTCGCAAATGCAGCTATTTTAGGAATTAATCCTAAAAATACTAAAATACCGCCGGCTGCTACGACTACATTTTTTGTTTTTACCTTTGAAAGCTGGACAAGACCAACGTTCTGGGCAAAGGTGTTATAAGGGAAGGCATTGAGGATTCCACCAAGTGTGATGGCAACGCCTTCTGCCCGATAGCCTCGAGTCAAGTCTTTATCTGACAGCGGCTTTTCACAAATTTTACTTAGTGCAAAGAAGACACCTGTTGATTCAATAACAATAACAATTCCTACAACTAGCATCGTCAAAATCGGACCAATTTCAAAGGTAGGTGTTCCAAAATAGAAAACACTTGGCAAACGGAACCAGCTTGCTTCGGCTACTGGAGAAAAGTCGACCTTGCCCATTAATGTAGCTACAGCGGTTCCTGCGATAATGCCAATCAAGACAGATAATGATTGAATAAATCCTTTGGAGAAGCGACTTAGAACTAAGATGAAAAGCAGAACACCAAAGGATAAGGTGAGATTATCAATCGAACCAAAATCGGGACTTGTTGCACCGCCTCCCATATTTTTTATTCCAGAGGGTATTAGTGATAAGCCGATAATCGTCACAACAGTGCCAATGACAACAGGAGGGAACAATCTTGCAATTTTACTAAAGAGCGGCGCACATAGGACGATGAACAAGCCTGTAACGATGATGGCTCCATAAATGGCCGTAATACCATAATTTGTACCGATTGAAATCATCGGAGTGACGGCAACGAAGGAGCTGCCTAACACTACGGGCAATCCGATTCCTAAATACTTGTTTTTCCAAGCTTGCAATAATGTCGCAATTCCACATGTTAGCAAGTCGATTGCGACTAAATAGGAGAGCTGTTCTGCTGTCAGCTCTAACGCTCTGCCGACAAGTAATGGCACAAGAATCGCACCTGCGTACATTGCCAGCACATGCTGGAGGCCTAAGGAAAAGATTTTCCCGTTGTTCTGCTTTGTTTTTGTCATCATTATCACTCTTTCATCCTTAATGTTAATTAATCTAACATAACGAGTTAGGTTTAATAACATATTAAAGAGTGGAGAAAAAGAAGTCATTGGTTATAATGTACAAAATATTTAGAAAATATAGTTTACTTTACGCCTGCCGCTGGCTTCTGTGTATGCAATATTGATTTTATCCGAAAAGCAAGCCTTAAATGGAAGGTTGTATCAGCATCCTTCAAGCTTCTTCCTAAAAGCTCTTCGCATTTTTCCAAGCGGTAAATAACTGTATTACGATGAACAAATAATCTTTTGGCAGTCTCGGAAATCTGGCAATGTGTTTCTAAATAAACGGATAAAGTATGAAGCAGAATTTGTTCATCCTCTTCTTGCTGCTTGCTCGACAATCCTTGGAAAATATGATCACAAAATTCCTGCAAATCCTTTCCTGGAATAATGCGGAGCATTTCTGAAACATCCTTAGGACGATGGATCTGGATGAATTGTGCTTTTGCTGAAAGCAGTCCAGTATGATAAGCACTTAAAGCCTCTTTATAAGCATTAGGCATATTGATTAACTGATGACTTATATTACTTATTCCAAAGGACATTGTTTTCTTGAAAATATTGGCGATATTTGCTTGCAGTTTTTTTAAGTAAGAGATTGCCTGTGAACGGAATTCTACATTGGAATCGCCAGCCTCCATAATAAGGATGCAATGATCGCCTTTCACAAACAGTTGTGCCATAAATGGTGCCTTCGTAATTTCTGTTTCCAGAAATTCATACAAATAGTCTGTTTCAAGCTGGTGCTGAGTAAATGTTTTATGTACATCATCTTGATCAACCTTGCCAAGAAACATGAGACAGGGCTGTTCGTTTTGTAAGGAAAATTCTTTTGCTCTGCTGGCAATTTCCTCTTTTGAAGTAATTCTTCCTTCCACCATATTTAAAAAGAATTCATTACGAGCTCTTCTTGCATATTGTCTCTCCGTATTTTCACGCATCAGCTCAAAGGAAAGTACATTTGTAGCCTGTTCAATTGTCAGCAGCAAGTTTTTGTCATGGATAGGCAGGCTTCCCAACGCAATCAGAAATGCTGGTTTCCCGATAGGGGTATGAATTGGAAATGCACAAAAGACTTCCTCTGTGTACCTTGATGAAAAACATGTGCAGGCAGTGCTATTTAAAAACAAGCGAAAGTCCTCTGCATATAAGTTCATGACAAACTCACTTATTGGATGTTTGGAATGGGAGGATGCATGTGTTTGAAAATGCTGATCAAGCAAAATAACCCTTTGTCCAATCATGTTAGATAAATCATCAAGCAATCTTTTAATCCCTTTTCCTTTTAAAATATGCTGAGTGAATTTTCGGTGGGTTTCAAAAGCAGTCATTAAATCGGTTGTCCGCTCATTCAACATATAATGCAAAGTTGCATTTACGATTTCCCCTAACGATTTCTCCAGTGGAATTTGCATAATCGGAAATTGGTGCTCGTCAGCAAATTGTATAACACTGTCTGGAATTTGCTCTAAAAAACGATGTGTTTTAATCCCCAGACCGGCACATTTTTGCTTATGCATTGATTGCACCAATTCTAAAAGCAAGGCAGAATCATCCTTCAAGTGATAAGCGGTCGTTACAAGAAAATCATTTTCAAACAGGAAGTCAATGATGTCTGGGGCATCCATCATGGTGACGTTTTTAATTTCTCTGCTTAAACCGTTTTTTCCAGCAAGTACTTCGATGTCACAAAAAGCTGGTTTATTAAGAAGATCGGTAAGTTTCATAATAGCCTCCTTTATAAATGCCGTTTTTTCTTTATATTATAACGTCAACTTAGTTAATTTGCACAAAAAATTTAGATAATTCTAACATTACCTCTAATGAATTCACTAAATATCGTCTTTATGATTAATTTAATAAAAAACTGTTTATTGGTAAAAAAAGTGCTTATTGATGAAGATTGCTAGGAGGAAGTGAGGCAAAATGATGAAAACATCCATTCAGGTGAACGAACAAGAAATAGACAACTGGCTTAAATGGCTGTCTGATTACGGACAATCGGAGGAAGGTGGGGTAACTCGCCTTCTTTATGATGAGAGCTGGGCAGAAGCACAAACCGCCTTAAAGGACCGAATGGAGCAAATCGGATTGTCTGCCAGGTTTGACGGTGTAGGAAATCTATTCGGTAGACTTGAGGGAACTGAATCGGGTAACGCGATTTTGACTGGTTCTCATGTTGACACTGTCGTCAATGGCGGTATCTACGACGGGGGATTTGGCATTATCGCAAGCTTATTAGCTGTCGGTTATCTTTTTGAAAAGTATGGAAAACCGAAGAAAACGATAGAGGTAGTGTCACTATGTGAAGAGGAAGGAAGCCGTTTCCCATTGGCATTTTGGGGTTCTGGATCCATAACTGGAAAATATCAAAAGGACGAAAGCTTGCTACTCTTTGATTCTGCTAATATCTCTATGTCAAAGGCAATGAATAATATTCCGTTCATTCCAGATTCTGATAGTCTTCTGCGAAATGATATTGATTGTTTTATTGAATTGCATATTGAACAGGGTGCGGTACTAGAAAAAGAACAAAAATCGATCGGACTTGTTTCTCACATTGTTGGGCAACGGAGATTCACTATTAAAGTGACAGGCGAAAGCAATCATGCAGGCACAACACCGATGCCTTACAGGAAGGACAGCCTCCATATTGCATCACAATTAATTGTGCATGCATTGAATAAAGCCTCCACCATTAATAGTTTAGTAGCGACAGCCGGGAGTATAACGGCTTCTCCAAATGTCCCGAATGTTATCCCGAATGAAGTGGTATTTACATTAGATGTGCGCCATCATGAGGAAGAGATTATTCAGCAATATTGCGAAAATATCTTTAACTATTTCAAAGAAATAGGCGCGCAAAAGGGAGTTGCTGTCGAGATAGATCAATGGCTTGATGTAAAGCCCGTGGAAATGAACAAGGAGCTGACTCGGATTGCTGAGGAAGTGGTGAAGGAAAACGAGCTTTCCTATAAAACAATGACAAGCGGTGCAGGACATGATGCACAGGTATTTGGAACGTTTTGCAAAACAGTGCTGTTATTTGTTCCGAGTGTAAATGGAATCAGCCATTCACCATTGGAATATACGAATAAACATGACTTGAAAAATGGCGTTACAGTTTTGATAGAATTACTGCATAAACTAGCCTATTGATAGAAACCATTATGAAACTAAAGGAGAGATAATGATGTTTGCTGAATTGAATACACCGTTAAGAACGATCATGACCCCAGGTCCCGTAGAAGTTGATCCAAGGGTTTTACGCGCAATGTCCACGCCAATACTTGGACAGTTTGATCCTGCTTTTACAGATATTATGAATAATGTTATGAAAATGCTGCAGCGTACTTTTAAGACAAACAACGAATGGGCATTTCCGATTGACGGGACTTCCAGATCAGGATTAGAAGCAGTGCTTGCAAGTGTGATTGAACCAGGCGATAAAGTGCTTATTCCCATCTACGGCAGATTTGGCCATTTGCTCACAGAAATAGCTGAAAGATATGGCGCGGAAATCCATTTGCTTCATACTGATTGGGGAACTGTGTTTGATCCTGAAGAAGTAATTACAGAGATGAAAAAGGTAAATCCGAAAATCGTTGCAATGGTTCATGGCGAAACATCAACTGGCTGTATGCAGCCTTTAGAAGAAATCGGGAGGGCATGCAGGGAAGCGGATGTCTTGTTTATTGTAGATGCCGTTGCCACAATCGGAGGAGCAGATGTCCAGACAGATAATTGGTACATTGATGCTGCTATCGGTGGAAATCAAAAATGTTTATCTGTTCCTTCAGGGAATGCACCGATAACTTATAATGACCGGATTGAAAAAATCCTTAAGCAACGTAAAAAAGTTGAACGAGGCATTGCGACAGAACAGGAATTAGCAGAAGGCAGATCCTTTTCTGCTATTCGCAGCAATTACTTTGATTTAAGCCAACTACAGGATTATTGGGGACCAAGAAGACTGAATCATCATACGGAAGCAACATCCATGCTGTATGCTCTTCACGAAGGCTTAAGAATCGTTCTCGAAGAAGGACTTGACGAAAGGTTAAAGAGACATAAGCTTCATGAGAAAGCTTTGATTGCTGGGATTGAGGGGATGGGCCTTGAGCTATTCGGTGATGCCCGTTCAAAGCTGCCGACAGTAACATGTATAAAAATTCCAGACGGCATTGAAGCAGAATCAGTACGCAGCATGATGCTCAACGATTTTGGGGTCGAAATAGCAAGCTCATTCGGTCCGCTGCACGGCAAGATTTGGAGAATCGGCACAATGGGATACAGCTGCCGTAAGGAAAATGTTTTGTTTGCCTTAGCGAGTCTTGAAGCAGCATTAATTAGGCACGGTGCAAAAGTCAATGCTGGGCAAGCACTTCAAGCATCATTAAATGCCTACGAAAAGGAAAAGTCACTAATTTAGTTCCTTATATTTTTCAAGAAAATTGACAATAATAAATCTATTGGCTATTATGTTAAAAAATAAGGAAACAATAAAAAGGATTAGTAAACGGTAATGGCTATCAAAAGAGAGGGTCTTACAGCTGAAAGGGACCTATAGTACGGCCGTTGAACCTGCCTTTTTCGTTCTGCATCGGATAATGTGAAGATTGCAGCGGTTAAAAGACCGTTATCATGAAGAGTGTAAAGCTTTGCTTTGAATTAGGGTGGTACCGCCGATTTTTCGGTCCCTAATGAAAGCAGGGCTTTTTTTGTTTTCAAAAATGCGGGGAGTGAATAACATGAAGGGTAATTTTGTTGAAAAAATTACGAATATGGAAGATGATTTTGCAAAATGGTATACAGATGTAGTGACAAAAGCGGAGCTTGTTGACTATTCAAGTGTCCGTGGATCCATGATTATTAGACCATACGGCTTCGCCATTTGGGAAAATATTAAAAATGAGCTTGATAACCGAATCAAAGAAACCGGGCATGAAAATGTCTATATGCCATTGTTCATACCAGAAAGCCTTCTTCAAAAGGAAAAGGATCATATTGAAGGCTTTGCTCCAGAGGTAGCATGGGTTACACACGGTGGCGAAGAAGAGCTAACAGAAAGACTTTGTGTACGCCCAACATCTGAAGTGCTGTTTGGCGAGCATTATAAAGACATCATTCATTCATACCGAGACTTGCCAAAGCTTTATAATCAATGGGCTAATGTTGTCAGATGGGAAAAAACAACAAGACCTTTTTTGCGTACACTAGAATTCCTTTGGCAGGAAGGTCATACTTGTCATGAAACAGAAGAGGATGCAGACAAAGAAACCGTGCAAATGCTTCATGTTTATGCAGATATTTGTGAACAAATATTAGCAATTCCTGTCATTAAGGGGAAGAAAACAGAGAAGGAAAAATTTGCTGGGGCAAGATATACTTATACGATTGAAAGTTTGATGCATGATGGAAAGGCGCTGCAATCAGGCACCTCTCATCATTTAGGGGACCACTTTGCCAAAGCCTTTGGTATTCAATTTACAGACAGGAACGGTAGGGAAAGCTATGTGCAGCAGACCTCATGGGGATTCACCACAAGAATCATTGGGGCAATGATAATGGTTCACGGCGACGACAGAGGATTAGTTGTGCCTCCAAGGATTGCACCGACCCAAGTGATGATTATTCCGATTGCCCAGCATAAGGAAGGCGTCCTTGATTTTACTTACGAGCTAAAAAACCAGCTCCAAACGAGCTTCCGTACAGGCTTGGATGCAAGTGATAAGAAGCCTGGCTGGAAGTTCAATGAATATGAAATGAAAGGTATTCCTGTCAGACTCGAGGTTGGCCCAAAGGATATAGAGCAAAAGCAAGTTGTGCTTGTGCGGCGTGATACAGGCGAAAAGCTTGCTGTGCCATTAGAGGGGCTTGAGCAAACAATAGCCAATCTCCTTCATGATATCCAAGGAAATCTGCTGACAAAGGCTACAGAGCATCGCGAAGCAAATACCCATATTGCCCTTGACTTCGATACATTTAAAAAACAGGCAAATGAACAGAAAACCGGCTTTATAAAAGCAATGTGGTGTGGTGACAGAGTGTGCGAAGATTTCATTAAAGAAGAAACTGGCGCAACATCAAGATGTATGCCGTTTGAACAAAAAAAAATCAGTGATAAATGTGTATGCTGCGATAAAGAAGCAGACGCGCTAGTGTATTGGGCAAAAGCTTATTAATGCCAAAAAGCCGAAGGAGAATATCCTTCGGCTTAAGCTGATTTTTTTAAAAAAATACAAACGTTTTCATTTTTCGCTATTTTTACCATATAGATAGTAAGAAAGTAGTATAACCCAAGTATTGACCGTCATGTATTATTTGTTAACATTAAAAGTGGGAGAAATAAAGCGTTATTATGGCGTATACCAGTGTGCTATATTGGGAAAATAGATTGCCTTTAGTCCTTGCTGGTTGATGACAGGACATCAGGCAGTGGAGGGGTATTGGATGAGAAAATGGGCTGTAATCGTCATGGTGGCCCTGTTTCTGGCTGGCTGCAGCTCAGAAACATATGCAAACGACATGAAAGCAGCAAAAACTGCGATAGAGAGCGGCGACTTAAAAAAAGCTCTGTTATCACTTGAACTTGCCCTTGAGCAGAAGCCAAAGGATAAAACCGCGCACGATCTACATAAAAGAGTGGCAGGATTAATGGATATAAAAACCGCCATTGATAACGGAAACTGGAGCGATGCCTTAGCCAAAGCAAGCCATCTTGCAGAGGATGGCAAGGTGGATAAAGATTTAGATACACTGCTGGACAAATATTTAGTAGCAGCAGAAGCAAATGCAATTGAATAGGAGAGAGGACAGGCTTCAATCAGTCTGTTTTTCATTAAGAAAGGCGTATTTTCTTTGGAAAAGCGTCTTTTTTTATTGGATATATGATTTGTTCATTTACAAAAAAACGCCATACACTATGGTAGTATCAAAACCCTTACCAGAGAGAAAATGAGAGGTTAAAAGAGGTACCACGTATGCTGTCGGTAATAAAAAGGAAAAGAAAAACGTTGCGCTGCTATGATTATTCATTATAGTTGGACAAGTCTTCTTAGTTATTTCAGTAACGATAAAGGCAAATGCATGTCTCTTTATGAATAATGATATTCCAACTATTAATGCTATTTTTTATCTGTATGTAATTTCCCTAATGATTTGGTGAAAGGAAAATGATTAATGATGAAATTCTTAATACATACACCTTAATAGAAGAATAAGGAAGTGTTAAATACGTATAAAAGAGACCTAGTAGATAACTTCTTCTAGGTCTCTCTTTATTAGAATTCATTAAACTGTTTGATTGTTCTCTAGCTTTTCTCTCTCTTTTTCATTACTTTCATGCAAATGTTTTGTTGCTGGCCAAAAGGCAGCTTTTTTGCATAAGGCAGTTATGCTAGGCACCAAAAATGGACGAACAACAAATGTATCGAGAAGCACACCGATTGCGGTAATTGTTCCGAAATGGACTAATATTTGAATCGGTAATGTTGTTAATACCATAAAGGTGGCTGCAAGGATAACTCCTGCTGAGGTAATAACTCCCCCAGATTCGGCGACTCCTTCTTTAATCGCTTGGGTAAGCGGCATTTCCTTGCTCTTCTTCCAAATGCTCGAAATCATGAAAATATTATAATCTTCTCCAAGTGCGACAATGAAGACGAAGGCGTAAAGTGGAATCAGCCCTTGAATAGCGTCAACACCAAATCCGTAATGGAGAATGACCCAGCCTAAGCCTAATGCACTGAAATAAGACAGCAGCACTGTTGCAATTAAATAAATCATCGCTGTTATGGATCGCAAATATGCAAGCAATAGCACTGCTATCATTACAATAATAATCGGAATGACAAGAAGTGCATCACCATCAGCTGTTTCTTTCGTATCAAGCTGCTCTGCGGTTATGCCTCCAATCCAAACCTTGTCACTGCTGTTTGCAATACCATTGTCAGAAAGAGTTTTTTCAACAGCTTCACGGAGGTCAGGCAGCTTTTCCATTGCCTCATTTGAGTAAGGATTTGTGTTAAGCTCTACCGAGTATTTCAGCATGCCTGCATCATCTTTTCCTTGCTCACCCTCAGAAACCTTCTCTACATATGGCAGCTCGTTCAATGTATCTTCTACAGATATATTTTTTCCTTCTGTTTGGACAACAATTTCTGCTGGAGCAAGCTCACCTGCAGAAAAATGCTCAGAAATAATTGAGAATCCCTCTCTTGACGGCATATCTTCAGGGAAGGAAGACAATGTGTCATACGTGTATTCGGTCTTTAAGGATAATAAGGCGAAAATGCCGAGAAATACAGTCGTTATTATAGTAACCTTCCAAGGATGCTTCACGGCGATTTTACCGACAAATTCCCCGATTGCCCAAGTCTTTTTCGGTTTCTTCGCTTTTTTTGCTTTTTCCATGTCTGCGGTTTTTGGCATGAAAGGGAAGAAGGATATTCTACCAAAAATCGCTAGGATTGCTGGAACAAGTGTTAAACTTGCGATCATCATAATTAAAATTGCAAGGCTGAAGGGCACAGCAAACCGTTGGATAGATCCATATTCTGCAAGCAACAGAACTAGCAGGGAGAACACAACTGTCAGCCCGCTCATTGCCACAGCTCCGCCTGAACGGCGCAGGGCATTTACCATTGCGATTTCCTTTTTTGTTTCAACCTTTAGCAAGCTTCGGTATTTGCTTATAAGGAACAAGCAATAATCTGTTCCTGCGCCAAACAGTAAGACTGTCATGATGGCAATGCTTTGTGAGTCGAACTCAATCCAGCCTGCTTTTCCCATTCCCCCAAGGATTGGGCTAATCACTAAGTAGGCGATACCAACTCCAATCAGCGGTATGAATGCTAGAATAGGAGAGCGGTAAATAACTAGTAGACAGATTAAAACAATAATAACAGTACCAATTAGTAAGGATAAGTCACCTTGGCTAAACAAAGCGGCTGCATCGACTGCAATCCCGACAGGACCTGTAGTCCTTGCTGAGAGGTTATCGGCATCCCCAATTTTTGTTTTGAAGGGATCTGTGCTAAAAACATCGGACGCTGTGTTTTGAAGCTCTTCAAGACTTTTTTCTAATTCAGCAGTTGTTGCTGACTTCTCAAACAATACAGCAAGAACAAATGTGGTATCATCCTCTGAAACTTGCTGCTTCAGTACTTCAACAGGCAGCTGATGAAGCGGTGCGATACTCTGTTGATTTGCAACTGGCTTCTCCGCTAATTTACCAGCTAATTCCTGTATTTGCGTTAAATCCTCATCTGTAAGGCCAGCTTCTCGATGAAAGGTAATAAGTGCTGGTGTACCTTGTTCATTTGGGAATTCTTTATTAATAATTGCTTCTGCCTCTTGAGAAGGAGAATTCTCAGACAAATTTGCCGCAAGCTCGTTTTTTTGTGAGCTTGCTTGTGGCAATGTCAGGCTCAAAACAAGGACAAGACAGATCCATGCAAGCAAGGTTAACCATCTTCCTGTTTTACCTGAAACAAAACGAAAAACAGTAGGGATAAGATTTTTCACTGTATTTAGCTCCTTTAGATTAGTTTATATGATGAACTTATCAACTGATAAGCTGAGATGAAAAAAACAGCTTATCAAATGATAAGGTAATCAAAAAAATATTATGCTGCTTCTGTAATGGTGTAGAAACAGCATGCATATAAGAGTGAAACTCAGCCGTTTTTTTCTGCAATTCCACTTAAAAATATTTGGACGATGAGTCTAGCTTTCTTTTCAACGATGGCTTTTTGCTCCGATTCAGTTAAGCTTTTCATAAAATCTGGAAGGAGAGCTGACTTAATCATGTTCAACAAAAGGAGAGAAACTTCAAAGCTGCTGCTGTCTATAGCCTCAAATGAACCAATTTCCTTTTTGGAAACTGCCTCCTCGAACATATGAATAATCGGTGAAAGGAAGCCCTTTTGCCAATGGCTATTGATAACCTGTTTGACATCTTCCGGCATTTCATGATGAAGATCATGAAACATTTGCATTAAATCCTCTTGATAATTTTGCATGAAATAACAGGACAGATGAAAGATGCGCTGCTTTATGTCAGGAAAATCTCTAGCTATCTTGGTAAGATAGTTCTCTGTCTGAAGGATGGAAGCCTTTAAGACCTCTATATAAATTTCTTGCTTATTCTGAAAGTGGTGGTATAAAGCAGGCTGGGTTATCCCGCATTCTGCCGCGATTTTCCTTGTGCTGACTGCCCGATATCCAAGCTCCATAAATAATTTTGTTGCTGCCTTGATGATCAAATGGTGTGTATCCTGTGTTTGTGAAGGCAGCTCAGTGTGATTCCTTTTCATTTTGTTTCCTTTCTAATACCCATTAAAATGACTTATCACTCGATAAGTATAGGAGAAATTAAAGAAATATGCAACTTGTGAACAAAAAGTGAATAACTTTGTGAAATGTTGAACAAAGTTTTCTAAACCTATTGCGGACTGGTACAAAAGGGATTAAGATATGCTTGTAAGAAGAAAAAATGGTTTTACAGGATGAAATTTCCATTATTTAAATCTTTAATTGCAAACCGGGTCAATATATTAGACATGACGGTTTTTCTTTTAAAGACTTATGTGAAATTATTCACAAAGTACAAATCTGGAGGGATTAGGAATGTCGACTGTCGAAAAGGATGTTAAAACAAAACAGGAAGCGAATGACGTGCAAGCTATCATTGATGATATTGCTGCAAAAGGCAAGAAGGCGCTCAAAGAGTTTTATGAGCTGGATCAGACTAAGATTGATCAAATTGTGAAGGAAATGGCCTTGGCAGGTCTTGATAAGCATATGTATTTAGCTAAGCTTGCAGTTGAAGAAACTGGGAGAGGCATTTATGAGGATAAAATAACGAAAAATATTTTCGCAACAGAATATATTTATCACAGTATTAAATATGACAAAACGGTCGGAATCATAAGAGATGATGAATCGGCAGGAGTTGTTGAAATAGCTGATCCAATTGGTGTTATTGCAGGTGTTACTCCTGTAACGAATCCCACATCTACAACGATGTTTAAAGCCATTATTGCCATAAAAACACGTAACCCGATTGTATTTGCTTTCCATCCATCAGCACAGCGCTGCAGCAGTGAAGCCGCAAGAATTTTACGAGATGCTGCTATAAAAGCAGGCGCTCCTGAAAATTGCATCCAGTGGATAGAGAAGCCTTCCATTGAAACGACTAAGACATTGATGAACCATCCAGGCATTTCTTTAATTTTGGCAACAGGCGGTCCGGGAATGGTTAAATCTGCGTATAGCTGCGGAAAGCCGGCGCTTGGCGTAGGTGCAGGGAATGTGCCTTGTTATATTGAAAAAACAGCAAAGGTAAAGCGTGCTGTCAATGATTTAATTCTTTCTAAAACATTTGATAATGGTATGATTTGTGCATCTGAACAGGCAGTTATCGTTGATAAGGAAATTTATGAAGAGGTAAGAACCGAGCTTATTCGTAACGGCTGTCACTTCTTAAATGAAGCAGAAAAAAAGAAAGTGGAAGAGCTCGTCATTAATGTAAACACATGTGCAGTCAATCCTGATATTGTCGGTAAATCAGCCTATGATATTGCCGCAATGGCAGGAGTCGAAGTGCATGAAGAAACAAAAATTCTCATCGCAGAACTGGATGGAGTTGGTCCAGCATATCCTCTTTCAAGGGAAAAGCTCAGCCCTGTGCTTGCCTGCTATAAAGCAGACTCAACAGAAGAAGGGCTTAAGCGTGCGGAGGAAATGCTTGAGTTTGGAGGATTAGGGCATTCTGCTGTCATTCATTCAGAGGATGAGGAGGTAACGAAGAGGTTTGCTTTAAGGATGAAAGCATGCCGCATCATCAGCAATGCCCCGTCCTCTCAAGGAGCAATCGGTGATATATATAATGCCTTCATGCCTTCCTTGACATTAGGGTGCGGCTCTTATGGAAAAAACTCTGTTGCCACGAATGTAACAGATGTGCATTTGCTGAATATAAAAAAACTTGCTAAAAGGAATGTTAATATGCAATGGTTCAAAATTCCGCCGAAAATTTACTTTGAAAAAAATTCAGTCCAATATTTACAGAAAATGAAGGAGATTTCAAGGGTGTTCATTGTTACAGACCCTTATATGGTTAAGTTTGGCTATGTGGATAAGGTACTGCATCATTTAAGACAAAGATCCGACCTTATCCAAGTCGAAGTATTTTCAGATGTTGAGCCAGATCCATCTCTCGACACTGTTGCAAGAGGAACAGAAATGATGGCTAAATTCCAGCCTGATTGCATCATAGCATTAGGCGGCGGTTCACCAATGGATGCAGCGAAAGGAATGTGGCTTTTCTATGAGCATCCTGAGGAGGATTTCTTTGGATTAAAACAAAAATTTCTTGATATTAGAAAAAGAGTCTACAAGTATCCGAGTCTTGGAGGCAAAGCTAAGTTTGTCGCAATACCGACAACTTCCGGAACAGGCTCTGAGGTAACTTCTTTCGCTGTTATTACAGATAAGGAGAATAATATTAAATACCCGCTCGCAGACTATGAGTTAACACCAGATGTTGCCATCATTGATCCACAATTTGTTATGACAGTTCCTCCGGCTGTAACTGCTGACACGGGCATGGATGTATTGACACATGCAGTAGAGGCTTATGTTTCCAATATGGCGAATGATTACACAGATGGATTGGCTGTTAAAGCAGTACAATTAATTTTTGAATATTTGCCGCGAGCTTATCGCAATGGGTCTGACGAAGAGGCACGGGAGAAGGTGCATAATGCCTCCACCATAGCAGGAATGGCATTTGCTAATGCCTTTTTGGGAATTAACCATAGCTTGGCACATAAATTAGGGGCAGAGTTCCATATTGCTCACGGGCGTTCCAATGCCATTTTAATGCCACATGTAATCCGCTATAATGCAGAAAAACCGAAAAAATTTACAGCATTTCCTAAATATGAGCATTTTAAAGCAGATGAGCGTTATGCTGAGTTAGCAAGAATATTAGGTCTGCCTGCAAATACGACAGAGCAGGGAGTAGACAGCTTTATCAAAGCAGTCATCAGCTTGGCTAAGGAGCTGAATATTCCGATGAGCATTGCTGCTAACGGTGTTGAAAAGGAAGCCTTCGAGGAAAAAGTAGATTATTTGGCAGATAGAGCATTTGAAGATCAATGTACAACAGCAAATCCTAAGCTGCCATTAGTTACTGATTTAGCAGAAATATACCGTAAAGCATATAAAGGAGTTTAAGAATGCAAAAAAAAAGGCGCAGATTATCTGTGCCTTTTTTGTGTTTTTTTAGCTGTTTTCCTGACCCAACCGTTATGCTCGTCCTTTTATTTTTATAGAGGACGTTTTTCTTAAATCTAAATAATCATCTTTAATACGAACTAGTGGCAGATGAGGCTCATTTTGGTGGATAAAAATAATTTCCGCTGTTTGCTCAGTTGTTAGTGTTACTTTGTTAAAAAGCTGTTTTCGCATGAGGTAGGAAGCAAACGGAATAACGATGGCTGGGTTCAAAGAATTCCCATGAGCTTCGTCAACCAATTCGTTTATCGCTTCAAAATAGGTTTTTTTCTTTTGGTGCCAAGGATTGGAGCACATACTGTTAAAAATGTCAGCAACTGAAATAATTTGAATCATGAATGGAATATCCTTTTCCTTGCGGTTATAAGGATAGCCGTTACCGTTAATTTTCTCATGATGGAGCAGTGCTGTTCTTGAAATGATAATGTCTAATGAATTAATAGAAAAAAGAATGCTTTTTCCTAATGTTGTATGTTTTTGGATTTCTTTATATTCAGAATGTGTCAGCTTTGTCTTTTTGTGAAGGATATCTTCATTTATCAGGAGCATACCAATATCGTGAAATAAACCCATTTGGCTTAATAAATGATAGTTCTTTGCGGAGTATCCTAACGTATTGCCAATAAGAGCGGATATGATACCTACATTAATACTATGCTTATAAATAGAGCTGCTTGCAAGAGATTCATCGAGAATTATATCTAAAATAGAAATGTCTTGTATCGCTAATTCTATCAAATTTTCATAGTCTAAGAGCATTTTCTCTAGACCATCCTCACTTTTAGTGATTATAGCGGAAAATGTTTCTTTTACTTGCTCAATAAGCGTCAAGTAAGCATCCTCAACGGATAAGGGCTTGTAGGCCTCAGATAAAAAATTTAAAGAATTAATATCTACTTTGTGGTTTATAAGCAGTTCAATATGGGTATCATCCAAAACAGCGCCTTTTTTTAATAGTAAAAGACCTTCAGTGGAATTTGAAAAGATATCTTCATTTATTTTCGTTCCGATGTATTTTGTTTTTATTTTTTCAATATCCATATTGATTCCTCCTCCTAGAAATCATGAAGCATTGGAGTGTATGAACGTAGAAACAGGGTAAAATTAATATGTAAAATATATAGTAAATTCTACCTTATATTAATTTAGAGCGGAATAGACTATATCCCTAGGCGGCATACGACATTATTCCTAATTTCCTTCCATATAAGGAGGATACTGCCTTTCATGATTGACCTCTACTTATCAAGTAGATATATTTACACTTGAATAAAGAAGTTACTGAAACTAAAACGTCTACAATTGTATGTAACCAAAGTGAGGTGCAGCTATGTATAAAGAGGATCGTACACAGAGGGTTAATCAAGTTGAACAAAATGGGTTATCAAAATATGAATATCATATGAATATACTCAGAAAAGAGCTTATGCAATGTCGGACAATCAAAATTCCTTTTCAGAACATATCTATAAGCCATCAGGAGTTGGCAGATTGGATAATTGAAGAACTTTCTCCGCAAGAATTGAATGAAATTATTGTCATGTTGAGCAATGCTAAAAAAAGATCTTCATCTGTTAAGCCGCTTTTTCAAGTTATTGCCACAGGACTTATAAAAAACTAAGTATTTCTTAGACCTATATAAAATATAAATGCTGCAAACTGCAAATGAGGTAATTCCTTTCTTAAAGTTTGGTCAACAGCTGTAAAATGCATTTGATTCATACGGACAAGCTCCTTTTCTGTTAAGATACGGGCTTTTTATAGTACAATTACTATGGAGATATCCTTCTAGATAGTGATTAAAAGATAAAAACTCGCAATTTTAAAGATTGGACCGTCGCAAACTTTCAGGAGGGGATTACGTGTCAGATTGCAAACAAAAACTATACATCTATTTAAATGAACATATAGAATTTATGGCAGAGGAATGGATTAAAACATTAAGCGCAAGCGATTCTGTTTTTTATAAAATTGAAGAGGGACAGCCAATTAGGGAAGAACTAATTAGCAGCTTTCAAACATTGATGAAAAACGTTCTTCATGTCTTTAATTCAGAGGAAGACGTCTATCGAACAAGCATTGCTGAATGGGCTGTAAAGGTTGCAAAACAAAGATCACAAGACCTTGTGCCGATTTTGGAATCAATAGAGCAGCTTACTTGTGTTAAATCAATCTTGTTTAAGTATATTCAAAAATTTGCTGAGGAATCTGGTGAGCATTTGACAGTTAGTAATATGTTCAACTGGCTGCGTCTAGCAAACTATGCTTTTGATATTTTTACAAATATTTTTATTGAATACTATGATAAGTTTAAGCATCATCAGCTTTCCGCACAGCAGGAGACAATTTATGAATTAAGCAGCCCTGTTATTCCAATTACAAAGGGAATAGGGGTGCTTCCATTAATTGGCGATATTGATACACAAAGAGCAAATATTATTATGGAAACTACACTGAAGCAATGTAATAATAACAATATGGAAAAACTATTTATTGACTTATCGGGAGTACCGATAATTGATACAATGGTAGCACAGCAAATCTTTCATGTTATCCATGCATTGAACCTTATTGGGGTTAGTGCTTATCTATCCGGCTTGCGTCCAGAAGTGGCACAGACGGCAATCCAGCTAGGTGTAGACTTTAGTAAAATTCCAATTTTCAACAACCTTGCCAGTGCATTGTCAAGACTGGGGATTACGGTTAATGAAGGATAATTAACGCTCAAGCAAAAAAGAGGTGTATCATTATAAAATGATCTATTTAGCAGCACTCATTTTTCCTGGATTATTAGTATTGCTTTTTACAAGGGTAGCGTACAACCGTGTACTTGCCTTAGTGCTGACTGTTGCACTGATCGCTGCCTCTGCGTACAAAGGCTATACGAATTCTCTTTTGCTGATTGTAATTGATTCATTCTCCCTCACAGCGGGATTTTGGCTTAGTCATAGGTTAATAAAACGTGCGGCTAAACCAGCTGAATAAACATAGAAAAAAATGGCCTTCCTGCCAGGTGATATTATCCTTTGTGGAGAAATCATCTTTTAGGGAGGCCATTCTTTTTTTTCGGAAGAGCATACAAGTTTGTAAAGCCATCATAATAAAAGAAGAAGAAAAAAATAAAAAGGGGAATATTCGTTCGCATATTGTTGGTTTGAATAGGGCAGTTTGTGGTAGAATGGTGATATATCAATTTCTTACATTTCGATTAGGAAAAACGGTGTGCGTTTATAGAATGTTTCCTGAACATTTACATATAAAGCTACAATTTTAAAACTGGTGAACCTTAAGATACTTACCTTACAGATAAATGAAACAGGAGGATTACAGTGAGCCAAGAATTCGAATTAGTTTCTAAATATTCCCCTCAAGGGGACCAGCCGGCGGCAATTAAA
Source organism: Niallia taxi (assembly GCF_032818155.1). NCBI lineage: Bacteria > Bacillati > Bacillota > Bacilli > Caryophanales > Bacillaceae > Niallia > Niallia taxi. The sequence goes on from NZ_CP102589.1 coordinate 1,039,378, forward strand.
GAGCTCGTTTCTGGAATAAATTCAGGCAAGAAAATCCAAACGCTCCTTGGTGCTACAGGGACAGGGAAAACATTTACTGTCAGCAATGTCATCAAAGAGGTAAAAAAACCGACATTAATTATTGCACATAACAAAACACTAGCAGGTCAGCTTTACAGTGAATTTAAGGAGTTTTTCCCGAATAATGCTGTTGAGTATTTTGTCAGCTATTATGATTATTATCAGCCAGAAGCATATGTGCCAAGCACAGATACCTTCATAGAGAAGGATGCAAGTATCAATGATGAGATAGATAAGCTTCGTCACTCGGCTACAGCCTCGCTGTTTGAGAGGGAGGATGTTATCATCATTGCCAGCGTTTCCTGTATATATGGCTTAGGTTCTCCTGAAGAGTACAAGGAAATGGTTGTTTCGTTAAGAACAGGTATGGAGATTGAACGCAACCAGCTTCTTCGCAGGCTTGTGGATGTTCAATATGACCGTAATGATATTGATTTTAAGCGGGGAACATTCCGCGTAAGAGGAGATGTCGTCGAAATCTTTCCTGCATCTCGTGACGAGCGCTGCATTAGAGTAGAGTTTTTTGGAGATGAAATCGACCGCATTCGTGAAGTAGATGCATTGACAGGAGAGATTTATGGAGAAAGGAATCATGTTTCCATATTCCCGGCTTCCCACTTCGTTACACGAGAAGAAAAAATGAAAATAGCAATAGAGAATATCGAAAAAGAGCTGGACGAACGGCTAGAAAAGCTAAGAGAGGACAATAAGCTGTTAGAGGCTCAGCGCCTTGAACAGCGCTGCCGTTATGACTTGGAAATGATGAGGGAAATGGGCTTCTGTTCGGGTATTGAAAACTACTCCCGCCATTTGACTTTAAGGCCGCCAGGCTCCACACCATATACATTATTGGACTTCTTTCCAAAAGACTTCCTGCTTGTCATTGACGAGTCCCATGTTACATTGCCGCAAGTAAGGGGAATGTACAACGGAGACCAAGCGCGTAAAGGGGTGCTTGTTGACCATGGCTTCCGCTTGCCGTCTGCATTGGACAACAGACCATTAACTTTTGGTGAATTTGAGGAGCATATAAATCAGATGATTTGTGTTTCGGCAACACCTGGTCCGTATGAAATTGAGCATACTCCAGAAATGATTGAACAGATTATCAGACCGACAGGATTGCTTGACCCAACGATAGATATCCGTCCGATAGAAGGTCAGATAGATGATTTAATCGGTGAAATTCAAGAGCGTATTAAGAAGAATGAAAGGGTATTGGTTACTACCTTAACGAAAAAAATGTCTGAGGACCTGACGGATTATCTGAAGGAAATCGGTATTAAGGTTCAATATCTCCATTCTGAAGTGAAGACATTGGAGCGGATTGAAATTATCCGTGAGCTCCGTTTAGGCAAATATGATGTACTTGTAGGTATTAATCTGTTGCGGGAAGGGCTTGATATTCCGGAGGTATCCCTTGTGACTATTTTGGACGCAGACAAAGAGGGCTTCCTTCGTTCTGAGCGTTCGCTGATTCAAACAATCGGGCGTGCGGCAAGAAACTCAAATGGGCATGTCATTATGTACGCAGATAAGATGACAAAATCCATGGAGATAGCGATAAATGAAACGAAACGCCGTCGAGCTATGCAAGAGGAATACAACGAGAAGCACGGCATCACACCGCAAACCATCCAAAAAGGCATCAGAGATTCAATCAGAGCAACACAGGCTGCAGAGGAACCAGAAGAGTATTCTGCATCTGCCAAGCTGGAAAAGTTAACGAAAAAAGACAAAGAAGCAATGATTGCACAAATGGAAGCAGAAATGAAGGAAGCTGCAAAGGCTCTCAATTTCGAAAGGGCTGCAGAGCTTCGCGATTTGCTTCTTGAGCTTAAGGCAGAGGGGTGAAGGCTTAAATGGCAAAGGATAAATTGATTGTAAAAGGTGCAAGAGCACATAATCTTAAAAATATTGATATCACGATACCAAGGGATAAGCTTGTTGTGATAACTGGACTGTCAGGCTCAGGGAAATCCTCTCTGGCCTTTGACACCATTTATGCAGAGGGACAAAGGCGCTATGTGGAGTCATTATCAGCATATGCCCGCCAATTCCTCGGCCAGATGGATAAGCCGGATGTTGACTCGATTGAGGGGCTTTCTCCTGCTATTTCGATTGATCAAAAAACAACAAGTCGAAATCCAAGATCCACTGTAGGAACAGTTACGGAAATTTACGATTATTTGCGTTTATTATATGCAAGAATCGGCAGACCAGTATGTCCTGAGCATGGTGTTGAAATCACGTCCCAAACGATTGAACAGATGGTTGACCGGATATTGGAATACC